>NZ_JBXWNR010000015.1:0-99698 GCF_059610465.1 Ruegeria sp. CDSC085 | reverse complement strand
CGAGCCCTTCCGCCGCGACGCAATGAAAAAACCCGTCGCAGTCGCCGGAATCTCAGCCGACGAAATGAAAGATCAGGAAGCTTGATCAAAGGACGAGGCCAGAGCGTATGACAATGACACCCATTGAGCTGTTGCGTCAGAACGCCCCGGCCTCCCGCCCTGTGATTTCTTTATGCGAAGGCAGTGATCCCCGCGTTGTTGCGGGGGCGCTGGCCGCCCAGCAGACCGGGCTGGCTGATGTCATTCTGGTCGGCCCACAAGCCGAAGTCGAAGCCGCCCTCAAAAACCAGAATGCCGCTCCCTCTGAGAACGTCATGGTTCACGACCCGGCGACCTCGGACCTGACCGAGGAATTTGCCCGAACCTATTTTGAACTGCGCCAACACAAGGGCGTCGATCCAACCAAGGCCCGTGCCGCCGTTGAAACACCGCCTGTCTATGCCGCCATGCTGGTACGCAGCGGGCGGGCCACTGGAACCGTAGGTGGCGCCGTTCACACGACCGGAAACATTGTACGCGCGGCCATTCAGGTGATCGGCATGGCCCCTGATGCAGGAATGGTATCGTCCTTTTTCCTGATGTACCCGCCGGAAAACGCACAGCCCGGAGCGCGGGCAATGCTCTATTCGGACTGCGGTCTGGTCATCGATCCCAGCGCTGACGAGTTGAGCAAAATTGCCGTCGCCTCGGCCAAGTCGGCGCGGGCACTGCTGAGGGTTGACCCCAAAATCGCCATGCTCAGCTTCTCGACCAAGGGCAGCGCAAGCCATCCCGATGTAGACAAGGTGATCGAAGCCACCGAAACACTGCGCCAGATTTCCCCGGATCTCGAGGTCGATGGCGAGCTTCAGTTCGACGCGGCCTTCGTGCCCTCGGTCGGGGATCGCAAATCGCCCGGATCTTCGGTCGCCGGTCAGGCCAACGTGATGGTCTTTCCCAATCTCGACGCCGGCAATATCGGCTACAAGATCACTCAAAGGCTGGGTGGCTACGCCGCGATCGGCCCGGTTCTGCAGGGGCTGGCCCAGCCTGCCAACGACCTGTCCCGCGGATGCAGCGCCGAAGATGTGACCCAGATGATCGCCGTGACCGCACTGCAAGCTATCAGGGAATAATGCCCAGAACTCGCGTCGTTTCCAGAACGATGTTCTCAAACCGGAAGGAAAGTGACACAGTCCTCCCGACACAACCGACAGGACCCGCCAATGACCCATCAGCAGCCGATCCTTGAAACGTCTCCGAAAGTTTCGGACGAGGTCCGCAAAACCACCTGTTATATGTGCGCCTGCCGCTGCGGCATCAACGTTCACATGAAAGACGGCAAGGTTGCCTATATTGAAGGAAACCGAGACCACCCGGTCAACAAGGGTGTGCTGTGTGCCAAGGGCTCTGCCGGGATTATGCAGGTCAACGCCCCCTCTCGCCTACGCAAACCGCTCAAGCGTGTCGGCCCACGCGGCTCGGGTGAATTTCGCGAAATCGAGTGGGACGAGGCGCTCAGCACTGCTGTTGGCTGGCTGAACGAACTGCATGAAACCGCACCGCAAAAGCTGGCCTTCTTCACTGGCCGCGACCAGAGTCAGAGCTTCACCAGTTTCTGGGCCCAGAATTTCGGCACTCCGAACTATGCAGCCCATGGCGGCTTCTGCTCGGTCAACATGGCCGCCGGCGGTATTTACACGATGGGTGGCGCGTTTTGGGAGTTTGGTCAGCCCGACTGGGATCACACCAAACTGTTCATGCTCTTTGGCGTGGCCGAGGATCACGACAGCAACCCGATAAAAATGGGGATTGGCAAGATCAAGGCACGCGGCGCACGGATGATCGGTGTGAATCCTATCCGCTCGGGCTATAACGCTGTTGCCGATGACTGGGTCGGCATCACACCCGGAACAGATGGGCTGTTCATTTTGTCGCTGATCCACGTGCTGATGAAAGCCGGCAAGATCGATCTGGATTACCTGAGCCGCTATACCAATGCGCCGGTTCTGTTGAACGCTAGCGAGGGTGCGGAAAAGGGTCTGTTCCTGCGCGACGAGGACGGCAAGCCGCTGGTTATTGATCGCAAAACGGGCAAGCCAACCGCATTCGACAAGCCCGGCGTGCGCCCGGACCTGTCGGCGACCTATGACAAGGACGGTGTGACGCACCGTCCCGTTTTCCACCTGATGGCCGAGAAATACCTCAGCGACGAACACGCGCCCGAGGCGGTGGCCGATCGCTGTGGCATCCCCGCCCAACGTATCCGGGCTATTGCCGCCGAAATCGCCCGGGTCGCCTTTGACGAAGCGATCGAACTGGATCAGGAATGGGTTGATTTTCGGGGTGAAAAGCACACCAAGATGACTGGTCGTCCCGTCAGCTTCCACGCCATGCGGGGCATTTCGGCCCATGCCAACGGATTCCAGACCTGCCGCGCTCTGCACGTGCTTCAGATCCTGCTGGGAACAGTCGAGGTGCCAGGCGGTTTCCGCTTCAAGCCACCCTACCCCAAACCAGTTGAAGCGCACCCGACCCCCCATGGCGACAGGCGACCAGGGCGCCCGCTGAACGGCCCGCATCTGGGCTTTCCACGGGGTCCCGAAGACCTGCTGCTGGACGACTGCGGTACACCTCAGCGCATCGACAAGGCATTTACCTGGGAAAACCCGATGTCCGTGCACGGGTTGATGCATATGGTGATCTCGAACGCGGCTGCCGGTGATCCCTACAAGATCGACACGCTGTTCATGTATATGGCGAACATGTCGTGGAACTCATCCATGAACACCAAAGGTGTGATGGAGATGCTGACGGCCAAAACCGAAGACGGCAATTACGTCATCCCGCGCATCATTTACTCCGATGCCTATTCTTCGGAAATGGTGGCTTATGCCGACTTGATCCTGCCCGACGCCACCTATCTAGAGCGACACGACTGTATCTCTCTGCTGGACCGCCCGATCTGCGAGGCCGACGCCGCAGCAGATTCCATCCGCTGGCCGGTGGTCGAACCCGACCGCGACGTGCGTGGCTTCCAGTCGGTTCTGATCGAACTGGCCAACCGCATGAGCTTGCCGGGTTTCACGAATGAAGACGGCAGCCCAAAGTGGAAAGACTACGCAGATTACATCGTCAACCACGAACGACGCCCCGGCATCGGCCCGCTGGCCGGCTTCCGGGGTCCGGATGGCGACAAGGAAGGCCGCGGCGAAGTCAATCCGAACCAGCTGAACCAGTATATCGAAAACGGCGGGTTTTATCTGGCGCATATCCCGAAAGGCGCGGATTACTACAAGCCGTGGAACACCGCGTATCAGGACTGGGCCGTCGGGATGGGCATCTATGACAGCCCTCAGCCCTATCTGTTCCAGCTCTATTCCGAACCGATGCGCCGTTTCCAGCTGGCTGCCGAAGGTCACGGAGACCGCCAGCCGCCCGAGCACCTGCGCCAGCGCATCAAGGACACCATGGATCCGCTGCCGATCTGGTACGAAACCGACCAGCAGGGCAATGAAGGCTTCACCGTCAACGCCCTGACCCAACGCCCAATGGCCATGTATCACAGTTGGGGTACACAGAACGCTTGGCTGCGCCAATTGCACGGGCACAACCCGCTTTATGTCCCGACCAAACTAATGCGAGAACACAACCTGCAAGACGGAGACTGGGCAAAAGTCAGTTCCCCCCATGGTGAGATCACCGTGCCTGTGATGGAGATGGCCGCGCTGAACGACAACACGGTCTGGACGTGGAACGCAATCGGCAAACGCAAAGGTGCCTGGGCCTTGCAGAACGACGCGCCGGAGGCGACCAAAGGCTTCCTGCTCAACCACCTGATTCACGAATTGCTGCCGTCCAAAGAAGATGGAATGCGCTGGGCCAACTCGGACCCGATCACAGGTCAGGCGGCATGGTTCGACCTGAAGGTTAAAATCGAAAAAACCGACGCGCCCGCCGATGCGCAAAGCCAGCCGAGTTTCGACCCGATCCAATCTCCGGTCGGAACCGGCCCTAAGAACCTGGTCTGGAAGGTGGGTAAATGACCCGGATCCGCACTTCATCTGGCCAAAAATATCCCGGGGGTGAATTGAGCCGCAGGCTCAAGAGGGGGCTGACCCCCTCACCTGCCCCCCACAGCAGAGGTTCACTGACATGACCCAGCTACCAAACTCCACCGACCGCAAGATGGGTCTGGTCATCGACCTGGACACCTGTGTTGGCTGCCACGCCTGCGTTATTTCCTGTAAAGGCTGGAACACTGAAAACTACGGGGCCCCGCTTTCGGATCAGGACGCCTACGGTGCAAACCCTTCGGGCACCTTCCTCAACCGCGTGCATTCCTACGAAGTGCAACCTGCCGATGGGCACGCCCAGCTGATCCACTTCCCGAAATCCTGCCTGCATTGCGAAGACGCGCCCTGCGTTACCGTTTGCCCCACCGGAGCCAGCTACAAGCGGGTCGAGGATGGCATCGTGTTGGTCAATGAAATCGATTGTATCGGATGCGGCCTGTGCGCCTGGTCCTGCCCCTACGGTGCGCGGGAGCTGGATGTGGCCGAAGGCGTGATGAAGAAATGCACACTTTGTGTTGACCGCATCTACAACGAGAACCTCCCAGAAGTCGACCGTATCCCCTCCTGTGTTCGCACCTGCCCTGCGGGCGCAAGGCACTTTGGCGATCTGGGCGACCCTGACAGCGATGTCAGCCAGCTGGTTGCAGAACGAGGCGGCATAGATTTGATGCCGGAGATGGGCACCAAACCCGTCAACAAATACCTGCCCCCGCGCCCCAAGGACACAGTGGAAGACCAGATCGACATACTGGCCCCCCTGCTGGCACCCATCGCCGACGAGCCCAAAGGGTTCCTCGGCTGGCTCGACAAGACGTTGGAGAAACTCTGATGCATCCCGCACCCTCCGTCATCCTGTTCACCACCCTGTCAGGTCTGGGATTTGGACTGCTGTTCTTCCTTGGCCTGGGGTTTCCGGCTGTCTCGGGTTGGATAGCTTTTGTGTTCTTCGCCATTGCCTATGGTCTGGCCGTCGGCGGGCTTTTGGCCTCGACGTTCCACCTCGGCCATCCGGAACGGGCCTTGAAGGCCTTCACTCAATGGAAAACCAGCTGGCTCAGCCGTGAAGGTTGGTGTGCCGTACTCGCGCTGGTCATCATGGGACTCTATGCGATTGGCGTGGTGTTTCTTGACCAACGCTGGAGTTTTCTGGGTTGGATCGGCGCAGTGCTGTCGCTGGCCACAGTGTTCACGACCTCGATGATCTACACGCAGCTCAAGACCATCCCACGCTGGAATATGAACCTGACACCCGCCATGTTCCTCAGCTTCAGCCTGGCCGGCGGTGCATTGCTGGCTGGTCAGACAAGCGCAGCTCTACCTCTGCTGCTGATCGCGGCGCTGGTGCAGATCCTGTACTGGCGCAAGGGGGATCAGGCGTTTGCATCATCGGGAACGGATCTGGGAACAGCCACCGGGCTTGGCTCACGCGGCTCCGTCCGCGCCTTTGAGCCGCCGCATACCGGAACCAATTATCTACTGCGGGAGTTTGTTCACGTGGTGGGTCGCAAACACGCAGAGAAACTGCGGGTATTCTCGTTTGTTCTGGCCTTTGTACTGCCGGTTTTGCTTCTGCTATTGCCGTTCAATCACGTATTCGCCCTGTTGGCTGTGGCATCCCACCTGGCAGGCGTGGCAACGTCGCGCTGGTTGTTTTTTGCGCAGGCCGAACATGTCGTCGGGCTCTACTACGGGAAACGGTAGAGGGGCTCTGCCCCAAATCGCGGCAAGCCGCGACTTCCCCGGGATATTTTTAGCCAGATGAAGTCTGGATACATCGAAAAGAGGGCGGCGCTCAAGGTTCGAGGCCGCCCTTCGTCGTATTCTGAAATACCAGTCAGATCAGGCCAGCATGGGCCATTGCGGCCTCAATTGCATCCTTGGTGCTGTCTTCCAGTTCAGTCAGGGGGGAGCGGACTTCGGTGCTGCAAAGGCCCAGTTTGCTGAGCGCATATTTGGCACCGACAAGACCCGGCTCGATGAAGATCGCCTCATGCAGCGGCATCAGTTTGTCCTGATACTCCAACGCTTTTGCATAATCTCCAGCCAGCGTGGCCTGCTGGAATTCGGCGCAGAGCTTGGGTGCCACGTTTGCAGTCACCGAGATGCAGCCAACACCACCATGGGCATTGAACCCAAGGGCCGTGGCGTCTTCGCCGGACAGTTGGCAGAAATCTGCGCCACAGGCAGCGCGCTGCTGGCTGACACGGGCCAGGTCGCCCGTTGCATCCTTGACCCCGACGATACGGGGAAGCTTGGCCAGTTCACCCATTGTGGCAGGCGTCATATCAATGACTGAACGGCCCGGAATGTTGTAGATGATGATCGGGATATCCGCGGCCGCATGCAGAGCCTCGAAATGCGCGATCAGACCGCGCTGAGTCGGTTTGTTGTAATACGGTGTAACGACCAGCGCGGCATCCGCCCCGACTTTTTCAGCGAATTGAACGAAGCGGACAGCTTCGACCGTGTTGTTCGACCCGGCACCGGCAATGACCGGAACGCGGCCCGCGGCCGTTTTAACAACCTCTTCGATTACCGTTTCATGCTCTTCGTGGCTGAGCGTCGGGCTTTCGCCGGTGGTTCCGACAGGCACCAGCCCGGTCGAACCTTCGGATATCTGCCAATCCACAAAATGTTTGAGCGTCTTCAGGTCCAACTCGCCGTTGTTGAACGGGGTGACGAGGGCTGGCATCGAGCCTTTGAACATGACACGCTCCTTCAAGGTGCATTTTGCTGTTTTTGCGCCGCGGTCTCTCACGTTTCCAGCTTTGTGAGTTGATCCCGGCGACACACGGTTTATCCTCACAGGCTCTATCCTCGGTTGGTTGGGAAATGCAAGGGATGACACGCTTTCTGGCACTGTTGACTGCTGTGATTCTGTATTTGGTGACAGCACCGCACTCTGCGCAGGCAGACGCTTCGGCTGATTTACGCGCCGGGCTCAACGAGATGCGCAAAGGCGACTGGAACGCCGCATTGCGCGTATCCGGCCAGCGGGGTTCCGTATCGCGCGATATCATCGTCTGGCACTGGCTGCGCGAAGGCTTCGGCAGCTCTGGCGACGTACTGGTGTTTCTTGAACGTCGCCCGGACTGGCCCGGGCTGGCATGGCTGCGCCGCAAGAGCGAGCCTGTTTTCACCGGAGCCGATCCGGACAGGGTTTTGAAATTCTACGCCGACATGCCGCCTCAGACAGCAGAGGGCGCATTGAACTATGCCGTTGCCCTGAAAGCCAAGGGACGCACCGGAGAGGCGGAGGCTGACATTGTGACCGCCTGGCGCACCATGCCAATGGGCTCGGGCTTGCAAAGAAGCTATCTGGAGAACTTTGCCACATTGCTGAAACCGCATCACGCAGCGCGGTTGGACAGAA
Source organism: Ruegeria sp. CDSC085 (assembly GCF_059610465.1). Taxonomy (NCBI): domain Bacteria; kingdom Pseudomonadati; phylum Pseudomonadota; class Alphaproteobacteria; order Rhodobacterales; family Roseobacteraceae; genus Ruegeria; species Ruegeria sp. CDSC085. The sequence goes on along the minus strand of NZ_JBXWNR010000015.1, from coordinate 92,270 downwards.
TGTTGTGGGACGGTCATCTTGTGAGCGCCGGGCAGATGTTGCCTTTGGTCAGTTCGGACGAACGTAAACTGGCAGAAGCGCGCATAGCGTTGCAGAAACGCCAACCCGGCGTGGACACCAAGGTGTCGGCAGTTCCGAAGTCTCTGGCAGATGCGCCGGGGCTGGCATTCGACCGTTTTGTCTGGCGCGACAAGAAAGAGCTGGATGACAGCGCCGTCGATCTGATGCTGGCGCGTTCAACCGGGCCTGACGCCTTGGGTGAGCCCGACAAATGGGCCGAAGGACGACGCCGACTTGCCCGGCTGGAGATGCGATCAGGCCGTGCGGCGCGCGCATATGATGTGGCCGCCAATCATCACATGACCCCTGAGATGGGATACGGCTATGCCGATCTTGAGTGGCTGGCCGGGTTTCTGGCTCTTCGAAAGCTGAATGATCCAGCCACGGCCGTTCGCCATTTCCAGAATTTTTTGGACGCGGTCAAATCTCCGATTTCAAAAGGGCGTGGTGGCTATTGGCTTGGGCGCGCCTACGCGGAACTGGGTGACGCGGAAAAGGCGTATGACGCCTACGCGATAGGGGCTGATTACCAGACCTCATTCTACGGCCTGCTGGCTGCGGAACGGATCGGGCGGCCCTTTGATTCGGAACTTGCCAATCCGCGTCGCGCACCGCATTGGCGGCAGGCGGAGTTTGCCGATTCCAGCGTTTTAGAGGCCGGATTGCTACAGCTGAAAGCCGGAGAAGCAACCCTGTCCGAAAGGTTCCTGACCCATCTGGTCGAAGGCCTTGATCCAGTGCAGGCCAGTCAGCTGGGCGATCTGGTGATTGAACTGCAACAACCGCATCTGGCCGTAATGATCGCCAAACGGGCGGCGACCAACGGTACTGTCCTTCCTGCGGCCTATTACCCGGTTCACCCGGTGGCCGATATGCGATTGCCTATGGCAAAGGAAATGACACTGGCCATCGCGCGCCGCGAAAGCGAGTTCGACCCGGTTGTTGTCAGCGGTGCAGGAGCGCGCGGTCTGATGCAGGTAATGCCCGCCACGGCCAAGCTGGTTGCAGGTGAGTTGGGCATTCTCGGCGGCCATCAAACCGGGCGATTGACCACCGACTGGAAATACAACGCAAAGCTTGGGGCCAACTACCTTTCCGGTCTGGCGGCCGATTTCAACGGCAACGTGGTGATGATGGCCGCGGGGTATAACGCCGGGCCAAGACGACCGATCTCGTGGATGGAACGCTATGGTGATCCGCGCGCTGGCGAGGTTGATATCGTCGACTGGATCGAGACGATCCCGTTCAGCGAAACGCGGAACTACGTTATGCGCGTGACCGAAAGCCTGCCTGTCTACCGTGCCCGCCTGGGGCAGGCCGCCCTTCCGATTCCTTTTTCGCAGGAACTGATCGGTTCATCTCTGGCGGCGTTCGCGCCATAAGGTGAACAGGCCTGCGGCCACGACGATGGTTGCGCCCGCCACGACTTCGGGGCGCAACGTTTCACCAAAGATCGAAATTCCCAGGATCGCGCTCCAAACCAGGTGGAAATATGCAAAGGGTTGAACCGCACTGGCTTCGGCCATCTCATAACACTTGATCAGCAACCAGTGCCCGAATACCCCGCTGACGCAAAGCAGCGCCATCCAGAGCCAGTCGCCGCGCGCCATCGGCTCCCAGAACCACATGCCAAACACGGTCATCGCCACGGCACCGGCGACACCGGTCCAGAAAAAGCTGGTCGCCGCGCTGTCCTGACGGGCGACATATCGCGTCAAAAGACCATAGATCGCAAACAGAAACGCAGAGATCAAAGGTATGACAGCCCACGGGTTAAAGACCCCGGCACCCGGTTGCAGAATGATCAGAACTCCGATGCATCCTACGCCGATCGCGACCCACCGCCGCCATCCGACATTTTCACCCAGAACCGGCCCGCTCAGCGCGGCGACAAGCAAAGGATAGCAGATGAAGACAGCCATACTGTCGATCAGGCCAAGGACCGTAAACCCGAACACCGCGATGCATATTTCGGCAGCCAGCAACACGCCCCGCACAATCTGCAAACCCAACTGATTGGTCTTTGTGGCCGCCTTCAACCCACCTGGGGCCCGCGCAGCCAGAGCGATGACGAAAGCCGCAAAGAACCAATAGCGGATCATGACCACCATGTAGGTGTTGTAGGTTCCGGCCAGATGGCGCGAGATACCGTCCTGCAGGGCAAAGACAATCGTCGCGCCCACCATCAAGACGATGCCCGCGCCTACATTGTTCTTCTGGGTCATGCCTTGTGTGCCCGCGTCATGTGCCGCTTGCGGCCATAGCCGGGCGTGCGGGTAACGTTGAAACCGGCACCCTCAAGCGCCCGGCGCACAAAACCAGCGGCCGTATACGTGGCCGCCGTCCCCCCCGTGGCAGTGTGGTTTGCCACTTCCTGCATCAGGTCCGCACCCCACAATTCAGGGTTCTTGGCCGGTGAAAAGCCGTCGAGAAACCAGGCATCTGCCATACCCTCCCAGTTCGGCAATGCCTCGCGCCCGTCGCCGATCACCACCTCAAACTGAAGCGACTCCAATGTACATGTGCGCCCCGTCCAATGCGCCAGAAACCGGCTGCTCCACGGATGCAATTCAGGAAAGGACTCAAGCGCACGTTGCATGTCTTCCGCGGCCATGGGAAAGGCTTCGAAACTGGTAAAACGCAATGGCCCTTTCTGGCCGGATGCCTCCCATTCTGACCAGGCCGACAGCAGGTTCAGGCCGGTGCCAAAACCCAACTCGGCAATGTGAAACCCTGGCGTAAACCGCGCAGGCAAATCATTTCCCGCCAGAAACACATGGCGCGTCTCTTCCAGCCCGTTCTGCAACGAGTAATAAGGGTCGTCGAAGCGATCCGAGACCGGGATCTGATCTTCGGTCCACGTCAATTTGGCGCGCTGGTCTGCCATCGGGGAATCCTGTAGCTAAGCGGCGCGACACTGAACAACGTAAAGGAAATTGGCAATGGTCGATGTGACGGTTCGCGGCGCAGGAATTTTCGGCCTGTCCATCGCCTGGATTTGTGCGCGACGCGGCGCAAACGTGCGGGTTGTCGATCCGTTCGGACCGGGTGCGGGGTCCAGCGGAGGTCTGGTCGGCGCGTTGGCCCCGCATGTGCCGGAAAACTGGAACGCCAAGAAAGCTTTTCAGTTCGACAGCCTGATTATGGCTGAACCGTTCTGGCGACAGGTCGAATACACCGGCGGGGTTTCTCCCGGCTACGGCCGGCTGGGCCGTCTTCAACCAATCCCGGACGCACGTGGTCTGGAATTGGCCCGCCAACGCGCAGGCACCGCAGATGAGCTTTGGCAAGGCCGCGCGGAATGGCGTGTCGTCACCACGGCCCAAGCGGGTTCATGGTGCCCGCCCAGCCCCACAGGTTTTGTCATCCGGGATACGTTGACGGCACGGATACACCCAAGGCGGGCCTGCGCCGCTCTTGTCGCTGCTCTCGAAGTCATGGGCGTCCAGGTTGTCAGTGATGGCGATGACAAGGGACAAATTGTCCACGCTACCGGCATTGCAGGATTACAGGAACTGAACACAGCCTACGGCAAGACCATTGGGAACGGTGTCAAAGGACAAGCCGCCCTGTTGCGCTTCGACGCGGGAGAAGTGCCGCAACTATTCGCCGACACGGTTCACATTGTGCCTCATGCTGACGGAACACTTGCGATAGGATCAACCTCGGAACGGGACTACGATGACCCAACCAGCACGGACGAGTCGCTGGACGATGTGATCGACCGCGCCACTCGTGCACTGCCTCTGTTGCATGGGGCCGAGGTGATCGAACGCTGGGCCGGAGTGCGCCCACGCAGCAAAAGCCGTGCGCCGATGTTGGGGGCACATCCACTGCATCACGGTCAGTTCATCGCCAATGGCGGGTTCAAGATCGGGTTCGGCATGGCCCCCAAAATCGCCGAGGTCATGGCCGATCTTATGCTGGAAGACCGGGATACGATCCCTGATGAGTTCCAGCCCGAAGCCTCACTGTGACTGTACGACGGCCTGCATGCATTGCCGCCCGTCAGGGCCGCGCACCCACATGTTTTCATTTCTCCGGCACAACTGGGCGGTTTCGAAATGCATCAACGGTGAAGTCGCACGGAACGAAAACGATGCAAGCGGACCGCTCAGGTCGACCGCGAACAGCATCAGAAGTTGCGCCAATAGCGGCCCGTGCACGACCAGCCCGCCGTATCCTTCCACATCGCGCGCATAGTCCAGATCATAGTGAATACGGTGGCCATTGAAGGTCAGAGCCGAGTAGCGGAACAACAACGTTGAATCGAACCCGACTTCGCGGACATCAGTTTCATCGGTGCGCGCTCTGGGCGGTTGAGGCATTTCAGCATCCGGCGCAGGATCTTCGCGATAGACGAGATCCTGCCACTCTGTCAGGCGCAACTGACCGTTCTGCCAGATCTCGTGCCGTAAAGTGACAAAGCCCAACGGGCCGGACCGCCCCACCTTGGTGCCTTGACTTTCAAGAACCGATTTCTTTTCGGCGGTGATCCCCGCGACCAATGGTGCGTGAAAGGTCAACCGCCCCCCGGCCCACATTCTGCGCGGCAACCCCATATCCGGGATCAGGCCCCCAACCTTGGGATGCCCATCCCTGCCCAATGCGGCAGCCGGTTGCGCGGTCCAGAAATAAAGCTGATGGAAGAAGGGCGGCAAGTCCGAACCACTGGCGATCGTAGGCACAGCGCCCAGCGCTACCTGAAATGCGGCCGCTCGGGCCGGGTCCAAGAGATCGGTCTGTCGCTCTTGCGTCATTTGTCTGACCCGCGCTCAGAAACCGGCCTCGGCCCGAAGTTTCTGCATCAAATCATGCAAAGGCTTTTCGTATCGATTCGAACGCAGCTTCCCCTGATCGTCGAACTCACTCGAACTGTTCGCCAGATGGATTTCGGGCCCCTGCTGGATGCGCGGCTGAAAGGGAACCATACAGGCCCGCAGGATCATCTGCGCCCGTTCCCCGCCTGCACGACCAGCGGCCGCCGACATTACCGCAACCGGTTTGTCGGCCCATGGATTGCCTTGCGTACGGCTGACCCAATCCAGCGCGTTCTTCAGAACGCCTGATGGACCCTTGTTGTACTCAGGTGTCGAAATGATCACCGCATCGGCTTGCGCGATCTGTTTGGCCAGCGTCTGAACCGTCTCGGGAATCCCTTCTTCGTCTTCCAGATCACCATCGTAGAGGGGCAGGTTCAAATCCGCTTCGACAAAGCTCACCGGATCGAACAACCGTGCCGCCTCGCGCAGAAGCTTACGGTTGGTCGCGTTCTGGCGCAGGGACCCGGACAGGCCAAGAAGGGTCGGTTGGGACATCGGGAAAGCTCCGTTTCTGTGTTTGTCGCAAGTTAGACCGAGTTCACCCTGATCCAAACCCCATTTGACGCACAGTCAATGCGCGAACGGGGACGCCCAAAGGGCGACCCCGCTGTTCACAGTACGCAGTGGTTACGCGTTTCCGCTGGGCACCACGACAATCTCGACACGCCGGTTTTGCGATTTTCCTTCCGGCGTGAGGTTGGAGGCGACAGGGTTGTTTTCGCCCTGCCCGATCGTGCGAATACGGTTGTAGCTGACACCATTGGCCTGAAGAATATCGGCCACGGCATTTGCGCGACGCTCTGACAGGCCCTGATTGTAGGTTGCGTCTCCGTCGCTGTCGGTGTGACCGATGATCTGCACGTTCGAGTTCGGGTAGTTGACCAGGTTCTGGCCCACTTTCACCAGATCAGACCGCAGCGCCGGGCGCACGGTCGAACTGTCGGTGTCAAAGGTGATATCATTCGGGACCGTCACAATCAGGCGATCGCCTGCGTTGACGATTGTAATTCCGTCATTTGCCAGCTGTTGACGCAGCTCCGCGGCCTGCTTGTCCAGTTGATTGCCAATCACACCGCCCCCGGCAGCACCGATTGCAGCACCGGCCAGCGCACCAAGACCCGGGTTCGAGTTATTGGCAATCGCCCCGATACCAGCGCCAACCAGACCACCCAATACGGCGCCCTGTTTGGCGTTCTGGTTCGGATCGTTTTGTACTGTCAGCGTGGCCGGATCGGTACAGGCCGCCAACACAAGGGCTGAACACAAGCCTGTGGCCACGAAAAACTTGGAAATCGTCATGATATCACCTTCTGCTCCAGCACCCGTTATTCGGGCATGCTTCGTTTTCCTCAGTATATCACTGTGCAGGCTTGGTGGCTCAAGCAACAATGCGGTGAAGTAGGCGAATACCCGCCAAACACGTATTCACACCGATTCAACGAGCGTTTCTGCATTCTGCTGTTCCTGCCAGAGATCGCGCAAAGACCTGCTCTGTCCTGAAAAGCTTTCTTCCGTGCATTCGCTGGACCAGATACGGTCGGTGCGGAAATGGCGAAAGCCGTTGCGCAGTTCACACCAGCCTGCCAGCATCGTGCATTCGATGTGGTAGATCAGCGCCAGAGGGCGCACGACCCGGACCGTGCGTTCGCCTTCGCCATCTTCATAGGTGATACGAATTTTCCGTTCTGCCCGAATGGCCTCGCGGTAATGTGCGATCGATACACAACCCTTTTCCGGATCGTCCGCCGGGGCACCCCATGGCGCCACCTGTAGCCAGTCTGCAGGACAATGCAGCGCGTCTATCTTCTGGCATATCCGGTTGGCGGCCCTTTGCAGGTGGCTATCGCCGGTACGTGCAAGAAGGGACAGGCCAACCCACAAAGCCTCAACTTCTTCTGCATCGAAATTGAGCGGCGGCAAATCGTAGCCGCGTCGCATCACGTACCCAATACCGGCCTCTCCTTCGATGGGCGTCCGCTGCGCCTGTAACTCGGCAATGTCCCGATAGACCGTGCGCACGGACACCTCCAACCTTGCGGCCAGTGCCTCTGCCGTGACCGGAGCGCCCGCAGCCCGCAGGATCTGGATGATTTCAAACAATCGGGTCGAACGGCGCATGGCATCCTCCTGTCAACATGCTGACACCCTAGCACACCCCACTGACAAGAGGGTGTCAGGAGTGATGGGTCAGATTGGAATGGCATCGAAAAAAGGAGCACGAAAAATGCCTTACCTCGACACCCACGTCATGATGACACTAAGGCTGGGGCAATGGTCTCAGGACCACACCCTGCGCGCCTTCGAGATCGAGCGCGAAATCGCCATGGCCCGGCAGTGCAAGCAACCTGTTTCAAAGAAACGATCAAGACGTTTTTCGCTGGGAAATCTGAAGATGCTCTGGACCAGCACGGCCTGAAATCAGAACTCGGGCCGGGCCCGAAACTTCATCGAAACCCCACCTTCCGGGTGCTTCAGGCGCAGCTCTTCTGAATGCAGCATCAATCTGGGGAAGTCCAGCGCATCGCCTGTCGCATAGAATGGATCGCCCAGGATCGGGTGGCCCAGCGCCTGCATGTGAACGCGAAGCTGATGAGACCGGCCCGTTTTGGGAAACAGACGCACACGCGTCGTATCGCCTTCGGTCTTCACGACACGCCAGTCCGTCAAGGCAGGTTTGCCCGTCGCATGACAAACCATCTGTCTGGGCCGGTTGGGCCAGTCCACGATCAGAGGCAAGTCAACGGTGCCGGTCTTGGGTTCCAGCTGCCCCCAGACACGGGCGACATAGGTTTTGCGGGTCTGACGCTGCTCGAATTGCATGCTCAGGTTGCGCTGCGCGTGCGGCGTTTGGGCAAAGACCGTGACACCGGACGTATCACGGTCCAACCGGTGCACCAGCAGTGCTTGTGGAAATGCATCCTGCACACGGGTTAACAGACAATCTGACAGATGCGCGCCCCGTCCCGGAACCGAAAGCAAGCCCGAAGGCTTGTTCACCACGATCAGCTGCGCATCTTCATGCAACACATCCAGCGGGGTTTGAGGGGGATCATAGGTGTCGCTCATGCAGGGTGCCTATCCCAGCTCGTGACCTCCCGCAACGTCGTCCTTGCATGCCCGCCCATGTTCGGTGACCTTCACCCCAAAAGCGGAGGAGATGCCATGCACCCGACAATTGAACGCATGCAAGAGGTTGTCGCGAAAGGCGATGAGGCCTTGATCCACGAACTCTTGGCAGAAGATGTGCAGTTCCTGCCACCAACCTACTACAGCACCTGGACAGGGCGCGCTCCGGTCGCTGCCGTTCTGGGGCATGTCGGGCAGGTGTTTTCAGATTTTCGTTATCGGCGCGTCATGGGCGACGGGAAAGACTGGGCGTTGGAGTTCCAATGCAAAGTCGGTGATCTGGATGGTATCGGCGTGGATCTTGTTACGCTGAATGACAGCGGGTTGATTCAGACTTTCGAGGTCGTCATGCGCCCCTACAAAACGGTGGGTGCCTTGCGCGATGCTATGATGGCGCGGGTCATGACCGACGCTCGTTTTCTTGAATTCAAAAACGCGCTGAGCTGACAATGCCGCGTTCCTTAGCTGTCGATCAGATTTTGCGGGTGCCTTTGCTTCCGGTGCTTGCCGCGCAGGGCCTTTCGGTGCGACGGAACGCTCAGCTGCTGCCGGAACCGACCGGCGCGCGCGAGGGCCGCAGAGGTCGCGGGCCGCGTCTGCGGCTTCTGATCATCGGTGATAGCTCGGCAGCCGGAGTGGGCGCAGGCACGCAGGATCAGGCGTTATCCGGACATCTGGTCAACCGTCTGGCCAGGCACTACGCGGTCGAATGGCAGCTGGAAGCGGCAACCGGGCACACCACCCAGGATACGATTGACCGCCTGACGCAAATAGATGGCGAATTCGATGCTGTCGTTACGGCACTCGGAGTCAATGATGTCACCCGAGCCGTGACACGTGGGCAATTTACAAGCCGCCAGACACGTCTCATCCGCTTACTTTCCGAAGGTCTGGGCGTTCGTCGCATCGTCGTAACCGCTGTCCCGCAGATGAACAGGTTTCCGGCCTTGCCTCAGCCGCTGGCCTGGGTGCTTGGATGCCAAGCCGCACGCCTGGACCAGGGGCTGCAAGAGGTTGCGGCTGCTTTTCCGCATGTTCAACACCTGCCACTCGACCTGCCGGACGACCCGGCGCTGGCTGCACCGGATGGCTATCATCCCAGCCCCCGGGCGTATGCGCTTTGGGCAGATGCAGCCGCGCGTCTGTTGCTTCAGGCCTGAGTGCGCACCTGCCGGATCATAGGGATCGAGTAAACAACCAGAGCCGCCCAGATCAGTGGGAACGCAATCATCCGGCCTGTGTCTATCTTCTCACCGAACAAGGTTATTGCTGTAATGAAAATCATGGTCGGCGCAATGTATTGCAGGATGCCCATCGTGGACAGGCGCACCAGTTTGGCGCCATTTGCGTAAACCAGCAACGGCACGGCCGTCACAACCCCGGCGCAGGACAACAATAGAGTGTCCGACATCGCCACGCCGAAATGTCCTGTGCCCTGCACACCCAGAAAGGTGATATAAACCAGTGCCGGAATCAAAAGGATCAGGACCTCAAGCAGAAAACCCTGGTTCGGCCCAATCGGCAGCGAGCGTTTGAAAAACGCGTAGAACCCCCAGCTGACCATCAACCCAAGAGCGGCCCAAGGCAATCGACCGGCTTCTACCACAAGTACCACCACACCCATCACAGCCAACCCGACCGCGAACAGTTGTGTCCTTGTCAGGGGTTCCCTCAACAAGATCGCCCCCAGCGCAATACTGAACAGAGGGTTGATGTAATATCCCAGCGCTGCATCCAACGCGTTGCCCGTAGAAATGGCCCATACGTAAATCGCCCAGTTCACGGAAATTAGCGCAGCTGTCAAAGCGGCCATGCCTAACATCTTCGGATTGCCAAGCGCAGCCTTCAGATCCCGGGTTCGGCCCAGTACCACTAGCAACAACCCCGCCACGGGTACTGACCAGATAACACGATGCGCCACGACTTCGACCGGCCCCATATGATCCAACGCTTTCATATACAGAGGCAGGAACCCCCACAGGACATAAGCCGTGACTGCCAACGCAAGTCCTTTTGGTGTGTCCGTGTTCTGAGAAGGTAAGAGCGGGTCAGCCACATCGGGTCTCCGGTTGCTACCGGTTCGGTTTACGGCAGAACTGAACAGGTTGAAAACTCTGAAAACAGTGAAGTGTCACATAACGATGTTTGATGAGTTATCGGACCACGCTTTTCAGGTGACGTCTGAAATGCGAGGCTCTGCCTCGCGCTCCGGGATATTTGGGGCCAGATGAACAAGGGGAACCAATCTTCATCTGGCCGAAAATATCCCCCGGGGGAGTCGTCGAAGGCGGCGGGGGCAGAGCCCCCACCGAACACCATGGTCACACCTTCACCCGTTCGGATTTGGGATCATACATGGGTTTGAGTGACGCTTCGGCTTTGACCTTCACGCCACACACGTCGATCTCGTAGGTCGACGCCAGAACGTCGGCGGCTTTCTCTCCCTGGCATGGCACGTAGCCCAAACCGATGGCGCCGCCGAGAGTATGGCCATAGTTGCCGGAACTCAGGTAGCCCACGTACTCCCCATCCCGTACGATCGGTTCATTGTGGAACAGCAGTGGTTCGGAGTCTGTCAGGCGGAACTGGACCAGACGGTTCCGGGGACCGCTTTCCTTGCGCGCAATCACGGCCTCACGTCCAATGAAATCGCAGCCCTTGTCCAACTTGACTGCAAAGCCCAATCCCGCATCGACGACGTGATCTTCGCAGGTGATATCGTGCCCGAAATGGCGGAAGCCCTTTTCGATCCGGCAACTATCCATCATGTGCATGCCGCACAGCTTGAGCCCCATGTCCTGCCCCGCCTCGTGCAGCGTTTCAAAGACGTGGCCCGCCATGTCGGAGGATACATAGATCTCCCATCCAAGCTCGCCCACATAGGTGACGCGGTGGGCACGGGCGAGGCCCATGCCGATCTCGATTTCCTGCGCGGTGCCGAAGGGATTTGCCGCGTTCGAGAAGTCGTTGGGCGACACCTTTTCCAGCAAGGCCCGGGAGTTCGGGCCCATCACCGCCAAAACGCCTTCACCCGCCGTGACATCGGTGATGACCACGTTGAAATTGCCCGAATGGCGCATCATCCAGGTCTGATCCGCCAGACGGGTCGCTGCGGGAGTGACCACCAAATAGGAAGTCTCTGTAAGACGTGTCACGGTGACATCCGCCTCGATTCCGCCGGAACGGTTCAGAAACTGCGTGTAGACGATCTTGCCATTGGGCACTGCGTAATCGCCGCCACCGATATAGTTCATGAACTTTTCGGCATCGGGACCCTCTACGCGGATCTTGCCAAACGAAGACATGTCGTACATGCCCACATTTTCACGCACAGCTCTGTGCTCAGCCGCGGAATTCTCGAACCAGTTCTGGCGCTTCCAGCTGTAGTTGTATTCGCGCACTTGCCCTTCGTTGGCGAACCAGTTGGCGCGCTCCCACCCGGCCAGTTCACCCATCACGGCGCCCTGTTCCAGCAGGTGATGGTGGAACGGAGTCCGGCGAACACCGCGCGCGGTGGCTTTCTGGCGGAAGGGGTAGTGGTCGGCATAGAGCAGGCCCAGGGTCTCTTTCGAGCGCTCGAACAGGTACTGCTTGTTCCCTTGAAACGGTTGCATCCGACTGATGTCTACATCGCCCAGATCGAACGGTTTTTCGCCCGTATCCATCCATTCGGCCAACGCCATGCCTGCACCACCGGCCGATTGAATGCCAATCGAATTGAACCCGGCGGCAACCCAGACATTGTCCGTCTCGGGCGCCAGACCCAGATGATAGGCATCATCAGGCGTAAAGCTCTCGGGGCCGTTGAAGAAGGTGTGGATGCCCGCCTCGGCCAGCATCGGCATCCGTTCGCAGGCGGCTTCGAGGATCGGTTCGAAATGGTCGAAATCCTCGGGCAACTGGTCGAATTCGAACGTGTCCGGGATGCCATTCATCGCCCACGGTTTCGCGTTGGGTTCAAACGCACCCAGCAGGATTTTACCTGCATCTTCTTTGTAATAAGCACATTCGTCCGGCACACGCAGCACCGGCAGCTGGGTCAGACCATCGATGTTCTCGGTCACAATGTAGAAGTGTTCGCAGGCATGCAGCGGAACGTTCACACCGGCCATGCGGCCAACTTCGTGGCCCCACATGCCCGCGCAGTTTACCACCATGTCACATTCGATATGGCCCGAGGCGCTGCCGTCATCCGCGACCCAGTCCACACCAGTAACCGACCGGCCCTGCCTGACGATATCGGTGACCTTAACCCTCTCTTTCAACACGCCCCCGCGCTGGCGCGCGCCCTTGGCCAAAGCCAGCGCAATATTGGCCGGATCACCCTGCCCGTCGAGCGGCAGATAGACGGCACCTTTGACGCCCTCGAGATTGATGTGCGGATACAGCTCCTGCACGCGCTCATTCGAGATTTCTTCGACCTCGACACCAAACGCCCGTGCCATCGCAGCCTGACGATAGATTTCCTCTTTGCGTTCTTCGGTCAGGGCCACGGTGATCGACCCGCACCGCTTGAATCCCGTAGCGACGCCAGTTTCCTCTTCCAGCGCGCCATACAGCTCTTGGCTGTACTTCGCCAGCTTGGTCATGTTTGCCGTGGCGCGTAGCTGCGCAATCAGACCTGCCGCATGCCAGGTGGTGCCACTGGTCAGCTGCTTGCGTTCCAGCAGCACGACATCTTTCCAACCCTTCTTGGTCAAATGATATGCGACCGAGCATCCGATGACGCCACCGCCGATGATGACCACACGGGCCTTGCTGGGAAGATCAACCATCCTGAATTCTCCGCTGTGTCAGGTTTGGAATAAGTTGCCATGGAAGATCGTCAACAAATGCACCAAAAACGTCACGAAATCGGCAGTTTTCACCGATGTGTCGCCGCGCGCTTTTCCCGGCGCACGACAAAGGGCGTGACCCCAAAGAAGCTTTTGTAGACGGACGAAAAACCGTTCGGAAAACCACAAGCCAATCCAATTTCGCGAACGCTCATCGTGGTGTTCAGCAATAGGTTATTTGCCTTGGCCAGTCGCATTTCCCGGTAGAAACCGTTGGGAGTGGTTCCAAAAAAGGTTTTGAACTTACGCTCAAGGGACCGGTTCGACAGGTGCAGCGACTCGACAATCTGATTGATCGGCAGGGGGTCTTCGATATTGGCCTGCATGAGCTTTATGCACTGATCCAGCTTCGAATCTCCCGTCGCGGTCAACTTGGCGCCTGAGAATGGCTGCATCGAGGCGAAATCACGGATGTTCTCATGCAACATGATGTCGGCCACGGTCATCTTTGCAGGTCCCGAGATATGACGTCCGATCACTGCCAGGGCGATATCGGTTGTGGCCTCCATCCCGGCACATGTCACCACTGCGCCCTGTTGGGTTGCGATCGACAGTTTGGCTTCGAACCGGGCTCCGCGTTCCCGCAGGAACGATGCGTTCTCCCAATGGGTTGCCAAGTCGTCTGTACCCTGTTCGTCGATATAGCGGCTGGCGGCTTCGGCCAGCAGGAACACCTTGGCGTCCCGGAAGGTATAGTCCGACACCACCCGTCCCAACGACAAATCCGGGTGATCCGGATCTGAGTTGCCGATTACGAACAGGTAGTCCGCCTTAGGCAGTGACGACACCGCTTCTGTTTGAACCACAGCGTCACTGCTGCTGGCAATCGGGCCACCTTTGAGCGAGCGATAGGTGAAGGTGAACGGAGGGCTTGGGCATACACGGTTGGCCAGCCTCAACACCTCAACCAACGACGCCAGCTCCAACAACACGAAGCCCGGCGCAACAAGGATGTCGAAATGCCGGATGGCCTGATTTGGTGCTGCCGTAGTTGGTTTTGCCGCCATTTTCTTGTTCAGACGATGTTATGACCGGCGGCCCGCAACCGGTTCGCCAGTTCTTCGATATGATCCGGTCCGATTTCGCAGCACCCACCAACAATCGTTGCCCCCTTATCGATCCACCGCATCACTTGGTCCGCATAAGCCCTAGGGCCAAGGTCATGACGTTCTTGCAGGGCATCCACGGTCGGCGCATCCTGAAGGAAGCCATCCGATATATGCGTAAAGCCATTGGCGTAGGCCCCATAAGGCCGATTCATGCCGGACAGACTCTTCAGCGCCACCGGAATCGCTTCGGGGCGCGAACAGTTGATCAACACGGCATCGGGCGAAAACTCTTCCACCATCGGAGCAATGTCCGCCAGCGGTTCGCCGGACCTGAGAAGGCTGCCATCGTCATCATTGACCGACAGGGACAGCCAAACCGGTTTTCCACATCCGACCGTGCCCCGCAGTGCGCCCTCGGCTTCCTGTATCGAGGACACGGTCTCGATCAGGAAAAGATCGACCCGCGCGGCCATCATGGCCACAAGCTCGGCGAACTTTTCAGCCGCATCCGCCGGGTCCGGGTTGAGGTCGGGTCGATATGATGCAAGCAATGGCCCCAATGCACCCGCGATCCGCCCTCCGGTTTCCGCGCGGGCACATTCGGCCTGCGTCAGGGCAGTGTCGATCAGGGTGGGCATCTGATCTTCCATCCCTACCCGCACCAGACGAGAGCGATGCACGGCATAAGTATTGGTTGTCGCAACCGTCGCGCCCCGGCGGAAATAGTCGCGGTGCACTTCCGCGACCAAATCGGGGTGATCGATCATCACACGCGTCGACCACAGCGGTGTAGCCCGGTCGCCACTGCGTTTTACCAGTTCCTGCCCGATAGAGCCGTCCAAAAGGGTGATATCTGCCATGTCGCTACTCCTCAGGGCACCAATACCAGTTTTCCCGGAAGAGTCTTTGACTGAAAGTCAGCCTGTGCAATGCCAATATCCTTCAGCGGATAGGTCCGGGAAACCAGCGGCTTGATCCGTCCGGTATTCACCAGTTCCACAAGACGGGCAAAGACTTCGGGTGCCTGATGCGTACACCCATGTATGGTTATGTCGCGCAGGTAGATGTCGCGCAGATCAGCTTCGACAATCGGGCCAGCTATTGCCCCCGAAACGGCGTAGTGCCCGCTGGGTTTAAGGGAAAGGATCAGCGATGGCCATACTGGTCCACCCACAACGTCGATCACCACATCGAACTTATCTTGCGGCAGCGGGTCGTTCCGGTCAAACGTGTTCTCTGCCCCCTGAGACTTCACGATTTCTGCTTTGGCCTCACTTGTCACACCCCAAACCGACGCCCCGCGCAGTGCGGCGAGTTGCACCGCCGCCAGACCTACGCCTCCTGAAGCGCCGGTGATCAAAACCTTTTTTCCTGCGGTAACACCCGCACGGGTCAATAGATTTTCGGCCGTGCCAAAGGCGCAAGGAATGGCTGCGATTTCCACGTGTGTAAGGGGCGAAGCGCTGACATCGTAAAGATCATCCGCTTCAACAAGGCAGTATTGGGCAAAAGCCCCGTCGATCTCGGAACCCAGCGCAATGAAGCCCTGCGGGTTTCCAGGGCGCGGGCGCGGAATGTTTATCGGACATGTAACGCGCTGGCCTTGTTCGAAACCTGCTCCGTCACCAACCGCCTCAACAATGCCGCACAGGTCACCACCCTGAATGCGGGGAAAGTGCAATGCACCGCCCCAACCACCGGCTTCAACGTCCTGATCAACGGCATCCGTTGCACCGGTGACATCCGATGAGTACCAACCGATCCGCGTGTTGATATCCGTGTTGTTCACTCCCGCAGCGGCGACCCGGACAAGAATTTGCCCTGCCCCGGGTTCAGGAACCGGGATATCATCACGCCATTCCAGAACCTCAGGTCCGCCGTGGCCGGTCAGGTAGACGCCCGACATGGTTTTAGGGGTCGTCATCTCAGACCTCATCATCCGACTGATCCGGACAGTGGATCGTGATCTCCTGCCCATATCGACACCATCCACCATCAACCAGGAAATCAACCTCGCCTTCCAGAATACAGAACGTTTCTGCGCGGCTGTCATGACAATGAAGGCCAAGCGCGATGCTGGCCTTCAGATTGATTTCTACAGTCGCAAACGCCACGTCTTTGTTTTGACCCAACACCCTTAAGTAGGTGTGGTCGTTCTCTCGGTCATAGTCGGGACCCTCTCCGGGTCCCGGTTTGGCGCATCGATTGCTCATGGCCGTCTCCGATAGGGGTTAAGCGCGCAACCGCTCGTTCTCGGGATCCCAAAGCGGTTGGTCCTGCTGTACCACAGCACGGCACTTCTGGCCGTAGATTTCCACCTCGAGCTCGGTTCCGGGGTTTGCAAGCTCGGCCTTGATCATGCCCAGCGCGATGGACTTGCCGACGCGGTAACCCCATGCGCCGGACGTGGTTTCGCCGACGATCTCACCGTTCTGCCAGATACAGGACATGTAAGGCGCATCGCAATCACCCGCATCGACAGTCAGGGTGACGAACGACTTTTTAACGCCCTGCTGCTTTTCGTTCAGGATCGCTGCCTTTCCGGGGAAGTCCTGTGGTTTGTCCAGTTTGACAAATCGCTCCAGGCCGCCTTCCAGCAGCGAGTAGTCGGTCGACAAATCGCCTTTCCACGCGCGATAGCCTTTTTCGATGCGCAGCGAGTTCAGCGCGTACATCCCGAACGGCTTGGCACCGGCGTCGATGATCGCATCGTAGATCGCAGGCATATGCTCGTTCAAAGCGTGCACTTCCCATCCCAACTCACCGGCGAAGGAGACGCGGATAAGATGAACAGGCTGGCCTGCAACGGTAGCAGACTGATGGGTTAACCAACCCAAGGTCAGATCAGCATCTGTCATACCCGAGAGGATCTCGCGCGACTTCGGACCAGTGACGATCAGTGTATCCCGTGTCGTGGTAACGTCTTCAATCGAAACACTCGCAGGCATCGCGTTCATCAGGATGTCCCGATCATGCCACTGTGCAGTTGCGGCGGTGATCATGATGAACTCATCCTCACCTATACGGATACAGGACATCTCGGTCAAAATGCGACCACGGTCATCAGAGATATAGATGAGGTTCATCCGGCCGACCTTTGGCAACCCACCGGTTGCGAGGCCGCGCAGCGCCTCAGCGGCGCCCTCTCCCTTGACCATGAAGCGCGAGAAGCCTGGCAGATCTAGTACGCCACAATGGTCTCGCACGGCCTCGCATTCTTCTTGGATCCGCTGCTCCCACGGGCCGGCCCGACCCCAGGTATGGGTTGCATCAAGCGACGTGTCATCACCCGGCTTCGCGAACCAGTTGGCCCGCTCCCATCCGTTATAGGCACCCATCACGCCGCCCAGCGCTTTGACCTTGTCATGCACTGGCGACAGTTTCTTGTCGCGCGCAGCGGGCCATTCGTGATGGGGGAAGTGCATGGCGTATTCGTTGCCGTACACTTCCATACCCTTACGGTTGCAGTAATCCTGATCCGTGTAATCGGTATAGCGACGCGGATCGACCGCCCACATGTCCCACTCGGTCGCACCATCAACGATCCACTCGGCCAGCACCTTGCCTGCCCCGCCGCCTTGCGCGATGCCAAAGGTAAAGGTGTGCGCCTCGAACGCATTCTTGACGCCGGGCATCGGGCCAATCAGCGGCAAGCCGTCCGGCGCGTAGGGAATCGGTCCGTTGATGACACGTCCAACACCCGAGGTTGCCATCAGCGGCACCCGCTCCATCGCGTCAGTGACGATGTCCTCGATGCGGTCCAGATCGTCATTCCACAGCTGGAAACTGAAATCCTCGGGCATAGGGTCATCTTCGGTCATCCAATGGCCCTTACAGTTAGGCTCGTAAGGACCAAGATTGAAGCCGTTCTTCTCCTGCCGCAGGTAGTACGAGACGTCTACATCGCGCAGCAGCGGCAGCTTCTTGCCGCCGTTCGCCTTGGACCATTCTTCAACTTCCGGCACTTCGTCCGTCAGCAGATACTGGTGGCTCATGACCATTGCGGGAACAGTGCGGCCGCCGAAGGGTTTGAACCACTCGCCGACGCGTTGCGCATAGTATCCGGCAGCATTCACCACATAATCACAATCGATATCGCCCTTGTCCGTGTGGACGGTCCAGGTGCCATCGTCGTGCTGAGTTACGCCATTTGCCGGGCAAAACCGGATGATCTTCTGGCCCATGTCCCGGGCCCCCTTGGCCAGCGCCTGTGTCAGCTGCGCCGGATCAATGTCACCATCTGTCGGGTCGTACAGTACGCCTTCAAGATCGTGCGTTTCCAGGAATGGATAGCGCTCTTTAGCTTCTTCCGGTGTCCACATCTCCATCGGGATGCCCTGATAGCGGCCCATTGCCATTGCGTGTTCGAACTCCTGCATCCGCTCTTTGCTGTGCGCCAAACGGATCGAGCCCGAAACATGATAGTTCATCGGGTAATCAACCTCTTCGCCCAAGCGCGAATACAGCTCGGTCGAGTACCGCTGCATATTCATGATTGCCCATGAATTCGAGAAGGTCGGAACGTTGCCCGCCGCATGCCAAGTCGAACCCGCGGTCAGTTCGTTCTTTTCCAGAAGGACACAATCGGTCCAACCCTTCTTGGCCAGATGAAACAGCGAGGACGCCCCCACCACACCGCCACCGATAATGACCACGCGGGCTTTTGTCGGAAAATCACTCATGAGTCTTGGTCCCTGTTACTGTGCCCGTTGGGGCAGATCGTCCGTGATGTCGTAATAATCGCCCTTGTCGGCCACGAAGATGTGCCGGGCGAGTTGTAATCCGGTGGGCGAATCGAAGGCCCCCATGGAAATCGAAATCGTGTCCTCGTCATTGTGCTGCCAGAAGAGAAATGAACCGCATGAACGGCAGAAACCGCGACGGGCGGTGTCCGAAGCGCGAAACCACGCAAGTGTATCGCTGGCGGTGAAGCTGAGGTTATCCTGATGCGTCCAGGTCGAAGACCAAACATGGCCGGACTGTTTGCGGCATTGACCGCAATGGCAGGCCGAGGGCGGCGACAGCTCTCCGTCGATGGTGAAAGCAACTGAACCGCAAAGGCAGGACCCGTTGTGCATATGACTACCCCCTTGCCGCTGGAGCGGTGCTGGTTCCCAACAACACGCCGTAGATTATGAAACAGGCCGCCATCACCCGGCGCACCCAGATATTGAACACCGCGCCCAGCGCCGCCTTGCCCATCAAGGCGCCCAACACGGTGAAACCGGTATAGCTGAGTGTGGTGATGATCAGCGCGGTTGGCATGATCACGACCATCTGCTGCCAGATCGGAACCTCGGGCTGAACGAATTGCGAGAACGCCGCGAGATATCCGGCGACACTTTTGGGGTTGATCGTGGCCACTGCCAGCGCGTGCAAATAAACGTGCCGGGCCGGGCGCTCCGAAACCGGTGCGGGCTTTGTTGCGTTCATCCACCCCCGCACGCCCAGCCAGATCAGAAAGCCCGCGCCGACCAGCTTGGCCATGAAGAAACCGGTCGGAGAAGCGGCAATCAGGGCAGTGACGCCCAGCGCGGACAGGATCAAAAACATGCTGGCCTGTGTCAGGATGGCCAGTACACCCAGCATAGCCTTCGAAAACGGCAGGCTCATCCCGTTCGAGATGCAGTTGACTGCATTCGGCCCCGGTGTGGTGACGAATACCACCCAGAAAAGCGCGAATATGGTCCAGGCCTCAAACGACATCAATACACCGGTGGAGCAATGACCCAGATGGCCACGGCAGGTTCATCATAAGGGTTAGCCCATTGATAAGGTTCATGTTTGATCCGAAAACTGTCACCCGGAGTCACCAGGAATTCACGCGACCCGATCGTCAGGTTCAATCGGCCTGAGATCATGTAGCCCACTTCCTGCGTCGGGCGGTTGGCTGGTGTCTGCATCCGTGAATTTGGCTCAAAAGTGGAATGTACCATTTCGAAATCATCGGTCAGATCAGGCGACAGCAACTCTTCAATCAGCCCTTCTTCGCCCGATCCCATCGGGCGACGCGACCCGGTACGCACAACGTAGCCCTGTTCGTCTGCGGGGGCAGCGGAATGCGCAAACAGCATCGACATGGGCACGCCAAGGCATTCGGCAATCTGGCGCAGATCCGAGATTGAAGGCTCTGACAAGTCACGCTCAACCTGGCTCAACCAACCGACAGAGCGATCCAGCCGGGTTGCAATCTCGGTCAGGGTCAACCCTCGGGCCTTGCGTAAGGCCCGCAGGTCAGCACCTAGTGTCGCGCTTTGGGGGGCTTGGCTGTTCACAGGCCACTCCGAATCTCGTGAAATTTTTTCCTCGTTTTTCACGATGGCGCAAGTTTGTGAAATTTCCAAGTTATTTTTCACGTCCGTTTTGCTTTGGACGTTGACCACTACAGCTTGCCGGCAACGGAGTTAATGGCCAGCTGGCGCGTAAGGCCCTGAAACACCAGACAGTCGCAGGGTAGCAGCAGCCGGATTTCAGCATTCTTCGTGCAGTGATATCATTTCGCAAAGACATCACACGCCGTTCCCCTGTCGCGCTGCGGCGACATCGGCGATCCTTCACGCCGGGGGCACGTCCTGAATCACCCTGGATCTTGGACAGCCCGTCTGGCTTTAGAATTGAAGGCCGGCAAAAACCTTCACTTCATCCAGCACATGTTGAGGCCAACGACGGGTGAAACTGTCAGCAATCGTTTCACGCTTTTCCGGCTCAAGCCCAGCAAGCAAGCTGGGAAAGCGGCGGCGGTTTCTGGGCAGCGTCCACATTTCGATGTCATTTTCAAAACAGTAGCGGGCAAAACGCACATCGACAAACTTCTCGCTTCCCTCCATGTAATCCAGCGTTGGGAACAGCGACCCGGACAACATGACGGTTCCGGTTCCCAGCTGGTGTACTCTGATCGAGTAGGTCAGCCGTTGGTTCATGCGCAACAACGTGCGCTGCCGTATCGACTTGGGTGTGGGATTTGTGAATGTCGTGGCATGATAGCCGAAGACACGCTTTTCCAGTCCGACGCCCCGCGCCCGGCGTATGGTCTGACGGGCATAGTTGTCCGCATATTCGATATCGTCGTCGACAAGAAAAACGGTGTCTTCCGGATCAGGTTGGAAAACGAACTTGCCGACATCCTTGTAGTCCCGCTCGGGGATCACGGCCGTGACATTATCGAACTCGCCCAGAAAATCGGGCACATCCTGATATTCGTTCAGGCAGATGAAAACCCTGTCGACCTGCGGCGCGATGCTTGCCACCGAATGGGGCAATACGCCGACGCGATCAGGGAATGTCGCCATATGGGCGCGTCTGATCCCTTTTTTGGGCGCTTCATCCGCGACCGTCGGATTGATGTCAGACTCTTGCATCCCTGAGAAACACCCCCAAACGAAACTTCGCTATGGATTTTGATAGGAGATCGCTTCGAAGCCTGCAAGGCTAAGTCCGCCGGGCCGTCCAATCGCCCGGAAATCCCCTGTCTTGATGCAAGACCGCAACGACGCCAGAGGTTAGCAGGCCGCAAACACCGCGGTCAGAATGCCTTCCAGATTTTGTGCATCCTGTTGCGTGAAAGCATCCGGCTGGTCGCTGTCAATGTCAAAAACGGCAATCACTGTGCCCGACGAGTCCCGCACCGGCAGAACAAGTTCGGACCGGGTTGAACTGGCGCAAGCGATGTGACCCGGAAACGCGTCGACATCCGGCACCAGTTGCGCTTCGCCCGTTCTTGCGGCTGCACCGCAGACGCCCCGCTCGAACGGGATAACCAAACAACCATGCCCACCCTGATAGGGGCCGATTTTCAGAATGCCCGGCTCGGTGACACGATAAAACCCGGTCCAGTCAAAACGATCGTCGGAATGGTGAACCTCGCAGGCGACAGTGGCCATGAGAGCAACCTGATCCGTTTCGCCTTCGGTCAGGGCCGCGATGGTCTTGGCAAGCGTTTCGTAATCGGCAGTCATTGATTGCAGCCCCTTCGGATGGCCGGGAGCACTGCCCCCGAACATTCGGAGTATTTGGAAAATGAAGCAGGGTCAAACGCGTTCAATGGCAATGGCCGTGCCTTCACCTCCGCCAATGCAGATCGCCGCGACACCCCGCTTGAGGTTTCGTTTTTCCAGCGCATTCAACAAAGTAACGATGATGCGGGCACCAGAGGCACCGATAGGGTGACCCAGGGCACAGGCGCCGCCATTCACATTCACCTTGTCACGCGGAAGGTTCATCTCGTGCATGAAAGCCATTGGGACAACCGCGAAGGCCTCGTTCACTTCCCACAGGTCGACGTCATCCTTGCCCCAACCTATGCGCGACAAGAGCTTCTGCGCCGCCGGGACCGGAGCCGTCGTGAAAAGGCCGGGGGCCTGAGCATGACTCGCATGACCCAAAATCCGGGCCCGAACCGTTATGCCCTGCGCTTCGGCGGCTTCTGCCGACGCAAGAACCAGCGCCGCCGCGCCGTCTGAAATTGAAGACGAGTTGGCAGCTGTCACCGTACCGTCCTTGCGGAACGCAGGCTTCAGCGTCGGGATCTTCTCGGGGCGGGCAGATTTGGGCTGCTCATCTGATTCCAGCAGAATTTCACCCTTGCTCGTCCGGACCGTAACAGGCGCGATTTCCTGATCGAATGCACCACTTTCCTGCGCAGACAGCGCGTTGGACAGAGATTGCAGCGCATATTCATCCTGTGCTTCACGGGTGAACTGGTACGCCTCGGCACAATCTTCGGCGAAAGTCCCCATCAGACGGCCTTTGTCATAGGCGTCTTCAAGGCCGTCAAGGAACATGTGATCAACCACCTGGCCGTGGCCAATGCGGGCACCGCCGCGCATCTTGGGAAGAAGATACGGCGCGTTGGTCATGCTTTCCATGCCGCCCGCGACCATCGTATCTGCATGGCCCAAGGCAATTTGGTCAAAGGACATCATTGCGGCCTTCATCCCCGAACCACACATTTTGTTCAGCGTGGTGGCGGGAACCTCTTCGCCCAGCCCCGCCGCGAATCCGGCCTGCCGGGCAGGTGCCTGGCCTTGTCCCGCAGGCAAAACGCAACCCATCAGCACTTCGTCAACTGACTGCACCCTTGCCTGCTGCAATGCCGCGCGGATTGCTTCGCCCCCGAGGTCAGCCGCAGCAACACCTTCAAACATGCCCTGGAATCCGCCCATCGGTGTGCGGGCGGCCCCTGCTATAACAACGTCTCTCATCCGGGTTTTCCTCCTGCTTTCCGGCTCTTGAATACCGAATGGTAAGAATTGCCGTCTAGCGTATTTCTACGACTCATTTTCAGCTTGGAAGGCGGCGGGATCATGGGGCTGACCAGCAAGACAACCGGCGAAACTCAGATCATCACCGTTCATGCCGACCGGATCGATGCTGCAATGGCCATTCAGTTCAAAGAAGACATGCGCGCCAATACCGAGGACAGCGCTCATCGCATTGTTCTGGATCTGTCCGACGTCGAGTTCATTGACTCCAGCGGCTTGGGTGCAATCGTTGCCTCAATGAAACAGCTGAGGAAAGATCGGAGGCTTGATCTGGCCGGATTGCAGCCAGTGGTCGAAAAAGTCTTCCGCCTGACACGCATGGATACGGTTTTCAGGCTTTTTGAAACACTGGATGACGCGTTGTCAGAGACGGACGCCTGACGGCGGCAAGGGATAGATGGCGTGGAGCCGATTGAAAACAAGACCTGTCTGGAACTGACGTTCCCTGCAACCGAATCCGAAGCCAGTGCGGGCATTGCAAAGCTCAGCGTCGGTCTGGCGGAGCGGGGATTGCCGCCCCACAAAGCCGGTGATGTGAAGATTGCGTTGGCTGAGGCCATCAACAACGTCGTGGAGCACGCGTATAATGGCGTTGCCCCTGCCAAGGTTCAGGTTACCTGTCGACTGGACAGGGATCTTCTGGACATCTTGATCTCGGATACGGGCCGACCGCTGCCTGGATACCGACCTCCGGATGGCACCCCTGCTCCACTTGGATCCGAACTCCAGGAGCTTCCCGAAGGCGGGTTCGGCTGGTTCCTGATACATCGTCTCACCAGCGATATCCGGTACGAGCGGCGCAGTGGATGCAATCGGCTTTCCCTGCGATTTGACTTTGAAACCAATGGATGACCGACCACAATTGGTCACAATAAGGTCATTTTCGAAACATTGTCGCGCCGCAAACAACCGCCATACAGTGACTCGTAGCTCAGATAGCTTCCCTCGGCGCCGCATATCACAGCCCCCACCCAGTGAATGGCGCCGAGGAAATTCTCTCCTGAAATCGCTGGACAATCGCTGATGAGTGAATAGCTTTCCCTTGTTCCAAAGAGAGAGAGAATTCGCCATGCGTGATCTGCACAGTCCCGGCCGATCCGAAGTTTTTGCCACGCAAGGCATGTGCGCGACATCGCATCCGCTGGCGGCCAAGTTGGCCATCGATATCCTGGGCCAAGGCGGCAATGCGATGGATGCCGCGATCGCCGGGGCTGTTCTTCTTGGAATTTGCGAACCACAGATGACCGGATTGGGTGGTGATTGTTTCGTTCTGTTCAATCGCGCAGGCGAAAACAAGATACGCGCACTTAATGGATCGGGCCGCGCACCGGCTGCCGCGCAATCACAGATGTTGCGAGACCGAGGCCTGCCATCCATACCTTTGGACGGTCCGGATGCCGTGACCATTCCCGGCGCCGTGGATGCCTTCTGCCGCCTGGCGGAAAGCGAAGGGCGTTTGGGGCTGGAGGCGATCCTGCGCCCTGCGATTCACTATGCCGAACAGGGCGTTCCGGTTGCACCCAGGGTCGCTTTCGACTGGCAATCCGGGGCGGCAACCCTGCAAGGAGCTGCGCGCGATCATTATTTGATCAATGGGCAGATCCCGACAACCGGGCAGGTCTTTCGCGCGCCGGGACAAGCTGAAGTTCTGCGTCAGATCGTCAGTCATGGGCGTGATGCGTTCTACTCTGGCGATATCGCCAACGACATGATCGCAGCACTTTCAGCTATGGGCGGCGTCCACACCACCGACGATTTTCAGAACACGAAATGCACGGAAACAGAGCCGATGCGCGGAAGCTATAACGGCGTTGATCTGGTGGAACATCCACCGAATGGTCAAGGTGCAACCGCAATTTTGCTTCTGAACATCCTGAAACACTTCGATCTGGCCAGTATGGACCCGGTCGGCGCAGATAGGGTTCATATCGAAGCAGAAGCGACCAAACTGGCATATGACGCGCGCAACCGGTTCATCGCAGACCCGGACCATATGGTCAGAACAGAGCGCTTCCTTGACCCTGACGTAGCCGCCAGACTTGCGGCTCTCATCGATCCCAACAATGCAATGCCCGCAGCGGCGCCTTTGACTGAAGCCATCCACAGGGACACCGTGTACATCACTGTCGTCGACCGCGATCAGATGGCTGTTTCGCTGATCTATTCTATCTTCCACAGCTTTGGATCCGGTATCGCATCAGAAAAGTACGGTATTTTGCTGCAAAACCGCGGGGCCGGATTCACATTGCAACCCGGCCACCCCAACGAGCTGGGAGGCGGTAAGCGCCCAATGCACACGATAATTCCGGGAATGCTGACCGAGAACGGTCGTGTTGCGATGCCTTTTGGCGTCATGGGCGGGGCCTATCAGCCAACCGGACACGCGCGCTTCGTTTCAAACCTCACTGACTTCGGGTTGGGGTTGCAGGAAAGCATCGATGCGCCGCGCGCCTTTTTCGACGGATCGGTTCTGAAACTGGAACGTGGGTATCCCGAGGAGGTCGCGAAACAATTGTCCGATATCGGCCACAATATTGAAGTACCGGAAACGCCACTTGGCGGAGCGCAAGCGATCCGAATCCGAAACGACGGTATTTTTGAAGGTGCAAGCGACCCACGCAAGGATGGCTGTGCCCTTGGATACTGATCAGTGGCGGCCCTGTGGCCACCCGTTCGGTTCACCTAGTTCAGGTGAAAATGCAAAGGATATGAACCGTCTTCGAATGGACCGAACATATTGGGGATATCCGGGTGCTCTACCGGTTCGCCGGAATAGTCGGCAACCAGATTTTGTTCTGAAACATAAGCAACATAGAAGGATTGATCGTTCTCGGCCAGCAGGTGATAGAACGGCTGCTCTTTCCTTGGGCGGCTGTCTTCCGGAATGGCCTGATACCATTCTTCGGTGTTCGAAAACTCGGGATCCACGTCAAAAATCACCCCTCGAAAAGGATGTTTCTTATGACGAACCACCTGGCCCAAGCCGTATTTTGCACGTGTCTTTAGCATTGTTTCAGCCCCCAACGTTTTTTTACCCGTTTCCGGGCCGAAAAGCCAACCATTGATGTGAAAATCAGGGAAACAGTCTGTGAACCTTATACTGACAGTGTTCGAAATCGTGTCGCCGGTTTTTCTCTTGGCGGCTGTTGGTTTTACCTGGGTCAAGCTGGGGTTTGAATACCGCCTGCAATTCGTCACCCGCTTTGCAACGATGCTGGCAATGCCCAGCCTGATTTTTGTTGCCCTCATGCAAACTGAAATCCCGGGCAATGATCTGTCGCGCTTCACAATGGCGACCCTGGTTGCAAATCTGCTGCTGGCAGTGTTGTTCTGGCTGATCGTTCGAGGATTGAAACTGGACCCGCGAACGTATCTGTCGCCTTTGATTTTCGGCAATACCGGCAATCTCGGCCTGCCGCTATGTATCTTTGCCTTTGGCCAGGTCGGCCTGGGGTATGCAGTCATCTTTCTGTCAGTCACCGCATTGTTTTCTTTCACCTATGGGATTTATCTGGTCGCCGGGAAAGGTGCGTGGGGACAGGTCGCGCGCCAACCAATGGCCTGGGCGACGATCCTTGGCGCCGTATTTCTGTCGCAGGGGTGGCAGACGCCGACATTTCTGACCAACACGCTTGAGCTTCTTGGGCAAATGGCCGTCCCGCTGATGCTGGTCACGTTGGGTGTGGCAATCGCCCGCCTGACCTCGCGAAGTCTGGGGCAGGCGCTGTGGCTGTCGGCGCTGAAGCTGGCGGTGTGCTTTGCGCTGGGATGGGGGATCGGAGGATGGTTTGATTTGGATACAATCGCATTTGGCGTTCTGGTTCTTCAGATTTGTACACCGGTTGCCGTGACCTCTTACCTGTTGGCCGAACGGTTTGGCGCCGATTCCGATGCCGTCGCCGGCATGGTCATGGTGTCCACTGTGCTGTCCGTAGCGGCGTTACCGGCTATTCTGGCAATCATTTTATAGCGATTGTGATTTCCTCAGCGCTCAATCTGCGCTAGAATACCAAAAAAAAGGCACGAGGCACATGAGCAGAATTCTTTTCGTACTCCTAGGGGTGCTGCTTCTGGCATCCTGTGGGGGCGGCTCCAAACAGCCGCCCAGCAGATTGAACGACGCGTGCAGTATTGCGCGTGAAAAACCCGACTTTATCAAGGCCTTCAAGAATACCGAGCGCAAATGGGGCGTTCCGGTTCACGTTCAGATGGCGACCATCTATCAGGAAAGCCGGTACAAGCATGACGCGCGCACGCCGCACAGATATGTTCTGGGCGTGATCCCGATGGGCCGTCAAAGCAGCGCTTATGGCTATGGTCAGGCGCTTGATGGTACGTGGGAGCAATACCAGCGCGAAACCGGAAAACGCCGGGCTAAGCGGGATCGCATCCGCGACGCCTCGGACTTTATCGGCTGGTACATGAACAAAAGCTACGAGCGTAATGGCATCCATCCCAGCGACACGCGCAATCAATACCTGGCCTATCATGAAGGCCATACAGGCTACGCGCGTGGCAGCTACAACAACAAGTCCTGGTTATTGAACGTTGCCAATGACGTGGACGCACGCGCGCAGCTATATCAGGCACAGTTGGCAAACTGCCGGTAATGATACATACAAGCGGGTCAGCGATTGCCTGACCCGCTTCTCTTTTTGTCCGAGAACAGCTTCTGATCAAGGCGACCGCCTTCATTCAGGGCGCCCAGCAATACCGTTGTCTGGCTGCCGGCATTGTCGTGGATCACCCATTTACGCAGCTCGACCGGATTGTCCGTGAACATCAGTTCGATCCGGCCCGCTTCGGGGTTTTTGGGGTCCCGCGCGGTGACAACCGTGGCCGTCCCATCAAAGCTGTGACCCATGACCATATTCGCCTGGCTCAGGTTCACGTTGCGCGCCAGCACGATGGACAGGGGCGTGCGTTTAAGCGGGTATTGCTCGGGCGGCTGGTTCGATTTCGGATCAAAGATCTGAACACTCCCCGAACGCGCCAGAACCACTGCACTGTTGGGGGGGTCATATTCAAACCGCATCTTTCCAGGTCGCTGCATCCACAGCTTTCCGGTGCTCAGTGAGCCATCATCATTCACCTGCGTGAATGTCGTCTGAACCGTCTTCAACCCGTTCAGGTAATTGGAAATCTGCGAAAGCGGCAGTTTGTCCGCCGCCCATGCGGCGGGTGCGACCAGTGTCAAAGCAAGGGCAAAAGCAATCTGTTTCATGCCGTACAGATAGGCCTTCTGCCCTTGTTATTAAATATCTTACTGTTCGGGGACGAGGATTTCGCGTTTCCCGACATGATTTGCTGACGAAACAACGCCTTCGTCTTCCATTTGCTCAACAAGCCGCGCAGCTTTGTTGTAGCCGATGGCAAGTTTTCGCTGAATGTACGAGGTCGAGCATTTGCGATCCTTGATCACGATCGCCACCGCCTGATCGTAGAGCGCATCCTCTCCGTTCGTATTGCCACCTGTGTTCAGCCCCAGAACGGCATCGATATTGTCAGCCTTATCTTCGGCCGGGCCATCCAGCACCGTGCTGACGTAATCCGGCGGACCGAACTGCTTCAGGTGGTTGACGATTTCCTCGACCTCTTCGTCAGACACAAACGGACCGTGGCAGCGGGTGATTTTGGCGCCTCCGGCCATGTAAAGCATGTCGCCCTGTCCCAGCAGCTGTTCGGCCCCCATTTCACCCAGAATGGTGCGGCTGTCGACTTTCGACGTCACCTGGAACGAAATCCGCGTTGGGAAGTTTGCCTTGATCGTACCGGTGATCACGTCGACCGATGGACGCTGTGTGGCCATGATCAGGTGAATGCCCGAGGCCCGCGCCATTTGCGCCAGACGCTGGATACAGGCTTCGATCTCTTTACCTGCAACCATCATCAGATCTGCCATCTCATCGACGATGACGACGATATAGGGCATTGCCTCGGGCGCGAACTCTTCGGTTTCGAACGTCGGTTCGCCGGTTTCATCGTCAAAACCGGTCTGCACCGTGCGGCTGAACATTTCACCCTTGGCCAAAGCGTCCTTCACACGGCCATTGTAGCCCGCGATGTTGCGAACGCCCATTTTGGACATCTTGCGATAGCGATCCTCCATTTCGCCCACGACCCATTTCAGGGCGACGACCGCCTTTTTCGGATCGGTCACAACGGGTGAGAGCAGATGCGGGATGCCATCATACACAGACAGTTCCAGCATCTTGGGATCGATCATGATCAGACGGCATTCATCCGGCGTCAACTTGTACAGCAGTGACAGGATCATCGTGTTGATTGCCACCGATTTACCTGACCCGGTGGTGCCCGCTATCAGC
This sequence comes from Ruegeria sp. CDSC085, assembly GCF_059610465.1. NCBI lineage: Bacteria > Pseudomonadati > Pseudomonadota > Alphaproteobacteria > Rhodobacterales > Roseobacteraceae > Ruegeria > Ruegeria sp. CDSC085. The sequence goes on along the minus strand of NZ_JBXWNR010000015.1, from coordinate 62,791 downwards.
AAGTGCGGCATCTTCGCCAGGTTCGCTACAACGGATTCGCCGCCGATATCCTTGCCCAACGCCAGGGGCAGCGCCTGGTTGCCATCGCCAAAGTCACGGCTGGCGAGGATTTCGCGCAGAACCACCATTTCGCGATTCTCGTTCGGCAGTTCGATACCGATCACCGAACGCCCCGGCAGGGTCGAAACCCGCGCCGACAACGCCGACATTGAGCGTGCGATGTCGTCGGCCAGGCCGATCACACGGCTTGCCTTCAGACCCGGAGCAGGCTCCAGCTCGTACATGGTGACAACCGGGCCGGGGCGAACGCTGACGATCTCGCCCTTGACGCCGTAATCATCCAGAACATTTTCCAGCATCCGCGCGTTTTCTTCCAAGGCTTCATCGCTCAGATGGTGGCGCTGAATGCTGGACGGGTTCGACAAGAGGCCCAGAGGTGGCAGTTCGAAGTCGGAGTGCCGCTCTTCAAAGGATAATGCAGGCTGCGCTTCGGCCTGTGCACGGCGTGACGGTTGCGGTGTGCGGCGTACCGGTTGCGCAACCACAGGCTTGCGCGGTTCGACCACCGGGATTTTCATCGCCGGGCGTGGTTGCAAAACAGCTTCTTCTACATCCTCGAATACCGGGTCATCGTCCGCGTCCGGTCCGGGCGCATAGTGGTTCTGCACTGGCTCGGGCGCGTATTCGACCGGCTCGGACTCCTGCCATTCTGAAATGTCATCCGCTGTTACGGGTGGTTCGGGCGGCAGACCCGTGGCTGTCACCGGCGGTTCCATCGGCAGGCCATCCGGCTGGCTTGTGTTCAGGATCAACGGGCCGGGGCGGCGGCCACGTCCTTTGGTCAGTGGAAGGTTCGGATCGGGTTCGGGTGTCACCTCACCGGTGGCCACTTTGCGATTGCGCACAGCTGCCGAGATTTTCGACCGGATGCGATCTTCACCTGGCATCTCTTCAAAACCCATGATGGGCTCCGGATCGACCAGCTCAGGTTCGGGCATAGGGTCAGGGCGGCGGATAAGCGACGGCATTCGCGACAGCAGGCCGCCTTTTACCGCAGGTTCCGGGCTTTCCAGCTCGGGCTCTTCAAAGATTGGATCGGCATAAGCCAGATCGTCTTCAAACAGGGCCTCGGCCGCCGCGCCACGCGCAAGTTTGCGCTCTTCCCACTGCGCCCGGCGATCTCGCGCAGCCTGCGCAGCCGAGGCTGCACCACGCCCCATCAGGGTCATCAGCATGTCGTATGCCATAACGAGACCCAGCAAGAAGGCTCGGAATCCCTTTTTCACATCAGTTTTGGTGAAGCCCAAAACAAATATGCCCAGCGCGATCATCCCGACCGCCATGGCCAGAGACATCAGCTTCACCAGAAAATGTGACGAAATCGGCAACAAGGTCAGCAACGCGCCCATGACGGTATCGCCAAACAATCCGCCCAGACCATAACTGTGAGTGGCACGCCAATCGGCATCCGGGACCAGCGTCGCGGCATACACCGACACAACAGCGATCCAAATCGGCGCAAAGATCAGACGCGCAATGGCACGGTCTTCCCCAAAATGGCCGGCAAACCGAAGACCCCATCCGATCAGAATCAACGCGATGCCCCAGCTTCCCCAGCCGACGATCATAAACAAGGGTGCAGCGATCGAGGCACCAATCCGCCCCATCCAGTTTTGCACCGGCGCGTCGGTCGACACCATCCAGTTGGGATCATCGGGTGTGTAGGACCAGATCATCGCGGCCGCTGCCAAACCCAACAGGATCAGGGCGACGCCTATCAACTCCTTGCTACGTCGCTCCAAGGCTGCCTGCGTTGTGCTGTCCAGCAATGGATCGCGGTTGCGCGCGTTATATGATGCCATTTTGCCCTCGTACCTCACGAATAGATGCAGTCGCGGAGTGTGATCAGACCACGCTGCAACTCTGTTTTTGGGGCCACCAACGCAACCCGGATAAAGCCTGTGCCCGGGTTTTGTCCCGGATCGCCTTGGGAAAGATATGCACCCGGCAGGACCCGAACGCCGGTTTCTTTCCAGACCTTCAATGCAGTGTCTTCGCCATTCTCGACCGGCAGCCACAGAAAGAACCCTGCCTCTGGTGACATGTATCCCTGCACGCCAGCAAACACTTCATCCGCAATGGCGTATTTTTCCTGGTACAGCGCGCGGTTTTGTTCGACATGAGTCTCATCTGCCCACACCCGGGCAGCGACTGCCTGTAACGGCAGTGGCAGCGGCGATCCGGCATATGTGCGCAATTGCTTGACCTGTTTGATCGTCTCAGTGCCGCCCGCGATTAGACCCGAGCGCAACCCCGCCAGGTTCGAGCGTTTGGACAGCGAGTTGAAAAGCGTGATCCGCTCAGGGTCCGCGCCCAGGTCCTGCGCTACAGTCAGAACCCCTGTCGGCGCTTCTTCCCGGTAAATCTCGGAATAACACTCATCCGCAAAAATGCGGAAATCGTACTGCTCGGCCAGACGGATCAGTTCGGTCCAATAATCGCGCGAGGCAACGGCCCCCTGAGGATTGGCCGGTGAACAGATATAGGCCACGGCAGTACGGTTCAGCACGTCCTCAGGCAGGCCAGCATAATCTGGCAGATGGCCCGTCGCGGCGGTGGCTGGCACGAAGTATGGCTGCGCGCCAACTGACAGCGAGGCGACCATGTAGACCTGATAAAACGGATTCGGGCACAGGATGATCGGCTGCTCACCATTCTTCTGTTCCGGGCACAAAGCCATGGCGGCGTTGTATAGGCCCTCGCGTGTACCGTTCAACGCCATCACGTTGGCATCAGGGTCCATCTGAACCCCATATCGCCGCTTGATCCAGCCCGTGATCGCACTGCGCAGGTCATCCGAGCCTTCGTTCGGGGGATATCCTTGGAACCCGGCGGCGTTTTCCATGATGACATCCGTCACCCAAGCCGGAAAGTCATGGGTAGGCGCACCAATGGTCATATGAACGACATCACCGCCCGGCTGGTGACGATCCAACAGAGCGCGCAGACGCGGGAATGCATAAGCCGGTAGGTTCGAAAACCGCTCGGGGAAATCCATAATACTGCCTCAACATCGGGGTCATTGGTGCCCCGTTTTTTTAGCAGATTACAGTCCGTGGGCCTCTTCGTCCAGACAAAGAGGTTCCGAATCAGGGGATTGTGGCATTCAGGCCAGCACCGATTCCGCTGCCGAACCAAGCCGCAACAACGCCTCTTCCGAACCTGGATAGCCCAGCATCATCAACCCGCAACCGGGGGTTCCGGTGGGCAGGCTCAGCGCCGCAAGCCCCATCAGATTTCCAATACGCGTGTTGCGCAGGGCCAGCAGATTCTCGGTCACGTAGTAGTCGTGATCGCTGAGCAAGCGGTCCAGATTGGGTGGCAAAATCGGAGCCGTCGGCGCCAGAACCGCATCAAACGCCGCGGTTGCTGCGTCCCACGCGCTGCGACACGCCTTGAGCTTGGCCCAGGCGGCCACATAATCGGGGCCCGAATATCCCATGCCGATGCGGAATCGTTCGAGAATCTCGGGATACATCGCTTCGGGATTGGCTTCGATGACATCGCGCCACAGCCCATAGGCCTCAGTCGTGTATACGATGCTGGTCAACGTCATGGCTTCGTTCAACTCGGGCACTTCCAACGGCACGATCTCGGCACCCGCGTCCGCAAGTTTGGCAACGGCTTCGTCATACGCTTTGCGCGGCGTGTCGCGCAGGTCGTCCTTGGCGATGTTCTGCAAATCGGCAAAACGGCGTCCTTTCAGCGAAGCTCCACGCAGATCGGCAGGCGTTCCCCCCTCGAGTAAAGCCAGCACATGCGCGGCATCCTCGACCGAACGCGCCACAGGTCCAACCGTGTCAAACCGCAGGCAAAGCGGTACCACACCTTCCAGGCTGAGCCGCCCTGCAGTGGTTTTCAGCCCCACCAGATCATTCCAAGCCGCCGGGATACGCACCGAGCCGCCCGTGTCCGACCCGATGCCACACGCCGCCAACCCCCAGGCGACCGAGGCCGCCGCCCCTGAAGACGACCCCCCGGGCACTGCTGCCTCGTCATGAATGCAAGGCGGGGTTTCGGTGATCGGGTTCAACCCGAGACCGGAAAAGGCAAGCTCGCTCATATGCGTCTTGCCCAGACAAACCGTTCCCATCTGAGTCGCGTTGCCCAGCACCAGCGCATCCGCATCCGGTACGCGATCCTTCAACAGAGCCGAACCTGCCTCGGTCACGGTACCGACGGTGTCGAACAGGTCTTTCCAACTGATCGGGACCCCGTCCAGCAACGACCGTCGCAATCCCAGTTTGGCACGCTGCTGGGCGGCTTCAGCCTCAGCCCGGGCACGGTCATGGGAGACGTGGGCATAGATGCGGTCTCGATGCGGATGAACGTCAATAGCGGACAGGTAGGTTTCCGTCAGTTCGACCGGATCAATCTGGCCCATGCCAATGCCACGGCCCAAATCACACGCGGTCATGGTCAACCAGTCCTGCATCTTACCCCTCCTGATTTTTCGGCTTTGGGTGACGGTAGCGACAGGACTGCACATGGACAATCCCGAAAGGGCGCGCATATTGCAGGGCATGACACAGGCTTCTGACATTCTGATCGTGGGCGGCGGGTTGAACGGCCCTGCTTTGGCGCTGGCACTGGCACAAACCGGTCACTCGGTCACGGTGATCGATGCGCTGGTCGAAAAGGTGCGCAAGAACGCAGCATTCGACGGGCGTGCCTATGCGCTGGCTCTGGCCTCACAGCGGTTGTTGGATGCCATCGGCGTCTGGGGCCGCGTCGCGCAACACGCCCAACCAATGCTGGAAATCAAGGTTACAGATGGTCATGCCGGAACAGGACCATCACCTTTTTTCATGCATTTCGACCATGCCGAGATTGAAGAAGGCCCGATGGGGTATATGGTCGAGGATCGTCACCTGCGCCGTGCTTTTCTGGACACGATGGCCGAAGAGCCGCGCATCACCCAAGTAAGCGGTAAATCCGTCGTTTCGCAACAGGCCGACACTGCCAAAGTGACCGTGACGTTGGACGACGGCACAACCTTGGGCGGCAGCCTGCTGATTGGATGTGATGGTCGCCGCAGCGGAACCGCGTCACGGGCCGGCATCAAACGCACCGGTTGGGATTATGGCCAGACGGCATTGGTCTGCGCCATCGAACATGAGCTGCCACATAATGGCATTGCGCATCAGTTTTTCATGCCACCCGGTCCGCTGGCGATTCTGCCGTTGACTGGCAATCGCAGTTCCATCGTCTGGAGCGAACGCACCGAAACCGCACAGCACATCAACGCCCTGCCCGAGGGTGATTACGTGCAAGTGCTACGCCCGCGATTTGGCGATTTTCTAGGCGAAATCAGTCTGGCGGGTGATCGTTTCACTTACCCGCTGAACCTGACCATCGCCAATTCCTTCATCAGTGATCGCATGGCGTTGGTTGGGGATGCCGCGCACGGAATGCACCCCATTGCCGGTCAGGGCCTGAATGCCGGCCTGCGCGATGTCGGCGCCCTGGCTGAAGTTCTGACTTTGGCGGGACGGCGCGGCGAGGATATCAGCTCGCTTATGGTTCTGGAGCGCTATCAGGAATGGCGCCGTTTCGACACGGCCTCGCTGGCGATGGCGACGGATGTCTTCAACAAGATGTTTTCAAACGACAATCCGTTGCTGCGCCTTGGACGTGACATTGGCATAGGAGTTGTCGGCGCTTTGCCCGGACTGCGTCACGGTTTCGTTCGCGAAGCTGCCGGGCTGACAGGCGATCTGCCCAAGCTGTTGCAGGGGCGCCCGATTTAATCCAGCTTCCGGGCCTCATCGACCAGCATGACCGGAATACCGTTACGGATCGGAAAAGCCAAACCGGCGGCCTTTGAAACAAGCTCTCGCTTTTCGGCGTCATAGTGCAGCGTCGTATGCGTTTGCGGGCAGATCATTGCCTCGAGCATGTGGCGATCAAAGGCGTGTTCAGGGTCTGTCATTGAAGTTTTTCCTCACTCGATCCGCCACGCATGGCGAATTCAATCAGCGTCACCAAAGTCTCGCGCCGGGTGCGAAGGCAGGGGGCCTCCAGCAGGGCCTGCTTGTCCTCGGGGTCGAAATCCAAAAGCATCGACAGAGAATTCACCAAAAGCTCATCCTCGGCGTCCTTGAGCGAGTCCCAATCGGTGGACAATTGGCGGGATGAAAAGAAACGCTCCAGCAAGTTCAGGAACTTTGCGCGGTCGAACTCGTTGTCTTTCTCAACCTTGCCGAGGTCACGGTCGAACCCTTCCCACGAGACTGCGCACCGCCGGTAGGGCGTGAAAGCGTCCAGCTCTGACAGGACCCTGAACCGGGATACACCAGTCAACGTGATCAGGTAGCGGCCATCTTCCGTTTCCGAAAACTGCGTCACCCGCCCTGCGCATCCGATACGGTGCAGCTTGTCTTCATCACTGATCGAGGGGTTGGGTTGAACCATCGCGATCAACCGTTCCTTGGTTTTCAGTGCATCGTCCAGCATTTGAAGATAGCGCGGCTCGAATATGTGCAGCGGCAAGCGCGAGCGGGGCAGCAGCAGTGCCCCGGGCAATGGAAAAACGGATACTGTATCCGGCAGGTCGGCGGGATGCATCATGTTCCCAATTCTAGCTCTGATCGAAGATTAGGCAAATATCATCGAGCTGAGTTTGCGGCGTCCGTTCAGAACAATTGGGTCATTGGCCTTGAGCGCATCGAAGATCGTGAAAAGCTGGGTCTTGGCCGCGCCCTCATTCCATTCACGATCCCGGCGGAACAGTTCCAGCAATTGTGCCACGGCTTCTTCCACATCGCCGTTCGCGTGCAGCGCCTGCGCCAGATCAAAGCGGGCCTGATGGTTGTCCGGATCAGCCTCGACAGCTGCCATCAGCTCGGCGACGGGGCCGGCATCTGCCGCCTGCTTGGCAAGTTCCAGTTGCGCATGTGCGGCCTCCAGCTCGGCCGAAGTAGAAATCTCGGCCGGAGCGCCGTTCAGGATCGCCTCTGCCTGCTCCAGATCACCGGTGGTGATATGCGCCCGCACCAGCCCACCATAAGCCGCGGCGTGGTTTGGATCTTCACCCAGAATTGCGGCAAAAGTCTGAGCCGCGTCCGCAGCCGCGCCTTCGGCAAGCATTTCCTCGGCAGCCTGCACGGCATCATCCAATTGGCCGCCCGGGCTTTCACCACCTGCGGCTTCGATCACACGGTCCACGAAGGCTTTGATCTCGGATCCCGGCAACGCGCCTTGAAACCCGTCCACCGGCTGGCCCTTGAAAAAGGCATAGACGGTCGGAATCGACTGGATGCGCATTTGCGCAGCAATTGTCTGCGCCTCATCCACATTGATCTTGACCATCTTCACCGCGCCTTTCGCGGCTGTCACAGCCTCTTCCAGCATCGGGCCAAGGGTTTTGCACGGGCCACACCAAGGCGCCCAGAAATCGACGATCACAGGTGTTTCCTGCGAGGTTTCGACCACATCGGCCATGAAAGTGGCCTCGGTCCCGTCTTTGATCAGATCGGTTGCTGGGGCGTCTCCGCCGTTCAGAAGGTCCATGGCAATCACTCTTTCGTTCGAATTTGCGCCCTATATGCAGTCGCTGGCCGCGGAAACCAAGGGCTGAGTTGCGGATCAGACGTCGAAACTGGCAAAGACCGGAGCGTGATCGCTGGGTTTTTCCCACCCACGGGCATCCCTCAGGATACGGCTGGAATGACCCGCGTTCGAGATATCGGCCGTAGCCCAGATATGATCCAGCCGACGCCCCTTGTCTGCCGCATCCCAATCCCGGGCGCGATAGGACCACCAGCTGTAAAGCTGTCCTTCTTGAATATCCTGACGGGTGATATCGACCCAGCCGCCTGCTTCCTGTGTCTCGGCCAGATGCTCGACCTCGATGGGCGTGTGCGAGACGACCTTCAGCAGTTGTTTATGTGACCAAACGTCATCCTCACGCGGGGCGATGTTCAGGTCGCCGACAAGGATGGATTTAGCCGGCTTTTCCGCACGGAACCAATCGCGCATGTCGGTGAGGTAGTCGAGCTTTTGGCCGAATTTTTCATTCACGTCCCGGTCCGGCACATCGCCGCCCGCCGGAACATAGAAGTTATGAATGGTGACACCGTTTTCCAACCGCCCGGCAATGTGGCGGGCATGTCCGAGGCCTGCGAAATCCTGATCGCCAACCTCTTCCATCGGCAGGCGCGACAGGATGGCGACACCGTTGTACCCTTTTTGCCCTCGCGCAATCATGTGCGTGTAACCCAGTTCGGCAAAACCTTCGGTCGGGATCTTCTCAACCGGTGATTTACATTCTTGCAGGCACAATACATCTGGGGCTTCTTCCTGCAGCAATTTCAGCACGATAGGCTCACGCAGGCGAACAGAATTGATGTTCCATGTGGCAAGGGTGAAAGGCATGTCGGGGATTCCTTTGTCGCGATTGGCGCAGGTTAGCGTGGCACAAAGCCAGTTGCCACGAGAAAAGGCAGCTTCATGCCTGGACTATCCGTCGGCAGGTCAACGAGCTTCGCCGTCGCGCTTTCCCTTGCCCTGATACCTCGCCTGATGCAGACTTGTGCGCGAGTTAGGAATGTCTGTTTCACCGCTGGGTCTGTTCGCGAACAGACCGGCCCGGCACTATGCTTTGGGAGGAGTGTGTCATGGCATCCGAATCCGCAGGTTCCACGCCGCCGGAAAACCTGACGCCACAGCAGCGGGCCATGCCCAAGGTCAACAGGGTCACTGTAGATGATATCACAGCGTCACTGAAGGCAGGGTTTTCCGACTTTCTGGCCCGTCCTGTCATGAGCGGTTTCTTCGGCCTTTTCTTTGCGGTTTTCGGAATTCTGTTGGTTTGGGCCCTGATCTGGCTTGGCCAGATCTGGATGATTATCCCTGCCATTGTAGGCTTTCCGCTGATCGCACCTTTTGCCGCCGCCGGGCTTTATGAAATGTCGCGCCGTTTGCAGAAAGGTGAAAGCTTTGGCTGGTCTGAAATCCTGACCGTTATGGCCAATCAACGCAAACGTGAAATGGGCTGGATGGCCTTTGTCACTCTTTTCATTTTCTGGGTATGGATTTACCAGGTTCGGCTTTGGCTGGCGATCATCCTCCAGAATGCATCCTTTTCGGATTTCGACGGGTTTTTGAACGCCGTATTCTTCACACCGCAGGGTTGGATATTCCTTGCCGTAGGCACCTGTGTCGGCGCATTCCTGTCGGCCGTACTGTTTTCGGTGACCGTCGTCGCCATGCCTTTGCTGCTCGACCGAGAGACCAACTTCATTTCCGCCATGTTGACCTCTTTGCGCGTCGTATCGGAAAGCCCGGTGGTCATGCTCGGCTGGGCGGCGATCATCTCGGTTACCATGCTGTTGTCGCTGGTTCCGGCGTTTCTGGGGCTGATCTTTACCCTTCCGATCCTTGGCCACACCACGTGGCACCTTTACCTGCGCGCCGTTGCCCCAGCGGAAGGGTAAACCGCCGCAGAGCTCACCTCCATCATTGGTCAAATATCGGTCAATGCGGCTGTCTGACTTGTGTGGAAACCTTCCCTCAGCAACGAAAAAAAGCCGGGCCATTCGGCCCGGCAGTCCAACAGGGAGGTACATGTCATAACCCGGACATGCACGGGTTGGGAGTAACCTAATTATGAGTACAGAGTATCACTTTGATCCACATCAATCCACAACCAGTTAAGACACGAGCCTATATCCACCCGATTCTGTGACCAAAAGGCGCGCATTGGACGGATCGGGCTCGATCTTCTGACGCAGACGGTAGATGTGGGTTTCCAGCGTGTGGGTCGTGACCCCGGCATTATAACCCCACACTTCGTGCAACAGCACATCCCGCGCCACGACGCCATCGGTCGAACGGTACAGGAATTTGAGGATGTTGGTTTCTTTTTCGGTCAGACGGATTTTGCGATCTTCTTCCGTGATCAGCATCTTCATCGCTGGCTTAAAGGTGTAGGGGCCAAGCACAAATACCGCGTCTTCGGATTGTTCGTGCTGCCGCAGCTGAGCGCGGATACGGGCCAACAACACCGGGAATTTGAATGGTTTGGAGACATAATCGTTCGCGCCGGCGTCCAGGCCAAGGATCGTATCGGCATCGCTGTCATGACCGGTCAGCATCAGGATCGGGCTTTTGACACCCTGTTTGCGCATCAGGCGACACAGTTCCCGCCCATCGGTATCGGGCAGACCAACATCAAGAATGACCAGATCATAGATCGCTTCGCGCGCGCGCTCCATTGCGGACTGGCCGTCTGACGCTTCGAAAACGTCAAAATCCTCGGTCATTACAAGTTGCTCGCTGAGCGCCTCGCGCAGATCCTCGTCATCGTCCACCAACAGGATTTTCTTGAGTTGAGCCATTTCCCGGTCCTCCAAACGCTTTTCCATCACTTGCGCGCGGAATATGCAATCAACAAGATTTGCTGCAACGGTTTCACGCCTTCGTGTCAGAGTTGGCAGAAATGTTTCACATTTCCTTTCGAAAGAGCTAGGAGAAGGGCTCAGCGTTATAGGGTAACATAGATGAGTCTCATTCCCGATATCACCGAACTTCTGGCCAGGGCCCGGGCCGATCTGCGCATGGGCGTTCCTGTGGTGCTGACCGATGACAGAGGCTTTAGCGTTGTGGCGATCTCTGCGGAAACGCTCAGCCCACAGCGCCTGGCTGATCTGAAAAAGCTCGGGGAACCGGTGGTGGCCATTACCGGGCGGCGGGCTGAAACTCTCAAAGCGCGGGCCTATGACGGTGATCTCGCGCGGGTTTCGATTCCCGCCGATGCAGACATCACATGGGTGCAGGCGGTTGCCGATCCCTCGGACGATCTGAACGCGCCGATGAAAGGGCCGCTGATGACCGAGCGCCACGGTAACGCCAATCTGCACCGCATAGCAATTGCGTTGGCCAAGTCGGCTCGGATTCTTCCTGCTGCGGTCGTCGTGCCAGTTGAAGACGGCCGGGCCTTGGCCGCTTCGCATGGCCTGACCTGCATTGATCACACACGCGCCGCGCCGCATCTGGCGGACCGCAGCGCCTTGCATGAGGTGGTCGCCGCCCGCCTTCCGATGGAAGTGTCCGAGGCCGGTCGCCTGCATGTTTTCCGCCCCGAAGATGGCGGGGAAGAACATTACGCGGTCGAAATAGGCCGCCCGGATCGGGACAAGCCGGTTCTGGCCCGGTTGCATTCTGCCTGTTTCACGGGCGATCTGATGGGCAGCCTGAAATGCGACTGCGGTCCGCAATTGCGCGGCGCCCTGGCACAAATGGGGGCCGAAGGGGCAGGTGTTCTTCTGTACCTGAACCAAGAAGGGCGCGGTATCGGGCTGGCCAACAAGATGCGAGCCTATTTTCTTCAAGATCAGGGCTTTGATACGGTAGAAGCCAACCACAGGCTCGGCTTTGAAGATGATGAGCGCGATTTCCGACTTGGATCGGATATCCTGAAATCTCTGGGTTTCAATTCGGTGCGCCTGCTCACCAACAACCCCGCCAAGATCTCGATGATGGAGCGGGCAGGCATTGCCGTAACCGAACGTGTACCATTGAAAGTGGGCGAAACCGCGCATAACCGGGGGTACTTGGCCACGAAAGCCGCGAAATCCGGGCACTTGCTGTGATCCCAGAAGATCTTGTGCTTTCCCCGCGTGGCGTTCGCTTTCTTGGCAGGACTTTCGCCTGTTCCATTGGCAAAGGCGGATTGAGCAACACGAAACGCGAGGGCGATGGGGCGACACCTACGGGATGCCATCGGATCGTTGGAATGCTCTACCGACCTGATCGGCTGATCGCACCCAACTTCTGGGCGATCCCGATTGGGCCGATGGACTTATGGTCGGATGACGTAGAGGACACCCATTACAATCACATGGTGTCTGCCCCTTATGCGTTCAGTCATGAAAAACTGCGCCGGGCCGATCCGCTTTACGATCTGGTCCTGTTGACAGACTGGAACTGGCCGAATGCGGTTCCCGGCAAGGGATCGGCGATTTTTCTGCACCAATGGCGCAGGCCCGGTTACCCGACCGAAGGCTGCATTGCCTTCCGTCGGGACCATCTGCACTGGATTGCAGGGCGAATTTCCCTTGGAACGCGCCTGATTATCCCAGAGGTTTGACCCGCTCGCCGAAAATGGCCGATCCGACGCGGACATGGGTCGCGCCCAATGCGATGGCCTGCTCGAAATCACCACTCATACCCATCGACAACCCCTCAAGCCCGTTGCGTGCGGCGATCTTGGCCAAAAGCGCGAAATGAAGTGTGGGTTCTTCATCGACCGGCGGGATGCACATCAACCCACGCACCGGAAGGTCCAAAGACTGGCATTCCGCGATGAACCCGTCCGCGTCCGCAGGAAGAACGCCTGCTTTTTGCGCTTCTTCACCCGTATTGACTTGAATGAACAGGTCGGGGCAGCATCCCACCTCTTGCGCCAGCCGCGCCAGGGTTTTGGCCAGTTTGAGGCGATCGACAGAATGGATCGCATTACATAGTTCCATTGCCTGCCTGGCCTTGTTGGTCTGCAAAGGGCCGATGAGATGCAGATCGACAGCATCGAACTGCTCTTTGAAAGCGGGCCATTTGCTGGCCGCCTCCTGCACCCGATTCTCACCAAAACACCTGTGCCCCTGTTCAAGAACAGCCTGAACCCGTTCGTTGGGCTGCACCTTGGACACGGCAATCAATTTTACCGAACCGGCCTGCCGTTGTGCTTTGGCTTCGGCTTTGGCGATACGCGCGGTGATCTCTTGCAACGACATGGGGCCCTCAATCTGTCTTTGGCGCAGAAAAACACCAAGTCAGCACAAAAGAAAAGGGCGAGTCCGAAGACCCGCCCTTAAACCTTACGGTTCAGATCAGCTTAGAAGTTGAACTGAGCACCGAAGTCAGCCTTCATAGTCGAGTCTGCGCAAGAGTCACAGTCGTTTACACCCAGACCACCGCGCAGCGATACACCGCCACCCAGGTCGTAGATCGCACCGATAGCAACCTGCTGAAGGTCAGCAGAGGCGTTACCGTCACCGTAGGTGAACAGCAGGGTGGTTGCAGCGCCCAGGTTGTAGGCAGCCGACAGACCCCATGCAGTACCGTCAGTCGCTGCAACCCCAGTTGAGTCGTCCGCGACAAACAGAGTACCCGAGAAGTCACCCCATTCGCCACCCAGGGTCAGAACGGTCAGGCTCGGATCGCTAACACCGGCAACACCCGCGTCGGTCTGACCATAGGCCACAGCAGCGGTGATGTTGTTGAAGGTGTAGGTTGCGCTGATGTCCCAGCGGTCTGCGTCAACGGTGGTCGAAGTTGTACCACCAGCTCCGATAACGGTAGCCTGTGCTTGGTCATACGATGCGCCAAACGAGAAGTCGCCTACGGAGTACTGGAAGAACACAGCGTTCGCACCCGAACCGGTCGACGAGTACGCCAGGAAGTTATAGTTAACGCCCGAGTACTGACCAGCGAACAGTTCCAGACCTACTTCGTTGCCGTAGTAGTTTGCCAGGTTGTCAAACGAACCTGCGACGTTGCCCGCGTCAACACGCAGACCACCGTAGATGACCGAGAAGCGTGCGCCGTTCAGGCCGGCCGAGTTTGCTTCACCGTTGCTGGCGTCTTCGTCGGCCTGCAGACGAACACGGCCTTCAAAACGTACGCCGCCATCGGTTTCTGCGATGCCGTCGATGTTCAGACGGAAGCGCGATACCAGAATGACGTCGTCGGTTTGAGCGGTCGAGCTTGCCAGGACGTCGTCGGCTGTCCCGTTCAGGCCATCGGCGCCAGGCCCACGAACGATGGTGGTTTCGCTACGATCTTCAGTGTAGCCAATACCAAAACGGCCATAACCGCTGAAGTTAACTTCAGCTGCTGCAACGCCTGCGGTCGCGATCAGCGCCGTCGATGCGAAGAGAACTTTTTTCATCTTGTTTCCCTCGGTTTCATTCAAAAGAGTTATCTACTCGACACATGCCTAGGCATATGTCTCAGCACGGACACCGTTTCGCTCTTTTTGCCCCTGTTGCGCAAGCTTGGCATAAACCCGGTCACGTCATTGGGGTCAGATTGGTGCAAGGATGCCACAGTTCCTTTTCGCCCGGATGCGGGTGATACACTTACATTTCAGAAGAATAGGCTTGTTGCAGCGAGGGTCCTTGGCTAGGAGTATGCCCTGAATACTGCACAACAAGTGAAACAGGACCTGCTGACAATGCGCCTGCCTACGATTTTGGGATTAATCATGCTGTCCACCACTATTGCGGCATGCGGGCAGAATCGAACCACTTCGACATATTCCCCCAATCCCGCCAGCGGTAACTCCGATGAACGCGAATTGAACGATCCCGAACGTTCAACGTTGTGGGATATTTTTGACCGCAGCACGGCCGAGCAGACCACCAATGTAAACCGGTACCTGTGGGCAGCTTCTCTGGACATATTGAATTTCCTGCCTGTGCAGGAGGTCGATCCGTTTACCGGAGTGATCGTAACAGGTTACGGCACCCCTCCGGGTGGTGGCCGGTCATACAGGGCGACCGTACACGTCAGCGATCCGGCGCTTGCAGCCCGGTCTTTGTCCGTCGCCCTGCAATCCAGCGGTGGCGCCCCGGTAAGCGCGGCAACAACACGTGCCGTGGAGGATGCGATTCTGTCCCGCGCCCGACAGCTGCGCATCGAGGACAACAAGTTCTAGCAACCCGCCGAAAATCACACTAATACCACGCCGGGTTCCTACCCGGCGTTTTCATTCACGAAGGACCGCACAATGTCGCGCTATTCGGCCACCGAAATCGAAGCAAAATGGCAAGAGGCCTGGGACAAGGCAGGAATCTTCACCGCCAACCACAAGGCGGACAAGCCGAAATACTATGTGCTTGAGATGTTCCCCTACCCGTCCGGCCGAATCCATATGGGGCATGTGCGCAACTATACGATGGGCGACGTCATCGCGCGGCACAAGCTGGCCACCGGGCACAATGTTCTGCACCCAATGGGCTGGGACGCGTTCGGGATGCCGGCGGAAAACGCTGCCATGGCGATTGGCGGTCACCCTAAAGAGTGGACTTACGGCAATATCGCCGACATGCGCGCCCAGATGAAGCCGCTGGGCCTGTCGATCGACTGGTCCCGTGAATTCGCCACATGTGACCCGGAATATTATGGCCAGCAGCAGGCACTGTTCCTCGACATGCTCGAGGCCGGGCTGGTCTACCGCAAGAACGCCGTGGTGAACTGGGATCCGGTCGACATGACCGTTTTGGCCAATGAACAGGTGGAGAACGGGCGCGGATGGCGCTCGGGCGCGCTGGTGGAACGGCGCGAGCTGACACAGTGGTTCTTCAAGATCTCGGATTATTCCGAAGAACTGCTGGACGCTCTGGACACGCTGGAAAACTGGCCCGCCAAGGTTCGGCTGATGCAGGAAAACTGGATCGGCAAGTCGCGCGGCCTGCAATTCGGGTTCGAGCGCACGGATGGTGGGGAACCGATCACCGTCTACACAACGCGCCCCGACACGCTGCTGGGTGCGTCCTTCGTGGGGATCTCGCCCGATCATCCGATCGCCAAAAAACTTGAGGCCGAGAACCCTGAAGTTGCTGAATTCGTTGAGGAATGCCGCAAGGGCGGCACCACGGAAGAAGCCATCGAAACCGCGGAAAAGCTGGGCTTTGACACCGGTATCCGCGTCAAGCACCCGCTGGACCCGAACTGGGAACTGCCGGTCTGGATCGCCAATTTCATCTTGATGGATTATGGCACCGGCGCGATTTTTGCCTGCCCGGCCCATGACCAGCGCGACCTTGATTTCTGCCGCAAATACGATCTGCCCGTGGTCGATACGTTCTTTGCGCTGGACGACGACACGCCGGTCGACAAGATCGCCTTTGTCCCGCCAAAGACCGAAAAAGTCCGCTGGGTGAACCATTTCGCGGGCCTGACCGAAGCAACCGGCGAAGAAGCGATCAACGCCACCGTCGATTTTGCCGAAAAAGCCGGTTGGGGCGAAGGAGTAACCAAGTATCGTCTGCGTGACTGGGGCTTGAGCCGTCAGCGCTATTGGGGTTGTCCGATTCCTGTCGTTCACTGCGACAGCTGTGGTGTGGTCCCTGAAAAGAAAGAGAACCTGCCTGTTCGCCTGCCCGACGATGTCACATTCGACAAACCGGGAAATCCGCTGGATCGTCACCCGACGTGGCGCGACTGCGCTTGCCCAAATTGTGGTGCCCCCGCCAGGCGCGAGACCGATACGATGGACACGTTCGTCGATTCGTCATGGTATTTCGCCCGTTTCACCGCTCCACGTGCCGAAACCCCCACTGATCTGGCCGAGGCGGAATACTGGATGAATGTCGACCAGTATATCGGCGGTATCGAACACGCGATTCTGCACCTGCTGTATTCACGGTTCTTCGCACGCGCGATGAACATCACCGGGCATTTGCCGGACAAAGCCATCGAACCCTTCGACGCGCTGTTCACCCAAGGCATGGTCACGCATGAGATCTACCAAACCCGCGACGCCAATGGTCGCCCGGTCTATCACCTGCCCGAGGAGGTCACAGACGGTAAACTGGCCGACGGTACAGAGGTCGAGATCATCCCATCGGCCAAAATGTCAAAGTCCAAGAAGAACGTGGTCGACCCGGTCAGCATCATCTCGGCCTTCGGTGCCGACACAGCCCGCTGGTTCGTTCTATCCGATTCGCCGCCCGAACGGGACGTGGAATGGACCGCTGCGGGGGCTGAGGCCGCGTACAAGCACCTCAACCGTGTTTGGAACCTCTGTGACAAGATCGGTGCCATGGACCCGAACGCCACGGGCGAAGGGGATGAGGATCTGCTGCGCGATATGCACAAAACCATCCGCGACGTGACATTGGGTGTTGAAAGCTTTGGCTTCAATGCAGCCATCGCCAAGCTTTATGCCTTCACCAACACCCTGGCAAAATCCAAGGCAGGTGCTGCGGCCCAAAAGCAGGCCATCAAAACGCTGGCACAGCTGATGTCGCCGATGACACCACATCTGGCGGAAGATATTTGGGCCCATCAGGGCGCCGAAGGCCTTGTGGCCGTTGCGCCATGGCCCGTCGCCGACGAGGCGATGCTAGTCGATGACACCGTCACCTTGCCGATTCAGATCAACGGCAAGCGTCGCGCGGAAATCAGCGTGGCCAAAGATCTGGACAAAGCTGAGGTTGAAAAAATCGCGCTCAGCACCGAAGCTGTCCAAAAGGCGCTGGAAGGTAACGCGCCGAAGAAAGTGATCGTAGTTCCGGGCCGGATTGTGAATGTCGTCGTTTGATCGCAGAACCTTTTTACTGATGCCGCTGGCGCTGGTCGCCTGCGGCTTTGAGCCTGTCTATGCACCTGGTGGATCGGGTTCGGCCTTGTACGGCCGTGTCGAAGTGTCCGCCCCCAACACCGTGGAAAGCTATTTGCTGGTCCAAAATCTGGAACAGCAACTGGGACGAAGCGCCGGGTCGGTCAACGACTACAAGCTGGATGTTCAGGTTTCGACCGTAACACGGGGCGCCGCAATCACCACAACCAACGAAACGCAACGCTACACCATCGACGGAAGCGCGCAGTATGCCCTGCGGTCCAACGCAACCGGTCAGATCATCGCCTCGGGCTCGGTGGCGGACTTTGTGTCTTATTCTGCCGCAGGATCGACCGTTTCCACGTTGGCGGATGAGCGCGATGCCAAGGAACGACTGATGGTGATTCTGTCGAGTCAGATCATGAATCGTCTTTACGCCACACCGGACCTGGCCGCATGAAGCTGAGCCCGCGCGAGGCTGACGGATATTTTGCCAAGCCGGACGCGGACAAGACCGGGCTGCTTATCTATGGCGCGGATGCGATGCGGGTTGCGCTCAAGCGGCAACAGGTGCTGGCCGCTCTGCTTGGCCCCGAAGCCGAAGAAGAAATGCGTCTGACCCGTCTGCCGGGGGGCGATCTGCGTGGTGATCCCGCTCTGCTGCTAGACGCAGTCAAGGCGGTCGGCTTCTTTCCCGGCCCACGTGCCGTTTTCGTGGAAGATGCAACTGAAACCGCAGCGCCTGCGATTCTGGCCGCGCTCGAAGACTGGGCCCCCGGAGATGCCCAGATCATGGTGACCGCAGGGCAATTGAAACCCAGCTCGAAAATCCGCAAGGCGTTCGAAGGCCACCCTGCCGCCTATGCGGTTGGTATTTATGACGACCCGCCCTCGCGCGCCGAAGTGGAACGGGTTCTTGCCGAGTCGGGTATAAAAAACGTGCCCCGAGATGTCATGTCTGCAATCAGCGAGTTGGCCGTCAGCCTCAGCCCCGGTGATTTCGCGCAAACGATTGAAAAATTGTCACTTTACAAGCGTGATGACAGCTCTGACTTGACAGTCGAAGATATCGAGGCCTGCGCTCCTCGCTCGACCGAGGCGGCGCTGGATGACGTTCTCAACGTCGTGGCCGAGGGCCGCGCGGGTGAGATCGGGCCGCTGATCCGGAGGTTGCAGGCGCAAGGCACCAACGGAGTGACACTGTGCATCGGGGCGACGCGGCATTTTCGGACACTCTATGCCTGCGCGTCCGATCCCGGTGGTGCCGCGCAGGGCATCGGCAAGCTGCGTCCGCCGGTTTACGGCAAACGGCGCGACCGCATCCTGCGGCAGGCACAGGGTTGGGGGGCGGCCAAGCTGCAAACCGCGCTGACGGTTCTGACGGATACGGATTTGTCGCTGCGGTCCGCCGGGCAAACAGCCCCTGCCATGGCGCTGGTGGAACGCGCGATGATCCGTTTGGCGATGTTGGCGCGATCCCGCTAAATCACTTGGCCGTTTCAAGCCAATCTGCGGCGGCCTGACCGGCCCAGCGCCCAGTAGCAAAGCAAGCCGTGAGCAGATATCCCCCGGTTGGGGCCTCCCAATCCAGCATTTCACCGGTGCAGAACACACCCGGCAGGGCCGTCAGCATCAGCCCGTCATCCAGCGCTGTCCGTTTCACACCACCTGCGGTCGAAATGGCTTCATCCATCGGGCGAAGTCCGGCATGCCGGATTGGCAGCTTTTTCAACATGCTCACTTGCACGGATTGAGAGTGGCCGCCGCGTTTTGCCATTTCATGAAATAGGGCGATTTTCTGAGCGGACAGGTTCAGCGACTTTCTCATCCACTGGGATAACGTTGTTTTTGACCGTTTTGCAGAAAACCGCGCCAGCAGAACCTGTCGATCCAGATCGGGCATCAGATCAACAAACAAAGGCTTCCCCGTACGCATGGCCGGTGTCAGAGAATAAAGCCCGCCGCCCTCCAGACCGGTCTCGGAAATCGCTGCCTCTCCTCGACTCTCAAGGTCGCCTGCAATCCATCGGACCGATTTCAATGCGGCCCCGAAATGAGGCTGCATATGAGAGCTCCAATCGACTGAAATAGCTGAGTTCGCAGGTTCAAACGGAGCCAGAGCCACACCTTTACTGCCCAATATCTGCGCCCAGTGACCGTCCGAGCCAAGGCGGGCCCAGCTTGCGCCGCCCAGTGCCAGCACGGTGGCATCCGCTGAGATACTGCGCCGCCCGTCCGGGGTGTCAAACACCAGCGCTTCACCGTCCCAGCCGGTCCAACGCCAGCGGGTCCTGACCTCGAACCCGGACTCGCCCAACCGTGCCAGCCAGGCCCGCAACAAAGGCGAGGCCTTCATGGATTCAGGAAATACACGCCCCGTCGAGCCGACAAACAGCGTCTGACCCAGATCACGCGCCCAGCGCTGCACCGCCTCGGCATCAAAGGCTGTAATGATCGGGCGCAACCAATCCGCCGCCACACCATAGGCGCGGATCAGGTCATCAAGCTGCTCGTCCTTGGTCAGGTTCAGACCCGACTTCCCGGCCATCAGGAACTTGCGCGCGACCGAAGGTTTGGCCTCGGCCACCAATACGGAATGCCCGGCTGCTGCCAGTTGCTCGGCTGCCATCAACCCGGCGGGGCCTGCTCCGATCACCACTGCCTGCGCCATTCGCACCCTCTTGCCTTCGCCCGTCACAGGCGCAAGTTTCATATCGTCATGACGAACAGCGATCCGATCTGCCCGCTTTGCGGCCGCCCGATCCCCGACGGGGGTGGCAGCCTGCATCATCTGATCCCAAAACTCAAAGGAGGCAAGGGCGGACCGACCGTTCTGCTGCATCAGATCTGCCACAAAGAGGTGCACGCCACCCTGACCGAAGCCGAACTGGCGCGCAGTTTCAACACGGTCGAGGCCTTGCGTGCGCATCCAAGGCTTGAGAAATTTCTGATCTGGGTTCGCAAACGCCCACCCGGGTTTCGTTCGAAAGTTCCGGGCAAGCGGCGCGAGAGGTGATCAGCCCGGCAGGATCGGGTCGCCGAAAGTATCTGTCAGTGGTTCGGACAGACCTTCGATCTCGATACCCAGAAAGTCCGGCACATGCGCGAATTGTGCGCCCGCAATATGCTGGAATTCCATCGTCGTATAGGCGCGTTTCCACAGCCATTCGCGGTTTTCAACAGCCCAAAGATCAGGATTGGGAGGGGTTTCGTCCATAAAGGCATAGAAATGCAGATCGAAGCCGTAGGGGACGACCTCCTGCATCGACAACAACGACATGCCCTGGGCACGCCAGAACGCGTCTTCGGCGGCAATATCGCCGGTTCGAAGGGTAATCTGGCCGATCCGAGCCTGCGCAAAGGGCGCGTCGGGGTCCGCCGCATGCGGCGGTCGGTTGCCTTCGAAATCATGTTGCAGCAGTTCGATGACGAACCCTTCGGGATCCGCAAGATGGCACATGTAGCCGATGTCCAGAAACTGGTTCGGCGCGCTCACTGGAACGTCAAACCTGCGCAGATGAGCCGCGGCAAGATCGACATCCGGTACAGTGATTCCTATCTTCCAGTACCGCTGCCCCTTGTCATGGGTGTACCCTCCTCCACCCGGCAGCAACAAAATGTCTGCGTCTGCGCCGTCATAGCCGACACGACGGTCGGTTTCTGCTTCGCGAACGAACATGCCCAGAACGTCGCGATAAAACGTGGCCAGCCGATCCGGATCAGCGACCCGCACGCGTAGTGCAGACAGCCTCATGAGCACAACCTTGCGATTCCCGCTGCGATCTCGGGGGCGGCGTTCACGCTGTCGGCCACCAGATCGCGTGCGGCTTGCATCAGGTGATCGGGGTCGACAATCCGGTCCACCAGGCCAAATTCATACGCTTCCTGCGCGGTGATTTTCTGACCGGCCACAAGAATCAACTTTGTCCTTGCCGGTCCGACCAGAGCCGCCAGCCGCGCGGGGTCGGACGGTTGTGGCAGAAACCCCAGCTTCATCACCGGATAGAAGAACTTGGCCGACGGCACGGCAATGCGCAGATCACAGGCCAGTGCCATACCATTGGCCCCGCCGGCCAAGGTGCCGTTCAGTGCGGCGACGGTCAGACAGGGCAGCGCGGCAATGGCGCCAGACAGTCTTTCCCAGACATCCGACCTGGCCAGACCGGCGCGTGCCTCGTCCAGATCCGCCCCGGCGCTGAACACTTTGCCCGCGCCGGTCAGGATCAACGCCTTCGCGTCTTTCGCAGACTCGGCAATCTCGGCCAGTTCTGACAGCATGGCCCCCGTCAGGGCGTTTGCTTTGTCAGGGTTATTGATCGTGACAATCCAGAGGCCGTCCTCTTTGGTCAATTCGATCATATCAGCCCGGCCCGCTTGCGAATGTCATCAAGCCGCAGCGAAATTTCAGTGCCAAGGAATTCATCTGCATCATCGGAGCACATCCACAGCAGCGCCCGTGCGGGCCAATCTGCGGGGATGTGGACATCCCAGTCCAGCTGACTGACGGGATTGATGCCGCTGGCCTTGATCGAACGCTGCATTTCGGTGGCCACCGTCCCCGGTGAAAGACCCATGGCGCGAATACCATTATGGGCTTCTTCCAGATGCAGGCATTCCGTGAGCATCTTGGCCCCGGCCTTCGAGGCGCAATAATGGCTCCAGGCTTCGACCGGGTTCGACGCTGCACCGGACGAGATCGTAAGAATACTCCCCCCTCCAGCGGCCCGCATCACCGGCAACGCCGCGCGCATACCGTAGAAAATGCCTTTCAGGTTGATGTCGATGGCCTTGCTCCACGCCGCTGTATCAGCGTTCGAGAGATGAAAGATCGGATCGATCACACCCGCATTGCCGATCAGAACATCCAGCCCACCGAACCGGTCCACGCATGTGGCCACGGCTTGCTCGACCTGCGCGAAATCGCTGACGTCACAGGCCAGTGCGATGGCCTGATTGCCCAATTCTGCGGCCAGCGCGTCAATTTGATCATGGCTGCGGGCCACCAATGCGACATTGGCACCAGCTGCGGCAAAAACGCGCCCTGCCTCGGCCCCAATTCCACGGCTGGCCCCGGTTATGAGAACAGTTTTTTCCTGCATTTGCCCCTCCTCACGCATTGCAATCTCTGTCGGCTACAGCCGTAACGCGGAAACGGGGAAAGGGTCCAGCCCTTGCCCCCTTGACGATACCGGCTGCAAACCCGACCATGCGCCACAAATTGATCAAGAAGGGTTACCTTATGTCCGTTTTCCTTAGCCGCAGCTGCGGCGCTGCTCTGGCTTATGCCGTTGCCACCCAAGGGGCGTTTGCCGACCTGTCAGCCAATGATGTCTGGTCCGACTGGCAGAGTTATTTCACCTCGATGGGTTACACCATCACAGGGGACGAAAGCACCGCAGGCGACGTTACCACAATTTCAAACATGACGCTTTCAGTGGCCTTTCCCGAAGAGGAAGGGCAGTTTCGGATGGTCATGCCAGAAATGACACTGACCGAAAATGATGACGGGACCGTTACCATTGGACTGCCGGAAAGCTTTCCCATGGAAGTCACCGGACAGGCCGAAGATGAAGATTTTGCGGCCACCGTCACCTATTCCCACAGCCAACTGAACATGGTCGTTTCAGGCACGCCAGAAGACATGACCTATGATTACACGGCTGACCAGCTGGGGGTGAAACTGGACTCGATTGAGGTCGACGGCCAGCCTTTGCCGAATGAAGTCTTTGGCATAAATGCCGAAGCAAGCGATCTGTCCGGCAGCTCGCGGATGCAGATCGGCGATAATCGCAATATCAGCCAGACCTTCAACGCAGCCACTTTAACCTATGATTTGAACTTTCAGGATCCTGAAAGCGGCGAAAACGGGCTGATCAACGGTCAACTGGATCAACTGGCATTTGAAGGCAACAACGTGATCCCCCCAGATTTTGACTTTTCGGACCCAGAAGCCTTTTACAAGGCTGGTTTCTCGTTTGACGGCACCTTCACCTATGCTTCCGGCAGCACTGATCTGAGCGGGACCAGCGAAGGTCAGGCGTTCTCGATGAACAGCACATCCGAAGGCGGGCGATTTGCAGCCAGCATCGATGCAGAGCGTATCGTCTATGACATTGACCAGAACAGCACGAAGATGGCCGTTACCACGGCGGGCTTGCCGTTCCCGATCGAGCTTTCGATGGCCAAGGCTGGCCTGAACTTCGAATTCCCCATCCAGCAATCGGACGAAGTTCAACCCTTCGGCTTTGGGCTGAACCTGACTGATTTCACCATGTCGGACATATTGTGGGGCATTTTCGATCCTGCGGGCGCACTGCCGCGTGATCCTGCGACGATTGCGTTGGATGCGACGGGTACTGCGAAAGTGCTGATGAACATATTCGATCCTGAAATCGACGTCGAATCCGACGAAGCGCCGGGAGAACTGCACTCGTTGAAGATCAACGACCTGCTGGTTTCGCTGGTTGGCGCCAAACTGACCGGTGACGGTGATTTTGCTTTCGACAACACCAATACCGAAGAGTTTGATGGCCTGCCCAGCCCAAGCGGCGTGGCGAACCTGCAACTGGTTGGAGCCAACCAGTTGATCGACACCCTGATCGGCATGGGAATCATCTCGGACGAAGACGCGCTGGGTGCCCGTATGATGATGGGTCTGATGGCTGTTCCGGGCGAAGAACCGGACACTCTGAACTCGAAGATCGAGTTCACCGAAGACGGTCAGATCCTGGCGAATGGTCAGCGTATCAAGTGACAAGCAAAGGAAAGGGCCGCGCAACATGCGGCCCTTTCTCCGTCCTGCCGACCCTTGCACAAACCTCTGAAACGGCACGGGTTCACCGCGATCCTCAACATACAATCTGGTCACAGGTCTTGCGAGACGGGCAGTCCAAGGCTAGGTCCTTGGCAACCAACCCGGAGGCCTCATGACCCGCACACCAGAAGAAATCAGCCAGCACTTGCTTGACGCGGCCCGTAAGGCAGGCGCGGACGCGGCGGATGCCATCGTTCTCGACGGATCCTCTGTTTCGGTCGAAGTGCGGGGCGGGGCGCTGGAACACGCCGAACGCTCGGAAGGCACTGATTTGGGATTGCGGGTGTTTCTGGGCAAACGATCTGCCATTGTGTCCAGTTCCGACAGCCGGCCGGATACCTTGCGTGCGATGGCAGAACGAGCCGTTGCGATGGCCAAGGAAGCCCCCGAAGATCCGTTTTCCGGGCTGGCTGACAAGGACCAGCTGGTCACAGCCTGGGACATAGAGTCACTGGAATTGACAGACCCTGCCCCGTCCCCGTCTGCCGAAGCCCTGATGCAGGATGCTCTGACGGCCGAGACCGCAGCGCTGGCCGTTACCGGCGTTACCCAAGTGTCAGATGCGGCTGCAAGCTATGGAACCCACCGTGTGCATCTGGCCGCCACAAACGGGTTTACCGGCGGATATGAACGCAGTAGCCGGTCGATATCCTGTGTTGCGATCTCGGGCGAAGGCACCGGGATGGAACGGGACTATGACGGCGACAGCCGGACGTTCCAATCCGACTTGCGCAACGCGGATGAGATCGGTCGCTCCGCAGGCGAACGCGCCGTGCAACAGGTTGGTGCGCGCAAACCTGAAACGGGTAATTTTCCCGTGCTCTTTGACGAACGAATCTCATCTTCGCTCATCGGCCACCTTCTGGCCGCCAGCAATGGTGCGGCAATTGCGCGGGGCGCATCCTGGCTCAAGGATTGTCTGGGGCAGGACGTTCTGCCCGTGCACCTGTCTCTGATCGAAGACCCGCATCGGCCACGCATCTCGGGCTCGCGCCCTTTTGATGCCGAGGGTTTGCCGACACAACGCCGGGCAATCGTGGAAAACGGCGTCCTGACCGGGTGGACGCTGGACCTGTCAAGCGGGCGAAAACTGGATATGGCGTCCACGGGTAACGCTGCACGCGGGGTCTCGGGCCCGCCTTCTCCCAGCAACTGGAACCTGAGTCTGACACAAGGCGATCACAGCCGTGCCGATCTGCTGCGCGATATGGGAACCGGGTTGTTGGTCACATCCATGATCGGATCGACGATCAACCCCAATACCGGTGACTATTCCCGAGGTGCATCGGGGTTCTGGGTCGAGAGTGGCGAGATCACGCATCCGGTCAATGAATGCACCATCGCGGGCAATCTACGGGACATGCTGCGCAGGATCATTCCGGCGAATGATGCCCGCCCGTATCTGTCGCGCGTGGTTCCGTCGCTTCTGATCGAAGGAATGACACTTGCCGGCAACTGACCTGCCCCTGCTGATCGAGGCGGCGCTGGAGGCCGGCAAGATCGCCACACGCTATTCCGGCACGCAAGCACAGCGCTGGGACAAGCCTGACGGCGCCGGGCCAGTGACCGAAGCGGATCTTGCTGTCAACGCGATGCTGGAGGAGCGGTTGTGTTCAGCGCGGCCGGGCTATGGCTGGCTCAGTGAGGAATCCGACGACTCACCCGACCGGCTGAACCGCAGCAACACTTTCATCATCGATCCGATCGACGGCACCCGAAGCTTTGCAGAAGGCGCGCGCACCTGGGCACATTCCATAGCCGTCGCCGATGACGGCGTGGTGACGGCGGCGGTCATTTACCTGCCGATGCGGGATTTGCTGTACACGGCGGCACAGGGTCAGGGCGCGACTCTCAATGGTGAGACGATCACGACCTCCGTTACCGCAGAGCTTTTGCAATCAGAAATTCTGGCCGCCAAGCCAAACCTTGACGCTCGGCATTGGCGCAACGCGCAGGCACCAGAGTTCGAACGCGCGTACCGCCCTTCGCTTGCCTATCGCATGGCTTTGGTTGCACAAGGACGGTTCGATGGCATGCTGACCCTTCGCCCCAGTTGGGAATGGGACATTGCCGCAGGCGACCTGATCATTCAAGAGGCAGGCGGAATCTGTTCGGACCGTACGGGTCAAAAGCTGATCTTCAACAATGCGCACCCCAGGCTGAACGGCGTGATCGCAGCCAGCACCGCGATTCACCAGCAACTGTCCGCATTGCTGGACCCGGCCGGGCCGGGAATCGGAACATGAGCAAACCGCGCTCGCTCAGCCTGGCCGCCTACAGGGTGTTGTCATGGGGCATGCGCAACGGGGTTGCGCCGCAATCCAACATGCCGCGCCCCGAAGGAGAGTTGGTATGGATACAGGTTGCCACTTCGGATCGACTGCGGGCTGTGACCGACTTCTGCCGTCGGTTGCTGCAGGTCAGGGCCAATCTGAATTTCCTGCTCACAGTCCCCCCGGATGAGGATTTGTCCAACTGGCCGGATTGCAAGTTCCCTTTAATCAACTTGCCGCAGGAACAGAGTGGAGCAGCCCGCGAGTTTGTCGAATACTGGCGTCCGAACATGGGGGTGTGGGTCGGTGGCGACCTGATGCCCAACATCATCACGCGCGCTGACGAACAGGCGATCCCGCTGGTCTTGTTCGACGCTCAGTTCAGCGTCACACTGTCCCGAAACGCCCGTTGGCTGCCGGACATCACACGGGTGACCTTTGACTGTTTCCGCAAGATTCTTACGCCATCCGCCGAGACGGCGCGGCAAATCCGCCGTCTCGGCATTCAATCCGGAAAAGTTGCGGAATCACCGCCTTTGCGGATTAGCCCCGACCCCCGGCCCTGGCCGGAAGACGAGCTTATTGAAACCACTCACACGCTTGCGGGGCGCCCGGTTTGGTTGGCGGCATGGGTTCAGGACAAGGAATTTATCTCGGTCCTGACAGCCCACCGTCAGGCGCTGCGGATGCTGCATCGGCTGGTTCTGGTGCTGCACGTCGCAGATGAACCAGAAGTGATGCCGTTAAGACGGCGATTGGAATCGATGGACCTGCGCTGCGTCAATTGGGATGAAGGGGATCTGATTGAAGATACCACTCAGGTGGTCCTGACATCGGACCCCGAAAATCTGGGCCTGTGGCATCGCATGGCAGCAGTGACCTTCATGGGCAGTTCGCTTGAACGCGGAGCGGGCGGTCAAGACCCGTCCGAAGCAATCGCGCTGGGGTCTGCGATCATGTTCGGACCGCATGTGCATCGACATCAGGAATTCTATTCCAGCCTGCGGCAAGTGAACGCTGCCAAGGAGGTTAAAACGGCGACCGAACTGGGCGACGCCGTTGTGCAGCTTCTGGCCCCGGATCGAGCGGCCGACATGGCGTTGGCGGGATGGCAATTGTTAACCGAAGGCGCACCACAGGCTGACGCCCTGATCGAATTGGTGCAGGATATTCTGGATCAGCGGAGTGCGGATCATGCGGGCACCTGATTTCTGGAACACGAGCCCGGACCAACCGGATCTGAGGGCGCGTCTGCTGGCGCCTTTTGGACGCCTTTATGCAGCGGCAACCGCGCGAAGGATCGCCTCGGAGACCGGTGAAAAACCCGGTGTGCCAGTGATCTGTATCGGCAACCTCAATGCCGGTGGAACCGGGAAGACGCCCACGGTGATCTGGACTCTCGAACAACTAAGAAATGGCTGGCATGAACCACATGTCGTCACGCGGGGGCACGGAGGCTCTTTGGAGGGGCCGGTGCGGGTTGATCCGGCCAAGCACACTGCTGCCGAAGTTGGGGACGAGCCGCTGCTTCTGGCGATGTTCGCCGAAGTCTGGGTTGCCAAAGATCGGGCGGCAGGCGCCCGTGCAGCTGCCGGGGGCGGGGCCTCGGTAATTGTTCTGGATGACGGCTTTCAGAATCCCTCGGTTGCCAAGGATTTCTCGATCATTGTTGTGGATGCACAACGCGGGTTCGGAAACGGCTTGTGTCTGCCTGCCGGTCCGCTGCGGGAACCGGTCGACATCGGGTTGAAACGGGCCGACCTTGTGTTGTCTCTGGGCGATGAGGCTACACAACAGGCTTTCACCGATCAGTGGGGCGACAAGTTGTCCGTTCCCCATGTCACTGGTGCAATCGAACCCCTGAAAACAGGCATGGACTGGACCGGAACACGCGGTCTGGCATTTGCCGGTATCGGCCATCCCGAGAAATTCTTCAAAACCCTGCGGCAGCTAGGCGTGGAGCTGGTCCGAGCCGAAGCTCTGGACGATCACCAGCCCTTGACTCAGGCCCTGATGACCCGACTGGAAAACGAGGCGCGCCAGCTAGGTGCTCAGATGATCACAACTGAGAAAGATGCCGTACGCCTGCCTCCGGCCTTTCGGAGCAAAGTTATCACTCTGCCCATTCGATTGCATATTGGCCAAGCTGACGAGGTCAGGGAAATGCTGCTGAACGCAGCACCTTCACCAAAATAGGCCCGGTCGGCCCAGACAGGGCCAACCGGAAAAGGGTGGTTAGCCACCCAATTCGTCTTCGATCAGCTTTTTGAAGTCAGCGTAGGACTGGTTGTCGACTTTCTTGCCGTTCACAAGGAACGACGGAGTCGCCTGGATGCCATCACGTTCGGCGTTTTCCTGATACCACGCAGCCAATGTCCGCGCCTTGGTGCCATCTTGCAGGCAAGCCTCAAGCTGGTCGCCATCGATACCGGCCAGACGACCGATCTTGCGCAGCTCGTCCACGATCTCGGCCGGACCACCAGCACGTGACCATTCGGCTTGCCCTTCGTAGATCAGGTCTGTGATACCGAAGAACTTCTCGGGGCCGGCGCAGCGGGCCACCATCGATGCCCAAAGGCCGTAGCGGTCAAAATAGACTTCACGGTAGGTAAATTTGACCTTGCCGGTGTCGATGAAGTCTTTCTTGAGTTGCTTATAGGCGCCTGTGTGGAAATTTGCGCAATGCGGGCAGGTATAGGATGCATATTCGATGATTTCGACAGGCGCATCCTCAGCGCCCTGGACCATATCGACGATCGTCGAAGTATCCAGGTCTGCCTCCTGCGCTTCGGCAGCACTGACCAGCGGAAAGGTGACGTTGGTGTTCGACTGTGTCAGCCAATAGCCGCCAGCGGCTACGGCGACAGCCGCACAGATTACGGTTGCAATACGGCTCATTCTCAGCCCTTTCTTAGCGTTTCTGTTTGGATAAAACGTTGCGCCCGAGACGTTCAAGGGCCGCGCGCAAATCTTCATCATTTACATTGCGTGACACTTTGTCAGCCTCGGCGGCAATGTCAGGCGCAATCTTGGGTTTAGCCTGCTTCGGCTTGTGGTCGAAACTGGCCTGCCCCTCGGCAAATCCGGTCGGAGCGGTCTGGGTAATGCGGACGCGGCTGATGGCGTTATAGCCATAGACCGCATTCACCTTGCCGCGAAGCTGTTCCTTCTGCATTTCCAGCATCGGAGCCTGTGGTCCGGTCGTCAGAACGGTCAGGGTCGCACCAATACCGCCCTTGCCATAACCCACTTTGACCGGGCGTGCGATGGCGGCGATTTCCTGGCCGACGATCTCGGCCCAATGGGTCAAAAGCCGAGAGACGGCAAAACCCCGGCTTTCCCCGGCGCGCCTGATCTGATCGTTCAGCAAGGACGCGGTGCGTTTGAACCCACGGGTCGAAGAACGTCTGCGTTGCATCTGGTTTCCAGCTCCTACACCTCTATTGTACTGAGCAGGGCACCGGGTGCCAGAGAAACCCGACAGGGAGATGGATAAAACTTGCGTGACTCTGCTGAATTGACCGTCAGTGATGCGTTGCTGGAGTGGTACGACCGCCACGCCCGCGAAATGCCATGGCGCACGGGTCCGGCGGATCGCGCCGCCGGCATACGTCCGGACCCGTATCAGGTCTGGTTGTCCGAAGTGATGCTACAGCAAACAACAGTTGCGGCGGTGCGTGACTATTTCCTGCGTTTCACCACCCGTTGGCCCACGGTTCAGGCCCTGGCCGCCGCACCGGACGAACAGATCATGGGAGAATGGGCCGGGCTTGGCTACTACGCTCGCGCCCGCAATCTGTTGAAATGCGCGCGTGCTGTCACGCAGGATCACGATGGCCGGTTTCCCGACAACTTTGAAGCCCTGCTGGAACTACCCGGTATTGGCCCCTATACAGCGGCTGCGATCTCGGCCATTGCATTCGATCAGCCCGAAACCGTGCTGGACGGAAACGTCGAACGGGTCATGGCCCGGTTCTATGACATTCACGATCCGTTGCCCGGCTCCAAACCCGTGCTGAAAGAAAAAGCGTCGGCTCTGACTCCGACCTCACGCCCTGGCGATTACGCGCAGGCGGTCATGGACTTGGGGGCCACCATCTGCACGCCGAAGTCACCGGCTTGCGGCATCTGCCCCCTGCGTGAACCCTGCCAGAGTCGCGTCGCAGGAACCCAAGCCGACCTGCCAAGAAAAACACCCAAAAAACCCAAGCCGACCCGCTATGGGCACGTGTATGTCGCGCGTATGGCAGACGGTGCCATGGTGCTGGAACGCCGGCCTGACAAAGGTCTGCTGGGCGGAATGCTGGGTTGGCCCGGATCAGAATGGAACGATGACCCCACCGAACGTGCCCCGTTCCCTTCGACATGGAAAATCTTGCCGGGCGAAGTGCGCCACACGTTTACACATTTCCACCTGATTCTGCGGATCTGGAGCACGGATGCCGTCCATCGGGACGTACCCAAACATCTGACCGTGGTAGACAAACACAGCTTCAGACCCAGCGACCTGCCAACAGTAATGCGAAAGGTCTTTGATCTGTGGAGAGGACAATAAGTCCGCTGTGCAAGTCTTCAGGTCATGGCTAGGGTATGCTCATAAAGTCGGAGCAGAAAAGATGATCGCAACAGGCACATTGTCCCGCTGGCAATCTGCATCTCCTTTCTGGGTGTCGCTGCTGTTGGTTCCGCTGGTCTGGTTTTCAGCTGCTACCGGTGGATGGTCACTGCTGCTGGTTCCTGCCGCAACCTGGTGGGTCTTTGCAGTGATGGACCGGATCACCGGGCTCAACACTCAAAACGCCGACCCCGAGGCACCTGACACGGCGCTGCAATGGTACATTTTGCTGACAAAACTCTGGGTCCCGATCCAGTTCATCACCCTTTTTGGTCTGATCTGGTACGCAACCCACAACACCCATCTGTCAACGCTTGAGAAAATCGGCCTCTTCTTTGGCATGGGCGTCATTTCGGGCACGATTGGGATTAATTACAGCCACGAGTTGATGCACCAGAAAAGCCGCTTGGAACGCTGGCTGGGTGACATCCTTCTTGCCATGGTGCTGTATTCTCATTTTCGGTCCGAGCACCTGTTGGTCCATCACCGCCATGTCGGCACCCCGCGCGATCCGGTAACGGCGCGCTACAACGAAGGGTTTCATCGCTTCTATCCCCGCGTTCTGTGGCAATGCTGGGTTTCGGCCTTCAGCGCCGAGCGCGACAAGCTAGCCCGCGTCGACAGACCGTGGACAGATCGATCAAACCCGTTCTGGCGGTACTGGGCGCTGCAGGGTGGGATGCTGGTACTGGCCGGCCTGATCGGAGGATGGTCCGGCGTGGCGCTGTTTCTGCTACAGGCTGGTGTCGCGATCTGGCAGCTCGAGCTGGTCAACTACGTGGAACATTACGGCCTGACCCGAAAACACCTGGGCGACGGACGGTACGAGCATGTCCTGCCACGCCATTCGTGGAATGCCTCGCAGAAAGCGTCGAACTGGTTGCTGATCAACCTTCAGCGCCATTCGGACCACCATTACAAACCCAACCGCCGGTTTCCGCTGCTGCAACATCACGCGTCAGACACAGCCCCGCAATTACCTTATGGCTATCCCGTCATGACCGTGGCCGCGATGATCCCTCCGCTGTGGCGGCGGGTCATGAACCCGCGCGTTCGCGCGTGGCGACGCCACTATTATCCCGAGATCACCGACTGGCACCCCTACAACAAATCTCTGAACCCGATGCCCAAAGCGTGACCGCAGCGCGCACAGGCGCGCTGCTTGGCCCAACTGTCTGCACCGCATCCTCGATGCGGTTCTGAAGGGCGGGAGGACCTCAGCTTTTCATCACCCAGACATCCATAGGTGCCTCGACCCCTCGAACGGATTGGTCGCGATAGGCGACAAAACCGGCCATGGCCTCCGACATCGACGGATTTTCTTCCGCAACTCGCAGGCGCACGGCATCACTGACAATGACACGTGCCTTGAAATCTCGCGTCAGCGCTTCAAGCTTGGCAGCCACATTGACCGCATCGCCAATCACCGCGAATTCCAACCGGTTGGCACCGATGTCCCCAAGTACGACCGAGCCGTAATGCACCCCAACGCCGACATGGATTTCGGGCTCTCCGGCCCTGCGGCGTTCCAGATTCCAACGGTCGATTCCACCCACCATCGCACGGGCGCATTCCAGGGCATTGCTCGCGTCCAGCGGCGTTGGCACCGGCGTGCCAAAGGTCGCCATCAAACCGTCGCCCAGATATTTGTCCAATGTCCCATGGTGCCGGAATACCTCGGTTTCCATACGGGCATGAAACCCGCGCAGCACCTCGATCACCTCATAGGGATCCCGTCCGGCGGCGTATTTGGTGAACCCGACAATATCGATGAACAGAACGGCCACATCCGCTTTACGGACTTGTTTCAGCGGTTCATCGTTCTGACTGAGCTCATCTACCACATTGGGCGAGAAATACCGTGACAGATTGGCCCGTTCCCTTTCCAGCCCCGCGTTGTTCATCAACAATTGATTGAGTCGCCGCATCGAGATGCCCAGCGTTACTGCAACCATCATGAACACGATAACCTGCTGAATACGTTGAGGGATCATGAAATTGTTGGGATCCAACAGCTCGGCGACATCCGGGTAGCCCTGCAAGGCCTCTGCGACCTTTTCGCTGATCTCCGGAATAGGCGTGGCCACCCACCAGGCGACGATCCAACCGATCGTCCACATCATTGCCGTCCACGAACCGATGGCAATCACCGTACGCCAGGAATAAGCCAAGGTTCCAGCCGCCAGAATGACGAAAAAATACTGAAAGTTGTCAAACCGATATTGCATGGCCAGCGGCCGGACATCATCGCTGAACGGGTTGGGTACGATCATCCCAAGGGTCATGATCAACAGATCAACAAAGATCAAAAGAAGCTCGACCCGGGATTGCCCCACCCGGCCCGCGCTACGGATCAGCCATCCATTGGCACAGATCAGCAGCAGGATGAAATGATACCACAGCACATCCCATTGCGGGTTCAGAAAAATAAGCAGAGCCCCGGTCAGGGCCATGGCCACCCAGCGCGCGCGTACAGCCAGTTCAAGCCCTTCGCGCTTGTGCCGCTCTAACGCGGCCTCCGTGTACTTGTTGTCCAGATCGAACGTGTCAGGTTCCGTGAAAAACAGACTGCGGCGGGGCTGCGCGGTTGTCTCGGTCATGGCCGTGATCTTTCTTGCAGTGTCAGGGTTGTCTTCATGCAATCACTGTTGATCCAAAAACAAAAGACCCCGCCGTAGGATCGGCGGGGCAAGGCGTAGTGCCTTGTGTCAGGCCACAGGCACCGGCGGTGTTCTTGAAATCAGTTCATCTCGGCCCGGATCTGCTGACGTAGGACATCGATCGGAACCGTTTTGCCGTCGCGCTTGAAGCACCAATAGGTCCAGCCATTGCAGGACGGCGCATTTTCCAGATGAGCGCCTACCTGATGAATCGAGCCTTTGACGTTGTCGCCGACCAGCGTGCCATCGGCGCGAACCTTGGCCTTGTGGCGCTGGTTCATGGAATACAGCTCTTCGCCAGGGCGCAGCATGCCGCGCTCGACCAGCTGCCCGAACGGAACACGCGGCTCGGCACGTTTGCTCGCACTTACTTCCAGAGCCTCACGGTCGAACTTGCGCACCTTGGCGATACGTTTCTCGGCCACCTTGCGATAGCTTTCCTCGCGCTCGATGCCAATGAATTCACGGCCCAGCATCTTGGCAACCGCACCAGTGGTGCCGGTGCCGAAGAACGGGTCCAGCACCACGTCGCCGGGATTGGTCGACCCGATCAGTACGCGATGAAGCAAAGATTCCGGCTTTTGCGTCGGATGCGCCTTGTCGCCATTTTCATCCTTCAGACGTTCATGCCCGGTGCAGATCGGCAGCACCCAGTCGCTGCGCATCTGAACGCCTTCGTTCAGGGCCTTCAGCGCCTCATAGTTGAAGGTGTATTTGGCCCCTTCACGTTTGGACGCCCAGATCATCGTCTCATGCGCGTTGGTGAAACGCTTACCGCGGAAGTTGGGCATCGGATTTGATTTGCGCCAGACAACGTCATTCAGAATCCAGTACCCTGCGTCTTGCAACGCCGAGCCTACACGGAAAATGTTGTGGTAAGAGCCAATCACCCAGATCGCGCCGTTTGGTTTGAGCAGACGGTGCGCCGCCTTCAACCACGCGCGGGTGAATTCGTCATACGCGCCGAAGCTGGAAAACTGATCCCAGTGATCGTCGACCGCATCCACCTGGCTGTTATCCGGGCGATGCAGTTGGCCTTTCAACTGCAAATTATAGGGCGGATCCGCAAAGATCAGGTCAACGGACGCCTCGGGAAGACTGTTCATCACGTCGATGCAGTCCCCAGATAGAATCGTGTTTAAAGGGGGCGCTTTCGCGCCCTTTTTGGTGGTTGTCGTCATATCACTGCCTCAAGTGTCCACGGCGCTTTTGCGCTCATTTGGTTGAGACTAGGATGAGTCAAAGACGATTCGCCGTCAATTTCTTTTTTGAATCAGCGGCTTACGATTTACTCTTGATACAAGATGTTGTGCACCGGCTTGAACGAACGTCTATGGTGTGGGGTCACGCCAAGATTTTGCAACGCTTCCTTGTG
This sequence comes from Ruegeria sp. CDSC085, assembly GCF_059610465.1. Classification (NCBI taxonomy): domain Bacteria; kingdom Pseudomonadati; phylum Pseudomonadota; class Alphaproteobacteria; order Rhodobacterales; family Roseobacteraceae; genus Ruegeria; species Ruegeria sp. CDSC085. Next base: position 27,707 of record NZ_JBXWNR010000015.1, on the reverse strand, counting down.
TTGTTTTGACGGATAACCGGCATTGGTTTCCCATCCATATCCCGGGTGCTGTTGCGCCAAATCCACCATCACCTGATCGCGCCAGTTTTTCGCAAGGATCGAGGCGGCTGCAATCGACACCGACCGTGCATCCCCCTTCACGACTGCCTGCGACGGAATCTTCAGGCCGCACGGAATCATGTTTCCGTCAATCAGCAGGAAATCAGGTGCCGGCGACAGCGTCTCAACCGCACGTACCATCGCCAGATGCGATGCCCTCAGGATGTTGATCTCGTCAATCTCGGCGACCGATGCTTCGGCCACCGCGAACTCAGCGCTGTGTCGAATTTCTGCATCCAGCGCGGCCCGACGTCTGGCCGTCAGCTTTTTGGAATCATTCAACCCTTCGGGGATGGCCTGTGGGTTCAGGATCACGGCCGCGGCGACAACTGGTCCCGCCAAAGGGCCACGCCCGACCTCATCCACACCCGCGATGCGAAAATGGCCCCGATCCAGCAGCGCCTGCTCAAGTTCGAAATCTGGTTTTGTCATACCCTTGGAAAACCGCGTTTCGCACAGCGCCGCAAGAAAAAAGAGAGGGCAGCCCACACCGCCCTCTCTCACCCGGCGCTTCTTTGGCACCGCTCCTGCTCAACCGATGTTACTGATAAACGACACGGTATCCTTTCTGGCGCAGGCACGCGGGTTCATACGCCCGCTTGACCTTTTGGCCGTTCCAGAAACCGACCTTGCACTCTTGCGGCAGGCTATTGGCATGTTTGTAGTGCTTCTTGAGACATTTCGGCCCAAGTAACGGATGATCCTGTGAGTACCCGTTGAATGTACGAAGGCAACGCTGGGGCAGATCGTATCGCGCCACGCGCGGCGGCAGCGGGCGCACGGGCTGCGGCGTGTACGGTGCAGGGGTATAGGTCTGGTGGCGAGCCGCCCGATCCTTTTTCTTTTCCTTGTTATAGTAGTGAACCCCGGCACCGATAATCGCGATGGCAGCCAGCCCGCCAAGAATGTCCTTTGCATCAGCAGCCCGTGCCTGAGAAGCAGAAACCCCGGTTATTGCAACGGCGGTCACAACGATGAAAGTGATGAATTTCTTGTGCATGATGCGTGTCCTTCATAGTGTTTGGGCGACCGTGTGACGGAGCGCGTCCTGATTGCCCTGACATTGGGGGCGGCCGGCTCAGACAAGCAATAACCGCCCGGTGTTATCGGATATCAGAGGCCGCAAACCCCTTGGGTTATTGAATATCGCAGTAACTCATGCGCAGGATGCGGCCTATGAAACAGATACTCTCTTCTCTGACCTTTACGGTCCTGATATCGCTTGGCTCCACCGCGTCTGCCGCGGATTGCTACGCGGATTACAAGGCTAAGAAAGACAATCCACTGCGTCTGCATTACGGAGTCATTCAGGTCTCGAACTGCGATAAGGGCCAGGCCCGTGCAGAAATCGCCCAGCGCCTGCGCGCGTCAGGCTGGACCTTGCTTGAAGTGCAGTCCGTTTTCGGGCCGGAAGGGTTGGATCAGAGGAAGGGCAATGCCGGACAATTCTATCTCCGTTTCTGATGCGCGTCGGTCTGGTGTCAGGCTGGTTGTGCTGGGCATCGCGGCTATTGTCGCCATTCTGATCACCGCCGCGGTTTTCCTTTTCTGGACCCTGCCCGACGCCAACGCATTCAACGCGCGGGTCGAGCGATTGTTCGTAGAGGCCGATCTGACCTCGCAAACTGAAATCCGGTTGCTTGAAATTCTGGCCCAGTCTGGCACCGCCTTCGCGGACACCCTGTCCAGTTATCGGATGGTGATCTTCGTGTTGCTGGTTTTCGCCAGTGCGATGATGGTCTCGGCATTGGTCTTTCTGGTAATGCTGGTTCTGCTGAACCGGCGCATGGCGCAAATCGAACGCACCGGCATTCAAGTGACATCCCTGCTGATCAGCCGCGAAGAAAATACTGTCTACCTCAACAACATGGATTTCAAACTCACACCTGCCGCCATGGAAACCCTGTCGGTTCTGGCTGAATCCCGGCTGGATGACGAGGTATTGTCCGGTGCCCAGATCGAAGCCATGATTTCCGGCCGCAATGCAGCCGATTGCGACGAAGCTGCGGGCGCGACGCGGATCAAACGGTTGCGGGATGCGCTTGGCAACCAGATGGTCAGTGAGCTTCTGGTCAAGAACATCGCCAAAAAAGGCTATATGCTGTCCATCGAAAAAGACGTCATACAGATGGTCTGAGCCTTGCTGTGTGACCGTATGAGTTGGCACTTTTCCCTTCGCCGCCTCTTGGAATGTGCGATGCAAAGCCCCATTCTAGAACAACCCCAGGCAAGGGAGGTCGCATGTGAACGTCCACGCCGCACCAAAGATCAATGGGTATGGAATATCGGTTGAATCGCTGAATGGCAGAATTGCCATTTACCGAAACGGTGTGCTTTTGGCTGAAAGTACAAATGCCAAGGTGATGTATGAAACGCGCCTGCCCCCCACGATCTATGTTCCCCGCGCGGATGTCTGTGTTGATCTGAGCGAAGAAACAGACCTGCAAACATTCTGCCCGTTCAAAGGCACTGCCACTTACCACGACATCAATCTGGGTTCGGAAAATCTGGCCAATTCTGTCTGGGCCTATGAAGAAGCCCTGCCCGAAAGCGTGGCCATACAAGGCTGCATAGGGTTTGTGCCCGGCGCCTATACGAAAATCGATTTGGGCGAAAACCACCTTCGCGAACCCGATGACGGTAGTATCAGCGGGCCGCTGATCGATTGGCTGATGCGTGGTGCTTCGACCGCGACAACACCCGAGAGCTTTACCAAAGCGTTGGCTGAGAAGATGCTGGAGCATGGCATCGCGATTCAACGGCTGAGCATTCTGGCCTGGTCTCTGCACCCGCTTATCGCGGGAAAGCACTATATCTGGGAAAAAGATGAAGACGAGATTCTGACCCGGGCCCCGACATACGAAATCTATGATCACCCGGCGTTCATCAACAGCCCTTTGCGACATGTCTCGAACGGTCTGGGTGGCGTGCGGCAAAGGTTGAACGATGAGAACCCGCATAACAGCTTCCCGATCATGGAGGATTTGCGGGCCAAGGGCGCAACGGATTACGTGGCCATGCCCTTGCCGTTTTCCGACGGACGCACCAATGTTCTGACGCTGACCTGCGATCACCCGGACGGGTTCACTACCGAAAATCTGGGCCTTGTATTTGAATGTTCCTCTGTCATTGCCCGTTTCTACGAAGTGTTCATGCAGCGCGAAAACGCGCAGGTCCTGCTGGAAACCTATGTCGGCAAACGTACCGGCGCGCGTGTGCTGGGCGGCGAAATCAGGCGGGGTGACGGGGATGAGATCGACGCCGCAATCATGTTCTGTGATCTGCGCAATTCAACAAGCCTGGAAGAGAAGCTGGGCCGGGGCGAGTATATCAATCTCCTGAACGAGTTCTTTGAAACAGTCTCGGGTATTGTTCATGACAATAACGGAGAAGTTCTGAAATTCATCGGCGACGCTGTACTGGCCGTTTTCCCGGCAACGGACGAGAATGCCAGTGCAGCCCGCACCAATGCCCAGCGCTCGGCGATCAAAATCGTAGAAACTTTGGGTGAGCTGCGCAAAGAAGGCACAGACGTGCATTGCGACTGTTCAATCGGCGTCGCTTATGGGCGTGTCACCTACGGCAATGTGGGGTCTCGTGAACGCCTTGACTTCACAGTTATCGGTCAGGCCGCGAACATCGCAGCGCGTTTGGGAGAATTCGGCAAGACGCAAGGGCACCGCATTGTCGTTTCCGAAGACATCGAACCGGCCTGTTCCAACGCCGTGCCGCTGGGCGACGTCAATCTGCACAATGTGTCCCAACCCGTCAGATCTTATGCTTTACAAACAGCAGCCGATGAGATTCTGAACGGTTGAGGCCTTCCGTTTGCAGTGCTTAAGAAAAGCAGGTTTTTCGATTGACGTGATGCCGTCGCGACTAAGCCCCATCAACGAAGTCGATCCGAGAACGTCCGATCAACCAGCTCCCAGCAAGATCAATGCCGTCTGCGCTGGCGAGATCGTATTCTGAGGCTGGGCAATCTGGCTTCTGGCCAAATAAGTGTCGGTCAGCTTCTCAATGGAGTCTGGATTCGAAAACTGTGCCAGATCCTCCGAGCCAGTCAGTTTGAACAACCTGTCCTTGAACTCGACAAGCTGCTTGTCAATGTCCAGCTGCGCAAAAGACGACGGCAAACCAAGTGCGGTTTCCATCATGCTGCGTAAGGGTGGCAGCCCCATCAGATCGAACCACTTTGTATCTGCGCTGGAGGCACTTTTGGCGAGATCCGAAAGCTCCCGTTGTGCATAGAGCGAAATACGCATCGTCTCATCTGACGCGCCAACAGCAATTTCAAACCGGGCGGTCAAATTGGCCTGAGCGATTTGGTCCATGTTTGAAGCCAGCGCCGTTTTGCGGACAGCGCCGGGACCAAATCCAAAGGCATCCGAAAACTCCCGGTATCGTTTGTCTGCCAATCGATTGGACAACGCGTCATCCGCCTGAGTACCATCCTCAAGGATTTTCTGTATGAAAAACCGGTTTTCCACATCTCCTTCCAGCCCAAACGCACCCAAAGCGACCTGCAACAACCTGCGATCCGACACCAGCTCTTTGGCGGATTGAATTTTTCCGATGTTGTCCAGAAAGTACTTGGTCTCTCTCTCATTCACCGCTGAAGACGAAAAACTCTGGAACTGGCCCTCATAGGTACGTTGCAAGAACCGCCAGCCCACGATCCCGCCGCTTGGGATGACTGGTTGAGATGTCATTGCTGATAAGCCATCAGCCGCTCTTCCCGTGGCAGAAGCGAGCGAAGGGATTTGAGGCATTTGTAATAATGCTCCGCGACCAGGGCATCAGTGGCTTCGGCCAATACCCGTCGGCTATCAGCGTCCGTAAAAACCTGGCTCAGCTCTTCCACGCGCCGCAACATTTGCTGACGCGCTTGCCCCGGCTCCATGTCGCCGGACAATACAAGCTGAGCAGCATAGCAGACGCGGCGCACTGGCGTGTTCACTTCGTCAGGATGAATCGCGTCCCGCAGTCGCAGTACATTGGCCTGCGGCGTCATGATCGAAAAACGGCCGCGACGATCCCCGTTCTCGATCACAACTCCGTTGATCAGAACCCTTTCTTTCGGGGCAAGCTTCAGGACCAGACCGCTCATCAAGTTGCCCTCATCTGGCGCAATCCGCGCAGTACGGCTGTGTTGATTTCCACTAACGGTTCAACGGTTGCGCCGTCTCCCAAAACTCGGCTGCTGTGTTGCTCGGTGAATTCAGCAAGGTAGAAGATTCTGGCTCTCAGGTCGTTGGGCAGCGCATTATTGGAATCGGCGACACCAGTTGCCAGCACCCCCCATAGCCGCCGGTTTTCGTGTACGGCCTGAACAAATGCCGAAAAGTCCGTTGCCTTTTGTGCAGTTGCCGCCTTCAGGCGCCGTGTGATCCTGGAAATCGCTTCGTATTCCGAATCGCGAGGCGTCCGCGTTGGCGCGGCGGTTTGCGCGTAGGTTTGATGGGCTAAGGCTTGTGGTGTCACTTGAAATCCTTCCAAAGAGCCGTCTTCAGGCAGTCATTGATGGGGCGCGAAAACCGCGCCCCAACCGGTTTCGCGATTTAGCGGAACAGCGACAGTATCGATTGCGGCGCCTGATTGGCGATCGAAAGCGATTGTGTTGCCAGCTGTTGCTGAACCTGAAGTGCCTGAAGCCGCGCGGACGTCTCTTCCATGTCCGCATCGACTAGCGAGCCAATACCTGACTTGAACGAGTCGGACAGGTTCGAGATGAACTCTTTCTGAGTTTCTATCCGGCTTTGGGAAGAACCGAAAGCAGCTGATGCGTCGATCGAAGTATCGATCAGCGACTCAACGGCAGCCAGGGCAGCGGTCGCACCCGCGCCGGTCGAGACATCAATACCGGCCAGCGCGCCCAGACCACCTGCACCGGCATTCACGAATTGAGCAGAGAACGAAATGTCAGAGCCCGTACTGTTGGTGACAGACAAGGTTCCGGCGGTGCCTGAGTCATAGTCTACGGTCAGACCGGTAATCCCAAGCTCTTCAATCTTCGATTTCAATCCAACGGCAACCAGATCACCGGTTGTTGTCGCAGCAGCGTCTTCGGCAGACACGGTATAGGATACAACCTGATCGTTAATCGCGACGACGACCTTGTCGCCGGCAGCAAAGGCACCGCTGGATTCGTCGGTGACGAGCGCCGTTGCAGCGGTCGCGCCGTTGTCGATGGTTGCGCCAACGCGATCGTTGCCTGTCGATGCGCCGGTCGAACCGTCAAAGACCTGCTTGGTGACATAACCGCCGGTTGACAGGTTCTGCCCTGCAACGGTGATCGACGATGCGGTCACGGCCCCGGTATTGTCACGATCCAACGACGCCAGAACCGATGCGGAACCGGCAGAGCCGTCAACCAGGTTCAGGCCATTGAACTGCGCTGCGCTGACAACGGACGCGATCTGATCTTTCAGAGCAGTCACGTCATCATTGATTTTGCCTCGATCAACGTTGTCTTCCTGCGCGGCGACGATCTTGCCTTTCATCTGTGTCAGCAGATCAGTGACGGTTTCCGCGGCATTTCGGGCAACGGCGACGGTCGATTCGCCAAGCGCCAGGCTGTCCTTGATGGCATTGAAACCTTTGACGTCCGACTCCATCACTTTGGAAATCGCCCATACTGCCGAGTTGTCCTTGGCCGTTGCGACATCCTTGCCGGTCGAGATTGCGTTCTGGGTCATCGCCAGGTTTTTATTGACCGACTTGAGAGTTTGCAGCGCAACCATCGCGCCATTGTTTGTCAGAATGCTGGACATAGCTTTCATCCTTTTCCGTTCGGGCCATTTTGCCCATTTTCACCCCGCACTATTTGCAGGCATTGGTGTCTTTCTGACCTGTGCGACGCGCCGCGTGGCCGTTCGCGCCACCTGCTGATTTCAGGTGCAGCACCACTTTTGAACCCGATCCCCTAACGGAGTGCTAAAACGCGCAACCCAAAATTTCGGATTTGAATCAAACTTCTACCTACGCCCGCTTTTCCAGCTTTGCAGTGTTACGAACCGTAAATTCACTCCGCTGCCCGTCTGCACCATAGGTGCTGAATTCCTGCCGAACACGCCGCAGTTCACCCATTCGGCTGGAGACTGCTCGGATGCCTTCAGCCGCGCTGTTCAGCAGTGCCTGATTGCGTTCGGCTTTCTGTTGAACGCGAATCAGTGCCTCGCTTTCCAGCACCTGAAGATCATTGATTGCACCGATCAGCTTCTCTTTTTCAGGCGCCATGCTGGACAAACGGTCCAGATCCCCCTGCACAAGTGCGACACGTTCCAAATCCAGGACTTCTTCCAAAGACTTGATCAACACTGCATCAGCCTTAGACGTCATCGGTTTTCTCCATCAGTGACTTGAACAGAATTTCGGAAAGGCCCACGCCACCGGACCGGGCCAGTTGCTGCGCCTGATGTTGAACAAGCATCGAAGAAAACTGATCTTCACCTACGCCACCACCAAAGGACTGGCGGGTCTTGCCCAACCCGGCAGATTTCAGCATTTCACCTAGAAACGCGGCTTCCAGCTCTATGGCCACATCTTTCAGTCGGGTTTGGGATAATGGTGATTGAGATACGTGAGGAAGGGTGGAAACCTTCATGGCCTTCTCCGAATTTGCCTCGAACTTTCTCGATCAAAGGCGAAAGCGGTTAAAATAAACGTAACTTCCTGCAGGCAGTGTTCCGACCAGACACACGGAGCCGGAGCAAATGCCCAACCCCCTAACGCTGGCGAACGCAACGCCGACTTCAACCGAGAAAGCCGCCACATTTCGTAAAGCTCCGGGCCAAAAAACTGGCTCGGGGAGCTTTCAGGACGTCCTCGGACAAGAGGTTGGCGCCACTGGCCTTCCTGAAGGCGAAAACCCTGCCATCAATTCCGAGCTGACAAATGTCGAAGCGGAGCCCGAGCCTGTGCCGGGGACAACGGCTGAGGCATCAGCAGCGGCCCATCCCTCCCCGATTTCAGAACACACCGGTGAACAGCAAATCCTTTCTGCATTCCTCGAAACCCCCGGCTTAGACGAGATAACGATGGTGCCGGTTCAGATTGCGGAGGCAAATCAAGCACCCTCAAAAATCCCGGATCAACCACAGGTATTGGTATCAAAAGGACTGTCCCTGCAAAGCGACTCGTCCTTCCCGGTTCCGCCGCTCTCGCAGAAGGCGCAGGATCCGACGCCCCAACCTGCGCAAATGACAAACATGACCGAAAAAGGCCAAGTGTTTGATCAGCTGGTAAAGACCAAAGGCACGGTCGAACAAATGGGGGGCATCCCGCTTCCTCTGGACCCTGAAAAGAAACTGTTGCCCGAAGTGAACATTCTCACGCCTAAACCACCAACGCCTAACCGGGCGCCCTCGGTGGCGCAGCTTCAGCTGATGGCAACTGCTGTTGAATTCGAACCGGTGGCACCCGTTGTCGAGGCTGAGGCCCTGCATGCCGCCAGAGAGGAACCTTTGCCGCTGACCTCACGCGATTCTGTGCCTCAACTCACGAGTCCGTCTTCTGCCGCCCGAGCAGAAATCGCCCGGGCGATGGCTGGTCAGCTGGCAGCAGCGGTCCAGACACGTACCGGATCAGGAGCAACGAAAATTGCGCTGAATCCGGAAGAGCTTGGGCGTGTTTCCATTGTTCTGAATGGCCGGGAGGACGGCCTGCAAATCACTATTGCGACCGAGCGTCCGGAAACCCTCGAATTAATGCGACGTCATTTATCCGTTCTGACAGAAGAGTTTCAGAAACTGGGCTATGGGGATCTGAGCTTTGATCTGGGAACCTCTTGGGGTTCTGGCGCACATCAAAAGGGTGCAGACGACCCAGACACCCAATCTCCATCACGTTCAGAAGCTGCGCCGCACGAACGGATCGATCGCACAACTTCCCATCCACAGAATCTGGCCTCGGGCCGGGGCATCGACATGAGGTTTTGACCAATGATTACGCCTGTCAACACCACGCAGCCCGTTGCGGATCAACAAAAGGCCGGGGCATCACAGAAGTCTGCGATTACTTCGGACTTTGAGACATTCTTGCTGATGCTAACGGCGCAGGCAAAGAATCAGGATCCGTTGGAGCCGATGGATTCGACCGAGTATGCGTCTCAGTTGGCGCAGTTCTCGATGGTCGAGCAACAAGTCCAGACCAATGACCTCTTGTCCACCTTGGCCAACGCATTGGGCGGTACGAAACTGAACGAACTTGCAAGCTGGGTGGGCATGGACGTCCGCTCAACCTCGGCCTTTCACTTTGAAGGCCAGCCGGTGACACTGTTTGCTCAGGCCGACCCTGATGCGGACGCAACCAAATTGGTGATCCGCGACAGTGACGGTACGGTGATCGATAAAGTCACTGTGCCCACGACGACTGAGGAGTTTGTTTGGGCGGGGGTGGATTCTTCAGGCAATCCAATGGCATCAGGCAACTACACTGCAACCCTTGAATGCTACAAAGGCGATGAGTTGCTCTCCGAGAAACCTGTCGCCACCTACGGTCGCGTCATCGAAGCACAGGTAGGCGTCGATGCTGTTTTATTGACCCTGCAAGGCGGTCAGGTAATTCCCGCAACTCATGTCACTGCGGTCAGAACTGGTGCTTGATCTACCGGGCCGGACAGGCCAAATCTTGGCAAATCGACTCGCCAGAAAAAGTGATGGAACCTCTGCCCAACCTGTCTGCCCCCCCTCGAGATCTGGTTGACCATCTCCATGCGCAAGCATTGGTCAACGCACATCCTCGGTTCGAGACCTTGTACGGCGGGCGCACCAACAGGGTCTGGAAGGTCAAGGGCCGCGCAAGCGACAAGGTCCTGAAACTCTACAGCACAGCATTGCGCAATCCATTGTTTCGAAATGATGCAGAGTTGGAAGTCCAATGCCTGAAGGCGCTTGGCACCACGGGTTTCGTGCCAAGGCTGCGTGCCACAGGGCAATACAATGAAGCCAGTTGGGTGTTTTACGACCACGCACCCGGAGCACCCTGGCGGCAGGGGTCAGCCCAGGTCGGTGCCTTGCTGCGCAAGCTTCATTCCCTGTCCATCGCCGTCCAGGCGCCAGCCGGATGCAATGGCAGCGAAGACTTGCGAGCTCATGGAAACAGAATTCTGCAAGGCTGTACGTCAAACACGCGTGGCAAACTCGCAGATTTGCAACCTTCAACCTCTGTCACACCTACGGAACAGACTTGTCTGATCCATGGCGACCCCGTGGCAGGTAACATCCTGGTGGCGACCGGTGGTCTGACTTTGATCGACTGGCAATGCCCAGCCCTTGGCGATCCTTGCGAAGACCTTGCGCTCTTTTTGTCGCCTGCGATGCAGCAACTTTACCGAGGCTCACCGCTGTCGAAGAAAGAGGAAGACCAGTTTCTTTCCGCCTACGGCAGACCCGAAATCGTCGCGCGCTATCTACAGCTCAAACCGTGGTATGCGTGGCGCATGGCAACGTATTGCCTCTGGCGCGCCGAAAACGGTGCGCCCGACTATGTGACAGGGTTGAATTTGGAAACCGCAATTCTGTAACGCCCCGCCTCATCGCAGGTCGGCCAGCGCCAACATGGCGTAGGCGGGCGGCATGAGCACACGGCGCCAGCGACCCAATGGAAACTGACCTGGTTTTTGCGTCATCACGGCTGGCAGCCTGGCGTCCTGCCCCAGAACCAAGCGCGCCAATGCTCGACCACAGTACGTGCCCATGGCGACGCCATTGCCGTGATATGCAAACCCGGCAAACATCCCCGGTTGTTCCGGAACGGGGCCGACGAAAGGTGTCAGGGCCCGTGACAGGCACACCAAACCGGACCAGATATGAGTGACCTCGACCGTCGACCAAGCAGGAAACATATGTTTGAAATCCTGCTGGACCTTTTGCCGAATGGCCGCTTCAGCCCCGGCCGATGACCGCAAGCCGCCTCTCATCCCAAACAGAAAGCGCCCGTCCGGCATCAGGCGAAAATAGTGCAACAGATTGCGCGTATCATAGCACATCTGATCCGTAGACCACCCTTGTGCCACTTGCTCGGCTCGACCAAGGGGACGCGTTACCAAAACGGTCGACTGTGCAGGCATGTATCGTCCGGACATCCAGGCCGGGATATCCTCGCTGGAATATCCGTTGGTACACACCAACACCGCCTGCGCTTTGACTGGCCCGCTCTGCGTTTGCAACACAAAGCCGGACGCCGTTTTTTCAACGCTCAGAACCGGGGATTTCTGGAACAGATATGCGCCCATTGCTTCGGCGGCTCGGGCAATCCCGAACAGATATTTGCGGGGATTCAATCCGAAACCGATCGGCGAAGTGTAGGCACCATGAAACGCGCCACCCATGCCCTTCGCAGGCAGGTCTCTGGCTTCGTGCAGGGTTCCCTTCTCGTCGGCATTCCGGCGCAACACGTCCATTGCCCTTTTGGAATGCGCCATTTGGGTTTCCCCGTTGGAGTGGGTATCCGCATCGATCTGATGCTGTGCCAACAGATCAGCGACCAGTTGAACCGCTGCCTGTTCCGCTTTCGCATAGTCCCGAGCGGCGTCGCTGCCAAATCGACGCTCCATGGATTCGTGGCCAAGTTTTGAACCCCCAAGACAGCAAAACCCACCATTGCGGCCCGAAGCACCCCACCCCGGCGCGCCGGCTTCGAACACCGCAACCGAAGCGTTCTTAGCCAAATGCAAGGCAGCAGAAACGCCTGTAAATCCGCCACCGATGATGGCCACATCCACATGCATGCCGCCTTGAACCTTTGGCCAATCCGGGCTGGCAACAGTTTCGTCCCACCAGCAGCTGTCGCGAGGTTCGCTGCCATAGGCGTAGTCTGGAAATATCCGCTTCATTCGGTGCGCGCTGCGGCCATTTCGTCCTGCTGCTGCCGCACCATCGCGCGTTTGGTCACAAGCGAAGCCGTGATTACCCCGACTGTCACCACAGCGATCATGATCGTCGACAACGCGTTGATTTCCGGGCTGACGCCAAGGCGCACGGCCGAGAATATCTTGATCGGCAATGTCGTTGCCGACGGCCCCGAAGTGAACGATGCAATCACCAGATCATCAAGTGACAGGGTAAAGGCCAGCAACCAGCCCGAGATTACCGCAGGTGCGATGATCGGCAGGGTGACAAGACGGAAGGCTTGCGCGGGCGAGCATCCAAGGTCCAGCGCAGCCTCTTCCAGCGAGCGATCAAAAGTTATGAGGCGCGAGGATACGACAACCGAAACGAAACACATCGAGAAAGTCGTGTGTGCCAGAACGATGGTCAGAATACCCCGATCCAGGCCGATGCCGATAAACAGCAGTAGCAACGACAGGCCGGTGATCACTTCAGGCATCACCAGCGGCGCATAGATCATGCCGGAAAACAGTGTCCGGCCAAAAAAGCGCCCGCTGCGGACCATCACGTAAGCGGCGGCCGTTCCCAGAATCGTAGCCAGCGTCGACGAAAAGACCGCGACCCGGATCGTGACCCAGGCGGCATCCAGAAACGCCTCGTTCTGAAGAAGCTCTCCGTACCACTTCGTCGAAAACCCGGCCCAGACCGTGACCAGCTTGCTTTCGTTGAAGCTGAAGATGATCAGGATGATCATCGGGATGTACAGAAAAGCAAATCCCAGCGTCAGCGAAACCGTGTTGAACCAACTTAATCTGTTCATCCCTCAGCCTCCGCCTGTTTCTGCTGGTTGCGCTGAAACAGCACGATAGGAATGACGAGAATCAGCAGCAGTACGATGGCCACCGCACTTGCAACCGGCCAGTCACGGTTCGAAAAGAACTCTTCCCACAGAACCTTGCCGATCATCAGCGTACCCGAACCACCCAGAAGTGATGGGATCACGAACTCACCGATCACGGGGATCATCACAAGGAAACACCCCGCGATGATGCCAGGCTTGGACAGTGGAATGGTCACCAGCCAGAAGGCCTGAAAACGAGAACATCCCAGATCCTCCGCCGCCTCGATCAGCGATCCGTCCATACGCTCCAACGCCGAATAGATCGGCAGGATCATGAAGGGCAGATAAGTGTAAACGATGCCAATATAGACGGCGGTCGAAGTGTTCAGAATCGTCAACGGGGTCGAGATTATACCGGTCCACAGCAAAATCTGGTTGAGATACCCTTCGTTCGACAGAATACCCATCCACGCGTAAACCCGGATCAGGAATGAGGTCCAGAAGGGCAGGATAACCAGCATCATCAGTGTCGGTCGCCATTCCTGAGGTGCCCGGGCCATACCGTAGGCCATTGGGTAACCCACCAACAGGGTCAGGAAGGTCGAAATCAAAGCGATCTTCACGCTGGACAGGTAGGCTTTCCAATACAGGTCGTCTTCCGTCAGCCAGACATAATTCTCGAAGTCCAGTTGCCCGAAGAAATCTTTGATCCCCGTCCAGCCAGCGGACAGGTCCAAAGTTGGCGTATAAGGCGGGATGGCCAGGGCGATGTCCGACAGCGAAATCTTCAGAACGATGAAGAACGGCACCAGAAACAGAGCCAACAGCCAGACGTAAGGAATGGCGATCAGAATGGCACGGCGCATCAGTTGGCCAGCAGAACCGCAGCCGTGGCTGTCCAGGACAGCCAGACCGGGTCTTCCCAGGTGAACGAACGACGCGAGATGCGACGGGTGTTGGCCGTCTGTGCCTTGATGATCGTGCCGTTTGCCAATTCAACGTGATAGGTGGACAGATTGCCCAGATAGGCAATGTCGTGAACCTTGCCCTGAACAGCGTTGACCGCATCAACGGGCCGTTCGGCAGAGATCGTCACTTTCTCGGGGCGGATCGCCAGATGGCAGGACTGACCGTCTGAGAAACCAGCAGGCGATGATGCCGTCAAAGGTGCCTGACCTTCGGCCCAAACGATCTGGTAGGCGTCCTCTCCGGATGGAGTAGCGCGGCCTTCGATGATATTCACATCTCCTATGAAATCAGCGACATAAACAGATTCAGGGTTTTCATAGATGCGATCCGGTGTGGCCACTTGCTTTAACTGGCCCTGATCCATCACCGCGACACGGCTGGCGACTGTCATAGCCTCTTCCTGATCGTGGGTGACGATGACGAACGTGGTGCCCGTCTTCTCCTGAATATCCATCAGCTCGAACTGGGTATCTTGTCGTAGTTTTTTGTCCAGCGCACCCAACGGTTCATCCAGCAGCAGAAGCTTGGGCGCTTTGGCCAATGAGCGCGCCAGTGCCACGCGCTGCCTCTGACCACCCGAGATCTGATGGGGTTTGCGACGGGCAAACTGTTCCAGCCGGGTCAGGCGCAGCATTTCTTCCACCCGGTCTTCCAGATCGTGCTTGGGCATGTTGTCCCGTCGCAGACCAAAGGCGATGTTTTCCCAGACACTGAGATGCGGGAACAGGGCATAGGACTGGAACATCATGTTCACGGCCCGCTTGTTTGGCGGGATGGGGTCGATATCCTGCCCGCCCAGCAGGATATGGCCTTCGGTCGGGGTCTCGAACCCGGCCAGCATCCGCATCATCGTTGTTTTGCCGCACCCTGAAGGGCCGAGCAAAGCAAAGAATTCTTTTTCGAAGATATCCAGAGACAGGTTGTCGATCGCGGTGAACTCACCAAAGCGCTTGGTCACGTTCTGGAACTGGATCAAAGGTTTCGCCTGTGGGTCTTCCCACGGCGCAAAGACATCAGAATTCAAAGCAGCCCCCGCATGGTCAGTTTGGACAATAGTGCGGCGGGGCGGTCTGGTTACCGCCCCGCGCTTATAAACCGGATCAGGTGCCTGACTTGATCTTGGTCCAAAGACGGGTCACGACCCGCTGTGTTTTCGCGGGGTACGGAGTCGTGATGTACAGGTTTTGCATCGTAGCTTCATCCGGGTATATTGCCGGATCACCGATCACGTCTTCCTCAAGAAACTCCTGAGACGCCTTGTTGCCGTTGGCGTAGTACACATAGTTGGACGCAGCGGCCATGTTGTTGGCATCCAGAATGAAACTCAGGAACTTGTGCGCACCATCTGGATTCGGCGCGTCGGCAGGAATTGCCATCTGGTCGAACCACATCAACGAGCCTTCTGCGAACGGATGATATTCGATGTTCACACCGTTGTCGGCTTCGGCCGCGCGATCCCGCGCCTGCAGAATATCTCCGGACCAACCCACGGCTACGCAAATATCACCATTTGCCAGCGCGTTGATATATTCCGAGCTGTGAAACTTCTGGATGTAGGGACGAACGCTTGTCAGAACGTCTTCGACCTTCTTGATCACTTCCGGGTCGTGGCTGTCGGGGTCTTCACCGATGTACTGCAAGGCCATCGGTATCATTTCGGCTGGAGCATCAAGGAAATGAACGCCACACGAGGCCAGCTTTTCCATGTTCTCCGGTTTCAGAACCAAATCCATGCTGTTCAGGGCCACGTCGTCACCCAAGACTTCTTTGACTTTGTCGACGTTCACACCGATGCCCGTTGTTCCCCACATGTAGTTGATCGAGTAGGCATTGTTCGGATCATATCCTGCGGTGCGTTCCTGGATCACGTCCCACAGATTTCCAGCATTCGGCAACATGGCCGTATCCAGTTCCTGAAACGCGCCCGCCTGAATCTGGCGCTGCAGGAATGTGCCCGATGGCACCACCACGTCGTATCCCGAACCACCGGCCAGCATCTTGGTTTCCAAAACCTCGTTGCTGTCGAACACATCGTAGATCAGAGTCAGACCGGTTTCTTCTTCGAATTTGCTCAGCAATTCTTCGTCGATGTAGTCAGACCAGTTATATACACGCACCTCTTCGGCGAATGCCGCCGAAGTCCCCAATGCGATGACCGCTGTCATGGTCAGCGTTTTGATTGTCATATTCTTCTCCCTGCAAGTGTACGGCTATTTTCCCGTTTTTTTGGATTTGATCAAGTTTTGCGTTTTTCCTCGATCCAGCGTATGGTTTCACGAGGTCTGTCACCTGACAAGTCAGGGTTAGTCGAAATAGGAAGAACCAATTGGATTTGATCAAAAATAAGGCATCTGCGTCGACAATCGACAATGGGAAACAACCCGCGCATGAGCAGGTTTACCAAAAACTCAGATCACAGATCCTGTTCGGGGAATTGGTTCCTGGTCAGCCTGTCACGATCCAGGGCCTGACTGATTCGCTTGGCGTTGGCATGACCCCGGTACGCGAAGCCATCCGCCGGTTGATCTCGGATGGAGCATTGGTGTTTCAAGGCAATCGGCGCGTGAGTGTTCCACTGCTTTCACCAGGTGACATCCAGGAAATGATATTTGCGAGAACCGCAATAGAATCAGAGCTTTCAAGGCGCGCGACGTCGAATCTGCAAACCGAAGATATTGATCATCTGGAGCGTCTCGACATGCATCTGGACC
The DNA here is from genome assembly GCF_059610465.1 of Ruegeria sp. CDSC085. Classification (NCBI taxonomy): domain Bacteria; kingdom Pseudomonadati; phylum Pseudomonadota; class Alphaproteobacteria; order Rhodobacterales; family Roseobacteraceae; genus Ruegeria; species Ruegeria sp. CDSC085. The sequence continues at coordinate 11,256 of NZ_JBXWNR010000015.1, read as the reverse complement.
GAATGATTGCCGACGGAGACGTGGGTGGATATCTGCGCCTGAACCAGGCGTTCCACGAAACCTTGTATTCACACGCAAACGCACCGATTCTTAGCGATCTGGCCGAAAGGCTTTGGTTGCGGTTCGGTCCGTCGCTGCGTGTCGTATGTGGCCGATTCGGAACTCAAAGTCTGCCGGATCGACACAAGGATATCATTTCCGCTTTGCGCAACGGAGACGCCGAAAAAGCCGCAAAAGCAACGACACAGGACATTGAGCAAGGCATGGAATTGATGGCGGACGCCCTAACTTCCACCTAACTCAACCCGATTCGATTGACAGCAGTGAATTTGATCATATTGTGAACCGCAACTGCGTTCTTGTAGGAGATTCTCCGATGTCCACCATAACCAACCATATGCCGACCGCCGAATTGCAGGCGCTGGATGCGGCGCATCACATCCATCCTTTCTCGGCCAATGGCGCGCTGGGACAGGAAGGGGCACGCGTGATTACACGCGCCAGCGGAGTTTACCTGACCGACAGCGAAGGCGAGGAAATTCTGGACGCTATGGCAGGTCTTTGGTGCGTCAATATCGGCTATGGCCGTGATGAGCTGGCCGATGTCGCCGCGCGTCAGATGCGAGAACTGCCCTACTACAACACCTTCTTCAAGACGACCCACGTGCCCGCAATCGCACTGGCCGCCAAGATCGCCGAGCTGGCACCGGGTGATCTGAACCATGTCTTCTTCGCAGCCGGCGGATCCGAGGCCAACGATACCAACATCCGCCTTGTACGCACCTATTGGGCCGAGAAGGGGCAGCCGGACAAGAATATCATCATCAGCAGGAAAAACGCGTATCACGGGTCTTCCGTCGGGTCGGCTTCGCTGGGCGGTATGGCAGGCATGCACGCGCAGGGCGGCATTCCGATCCCGAACATTCACCACATCAACCAACCGAACTGGTGGACCGAAGGCGGCGACATGTCGCCCGAAGAGTTCGGATTGGCCCGCGCGCGCGAGCTGGAAGAAGCCATTCAGGAACTGGGTGAAGACCGTGTTGCGGCCTTTATCGCCGAGCCGGTTCAGGGCGCGGGCGGTGTAATCGTGGCGCCGGACACATACTGGCCGGAAATTCAGCGTATCTGCGATAAATACGATATCCTGCTGATTGCCGACGAAGTGATCTGTGGGTTCGGCCGTACCGGCAACTGGTTCGGATCCGAAACCGTGGGCATCAAACCGCATATCATGACCATCGCCAAGGGGCTCAGCTCGGGCTATGCACCGATCGGCGGGTCCATCGTGAATGACGAGATTGCCGAAGTCATTGGCGGCACCGAATTCAATCACGGTTACACCTATTCCGGCCATCCGGTCGCGGCTGCTGTGGCTTTGGAAAACCTACGTATCCTCGAAGAAGAGAAGATCGTCGAGCATGTGCGCGATGTTGCTGCCCCCTATCTGAAAGAGAAATGGGAAGCCCTGGCCGATCACCCGCTGGTGGGCGAGGCGAAGATCGTTGGCATGATGGCGTCCATCGCATTGACCCCCGACAAAGCCAGCCGCGCCAAGTTCGCGTCCGAGCCCGGCACGGTCGGCTATATCTGCCGAGACCGCTGCTTTGCCAACAATCTGATCATGCGCCATGTGGGCGACCGTATGATCATCTCGCCGCCGCTGATCCTGACCCCGGCGGATATCGACGAAATGTTCGTGCGCATTCACAAGTCGCTGGACGAAGCACAGGCAGAGATCATCGCTCAGGGACTGATGAAAGCCGCATCCTGAAATCAGAACGGGCTTTTTCAAGGGGGCGACCCGTTTGGATCGCCTCATTTTTCTACCGAAGCCGCTGCAAAAGCTCCGCAGTTGGATAGCCGTCCGGCATCAAGCCCCGCGCCAGTTGGTAAGCGCGGACCGCATTGATGGTGTTCGGCCCAGTGCGCCCATCGATACCCTTCGTATCAAACCCGGCCTGGGTCAGCCGGGTTTGCAACTCTTTTTTCTCGGTGAAGCTCAGCGCCCGCTCACCTCGGGGCCAGTCGGACTGAAACGGTTCACGACCCGCAAGCCGGTCGGACAGATGTCCGATACCGATCACATAGGCATCGGCACCGTTATAGGCCTCGATCACGCTGAAATTGTCAAAAATCATCAGCGCTACGCCCTGCCCCCCTGCCGGAAGCAAAATCGCCGCCTTCCCATAATCCTGCACGGCTTGGCCGTTCCCGGCCACTACACCCCGAGCGGCCCATGCAGACGGCAGCAGGGTATAGTCACGACGGGCTGCAGCGTAATCGAAATCGGCAGGCAAGCGCACCTCAACGCCCCAGGGCTGCCCTTTTTTCCATCCGTGCCGCGCCAGATAGGACGCGGCCGAGGCCAGAGCATCCGTCGGGTCGTCCGACCAGATGTCACGCCGACCATCGCCATCAAAATCAACCGCGTGATCCAGATATGAGGTCGGCATGAATTGCGTGTGCCCCATCGCGCCTGCCCAGCTGCCCAGCATGTTTCCGGCAGTGACATCCCCTGCCTGCACGATCCTCAGGGCGGCGATCAACTGAGTTTCAAAGAACTGCGCCCGCCGCGCATCAAAGGCCAGTGTCGCCAGGGAACTCAGCGTCCGGTTGCTGCCACGATAAGAGCCGAAAGATGTTTCCAGCCCCCAGATTGCCGTGACCACTTCCTTTTCAACGCCATATTCAGCCTCGATTTGCTTCAACACCTGCCGATGTTGCTGCATGGCGGCACGACCATTGGAAACGCGCGAGTCCGAGACTGCGGAATCCAGATACTCCCAGATCGGTTTCGAGAATTCCGCCTGATTGCGGTCTCGTTTCAGGATATCCTCGTCAAAGGTCATGTCCGAGAACACCCTGTTCAACGTTCTTTCCGTTATGCCCTGCTGTCGCGCGCGTTTCTGAAACGCACCGAGCCAGGCCTGAAACCGTGCGGTCATTGCCGCGGACACCCGCAAAGCCTCAACGGCCGGGCGCGGGACCGGACGGATCGAAACCGTCACATCCGCCGAGGCCAGCTGGATCGTTTCGCCGGTCACTGCACTGTCTGGCCATTTCGTGTTTTCTGATGTTTCCGCCTGCACTATGGATGCCCACAATGCGACGGTCATAACGCCGCCTACGCATTTATGCATTCCGATTTTTCCTGCTTACTGCTCAACCTCAGGGTAGCGCAAAATCGGTGAATCACAAAGTCTCAGACGTCCACTTCGCGCTCCTGTGCGTCGCGCTCTGCGCGGATTTGCGCCAAAACCTCACGCAGCATGGGCACGCGGTTCGGTCTAAAGCTTTGATCTGTCACAGACATGTCCTGCATGCGATCCAACCGGAAGACGCGAAAATCATGTCTTAGGTGGCACCAGCCGAGCAACACATTTGATCGATCCATGTAGACGATGCTCAGCGGGTTGATCCGTCTTTGTGTGGCATCGCCTTTTGCGTCCGTGTACGAGAACTCGACCGCGCGTTCGTCCCACGTCGCCTGCCGCAAAACGGCCACGTCGATTGTCGGCGCGGGCGGGCGATTGAACCGCGTTGCCGCCAGAACCGCGTGGCTCAGCCGATGGGACTGACGCTGTGGCAATCGCCCCTGCAATTTCCGTAGGGCGGCGCTGGCTGCATCTGACAAGGCAGGATCACCAATCACCTGTACTTCGCGAAGGCCGAGAACAAGGGCCTCAAGCTCGTCATCAGTGAAACCCAATGGCGGCAGTGTGGCATCTTCGATCAGAGTGAACCCAAACCCCGCTTCACCGTCGATAACGGCCCCCAGACCACGCAGCGCGTCAATATCCCTGTGAATTGTTCTGGCAGAAACACCCAAATCCTGTGCCAGCTGTTCAGACGTTCTGGGCGATGGGCCAGAACGCAGGGCTTGCATCAGTTGGAACAATCGGGCGGTGCGGGACATGATGAACCCTAGCCTACCCCTAGTGACAGGAACTGTCATTAGGTCGGTTTATTCATCTGGCACGTCAAAAAAATACGGAGCCATGCGATGCTGACCCTTCTCACCTATCCTTCTGCCTTCGGGCTGTTCAGCGCCAGCCCGTTCTGCGTCAAGACAGCCTTGATGCTTCAACACTCCGGTCAGGTCTGGCAGCGTTCGGACATGCTTGACCCGCGCAAAATGCCGCATCAAAAACTACCAGTGCTGCGAACGCCAGAGCGGTTGATACCGGACAGCGATCTGATCCGCCATTGGCTGGAACAGAAGGGCGCGGAGTTCGATCAGGGGCTTTCGGATGTGGAAAAAGCGCAATCCCGCGCGCTGGTGCGCATGGCCGAAGAGCATCTGTATTTCCACATCGTTCTGGACCGCTGGGGCAATGATGAGGTCTGGCCAATCCTTCGCGAAACCTTTTTCACTGGAATTCCAGCCATGATCCGAAAGCCGGCGTCCAATGCGATCCGAAAATCCGTTCTGAAAGGGATCTCGTCACAAGGGATCGGACGGTTCTCGTTGTCCGAGCGCATGGACCGGGTCGAACGCGATCTCGAGTCGATCTCGGCCTATCTGTGGCAATCCCGCTTCCTGCTGGCGGATCAACCGACATCAGCAGACATGAGCGTCGGCCCGATGCTCGCCGCTATGTGTGCAACGCCTGCAGATACCCCACTGACCCGCAGGATCAAACAGGATAACCTGTTGAACAGTTACGTGGACCGGATGGAACAGGCGATACCGATTGCATGAAACCGTTTGATGACCCCTCGGTCGCCTCGGCCTTTGACGCCCTGCCCCCGCAAGCACGCGTCGGGGCTCTGGCGCTTCGCGATCTGATCTTTGAAACGGCAAACTCTCTGCCCGCTGCCAATCCATTGCGTGAGGAGTTGCGCTGGGGCCAGCCCGCCTACCTTGCCCCCAAAGGATCAACGATCCGGCTGGGGGCTCACAAATCTGCAGGTTTCGCGCTGTTCGTACACTGCCAAAGCCGATTGATCGGTGATTTCACCTCAGCTTTCCCGGGAGAGGACCGGATCGACGGGAACCGGGCCATTCTGTTCGATGGCCCAGGCCAGATCGATAAAACCCGCCATGGCTGGCTGATTGCCCGGGCGCTGACCTATCATCTTTGACGGCGCTTGCGTTCGACCTTGCGCTTGATCTTGTCCTTCTTGCGCTTGGTGCTGGCTGCCTTGCGTCGCGTCGACCGCTTGGCAGGCCCGCGCCCGCGCGGCAGGGCCTGATCGTCGATGGACAGCAGTTCCAGTTCCAACCCGCCGGTCACAGGCGTCGCCTCGGTCAGCCGCACCGTGACCCGCTGGCCGATGGCGATGATCAGTCCAGTGTCCGAACCCATCAGCGTTCCGGCCTCCCGATCAAAATGGAAGAATTCACGCCCCAAAGACCGCACGGGCACCAAACCATCCGCGCCCGTTTCGTCCATTTTCACAAAGGCCCCGAACCGGGCAATACCACTGATCCGCCCGGTGAACTCGTTGCCCACACGCTCGCTGAGATACGCGGCCAGATAGCGGTCGGTCGTGTCGCGTTCAGCCATCATCGAGCGGCGTTCGGTATCCGAGATGTGCGCGGCCGTCTCTTCGAGCCGGGCAATTTCGTCCTCGGTCAGCCCGTCCTTGCCCCAGCCATGAGCCGAGATCAGCGAGCGATGCACGATCAGATCGGCATAGCGCCGGATGGGCGAGGTGAAATGCGCGTAATTGCGCAGCGCCAACCCGAAATGACCGAAGTTTTCCGGGCTGTAATAGGCCTGCGCCATCGACCGCAAGGTGCTGAGGTTGATCAGCTCGGCATCCTCGGTCCCGGCGGCGGCATTCAGCAGCGCGTTCAGGTGACGGGTCTGGAGCACCTGCCCCTTGGCCAGATTCAGCCCAGCGGCCTGTGCCGTTTCACGCAGACTTTCCAGTTTTTCGGGCGCGGGTTCCTCGTGCACCCGGAACAAAAGCGGGCTGCGCTTGGCGATCAGGGTTTCCGCGGCGGCCACGTTGGCCAGGATCATAAACTCTTCGATCAGCCGGTGCGCATCAAGCCGGTCCCGGAAAGCCACGCTTTCGACCTCGCCCTTGTCGTTCAGAACGATCTTGCGTTCCGGCAGGTCCAACTCCAGCGGCTGCCGAACAGCACGGGCTTTTTTCAACGCGGCATACGCAGCGTATAGCGGGTTCAGAACCGTCTCGAGCAACGGCCCTGTGCGGTCGTTCGGATTACCGTCAAAGGCCTCCTGCACTTCTGTATAGTTCAACGAGGCGGCCGAGCGCATCAGACCGCGCACAAACCGGTGACTGATCTTGTTGCCATCGGCGTCGATCTGCATCCGCACCGCGATGCAGGCGCGCGGCACGCCTTCGTGCAGCGAACACAGATCACCCGACAGGCGGTCCGGCAGCATCGGCACCACACGGTCGGGGAAATAGCTGGAATTGCCGCGCTTGCGCGCCTCGCGGTCCAGCGCGCTGCCCGGGCGCACATAGGCGGCGACATCGGCAATCGCGACCCAGATCACATGGCCGCCCGGGTTTTTCGGGTCGTCATCAGCATGGGCATAGCAGGCGTCGTCATGATCGCGCGCGTCCGATGGATCGATGGTCAGCAACGGCATATCCCGCAGATCCTCGCGCCCTTTCAGGCCGACGGGTTTGGCCTGATCGGCCTCTGCAATCACCTTGTCGGGAAATTCATCCGGGATAGCATGCTGATGGATCGCGATCAACGAAACAGCCTTGGGCGCAGTCGGATCACCCAACCGTTCAATGATGCGCGCGCGTGGCAGCCCCATGCGGTTCTTCGGTCCGGCTTGTTCGGCCTCGACCAGTTCTCCGTCCCTGGCCCCAAGAACGGCTCCGTCCGCGACCAGCCATTCGGTTTGGCCCGCCTTGTCGATCGGAACAATCCGCCCGCCTTCAGCTCCTTTCCGGAAGATACCCACAATTTTACGAGGGTTCGTCCCGATACGACGGATCAGGCGTGCTTCGTAATTGTGGTCTTCCTCATGCACGGCCGTCAGACGGGCCAGAATGCGGTCACCCTCGCCCAGCGCCGGGTCACTGGCGCGGGCAATGATCAAAACGACGGGCTCGACCCCCTCGCCATGCCATTCCAGCGGCCGCGCAAACAGGTCTCCATCCTTATTCGGAGCTTTTACCTGCAACACACTGACCGGCGGCAGACGATCCGGGTCGCGATAGCTGCGCTTGCGTTTTTCAAGATGCCCTTCGGCCTCAAGCTCCTTGAGGATGCGTTTAAGATCAATCCGATCCGCGCCCTTGATGCCAAAAGCCTTGGCGATATCGCGTTTCGAGGTCAGGGTAGGGTTCGCCGAGATCCAGTCAAGGACCTCTTGCTTGGTAGGAATGCGAGTCATACGTCCGGCCTAGCATGCGTTTGCGACCGCGTCATGACCAAAAAACCTCAGGGCTTAAGATCGGAAACCGTATCGACATCGCGCAACTGATCAAGCAAAGACACACGGCAGCCTGGGATCGAAGCAAGCGTGTCAGCCAATGCGTGTTCCGACGACCAGCGTACATTGCGAAACAGACCCGCTGGCAAGCCTGTATACCGTTGCGCTCCGACCAGCCAATAGCCACCATCTGGGGCTGGCCCAAACACCATTTGAGAATGCCCCAATGCATCGAAAGCACGGGCAATATGGGGGCGCGAAATCCCTGGTATATCCGCGCCGATCAGGCAAACCGGACCTTTGGGCATCCCGCGCAGCATCCGCGCCATACGATCCCCCAGATCCCCACGCCCCTGCGCCGCGCGCGGCAGGTCAGCTGGCCAGACGCGACTTTTCAGACCTTCCTGATCGGGCGAGACGGCCAGCACGATGTGCCAGCTGGGATCGCGCAGCCGCCGGATCAAGGACCGGGTCTGGTGCCGAAACCACCACGCGGCTGCGACCATGCCAATTTCTCGTCCAAGCCGCGTTTTGACGCGGCCCGGACGAGGTTCCTTTACCATGATCACCAATGTGCGCTGCATGGGTCAGGCGAAATAGTCGGTCAGGATACGGGTATAAATCGACTTGAGCTGTTCGATCTGGGCCACCTCGACACACTCGTCGACCTGATGCATCGTACGCCCGACCAGACCGAACTCAACAACCGGGCAGTGGTTCTTGATGAAACGCGCATCCGACGTACCACCGGTCGTCGAAAGCTCGGGCGTTGCGCCTGTTTCTGCCTTCACCGCCTTGGCCACCAGATCCGACAATGGCCCCGGCGGGGTCAGAAAACTTTCGCCTGAAATCTTGATTTTGGCATTTATTTCAACGCCGAACTGAGCGGCCACCTGATCTGCCTCCAGTTTCAGCCAATCACTCAGGCTGGCCCCGGAATGCAAATCATTGAATCGAATATTCACTGTTCCCTTGCACTGCGCCGGGATTACGTTGGTTGCCGCATTCCCGGTGTCGATTGTCACCACTGCCAATGTCGAGGCATCGAAGTGATCCGTGCCTTGATCCAGTTCGTGACCCGCCAACCGATCCATCAGCCGTGCCATGGCTGGCAAAGGATTTTTGGCACGATGTGGATAGGCCGAATGGCCCTGAACACCTGTGATCGTAAACCACGCAGTCATCGATCCGCGACGGCCGATCTTCATCATTTCACCCATCTTGTTCGGGCAGGTGGGCTCACCCACCAGGCAGACTGACATACGTTCATCCGCGCCTTTCATGTAATCGAGCAAGGCGGTCGTGCCATCCAGCGCATCGCCTTCCTCGTCGCCGGTTATGGTCAGGATAATGGCGCCGTCCAGCGGTGTGTCACGTACGAAATCGATTGCCGCAGCGGCAAAAGCCGCAACACCCGATTTCATATCCGTTGCGCCGCGCCCATACATCACACCATCCCGCATTTCGGCCCCAAAAGGCGGCATCGTCCAAGCGGCCTCATCGCCGACCGGAACAACATCCGTGTGACCGTTGAACCCGAAGCTGCGAGCATGGCCTTTCCGGCCCCACCGGGCGAACAGGTTGCTGACGCCACCGCGGTCGACACGCGTGCATTCAAACCCGGCATCCGCCAGCACCGCCTCAAGCAGCAGCAGCGCGCCGCCTTCGGCAGGTGTGACCGATGGGCAACGGATCAGATCGGCAGTCAATTGAACGGGATCGGTCATGCAATGGCCTCTGGAACAGTGTCTTTCGCGGGTTCACGCACAGATTCAACGAATTGGCCGGTTTTCCAACCCCAATCCACAAAAAAAACCTTTCAACCAACTGAGAAGATATAAAAGCGACACCCTAATAATTCATAGCGATTTACCCCACGACCATCTTGCGGCCCACTGTACAATCGCGTTACTGGGCCGCGAAACAGGTGAATGAATATGAAGCGCGCATTCTTCGCACTGATCTGCCTGACTTTCGCCGTCCTAGCACAGCAGAGCATGGCACAATCCCTCACGGTCACAACGGTGACCCGCCCCCCGTTTTCCTATGTCGAGAACGGTGCGGAAACCGGCTTTTCGATGGATCTGCTTGCTGCGTTGGCCGAGTCGCTGAACTGGGATTACACTGTCAATCGGGTCGATTCATTCTCGGAAATGCTGGACGCGGTGCGGGATGGATCTGCGGATCTTGCAGTTGCCAATATCTCGATCACTGCCCTGCGGGAAACGCAAATGGACTTCACCCAACCGATCTTTGAGGCGGGCCTGCAGATCATGGTGCCATCGGAAGCCAAGCGGCAGCCGTCGCTTCTGCATGCGCTTTTCTCCACAGAGCTGTTCATCGCCATTGGCCTGGCATTCGCCATCCTGCTGGGCGGTGGCATGCTGATGTGGAGCTTTGAGCGCCGCGCCCAACCCTATTTCGACCGCAAGCTGAACGAAGCCTGGTTTCCCTCGTTCTGGTGGGCGCTGAACCTTGTCGTGAATGGCGGTTTCGAAGAGAGGATGCCGCGCACGCCCTTCGGCCGTCTTCTGGGTGTCGTTCTGGTTGTTTCGTCACTGTTCATTGTGTCAGTTTTCACGGCCCGCATCACGTCGGTCATGACCGTGGAAGCGATCACCGGCAGCGTGAATTCCGTGAACGACCTGTATGGCAAGAGTGTCGGGACAATCTCAAACTCAACTGCAGCAAACTTTCTGAACCGACGTGAGATCGAGTTCACCGGCTATCCCGGGTTGGAACAGATGCTGGACGCGTTCGGGTCCAAGCAACTTGACGCTGTGGTATTCGATGCACCGATCCTGTCCTACTATGCGGCCCATGAAGGCCGGCGGATTGCATCGATGACAGGAGGCGTCTTCCTGCGCGAGAACTACGGCATCGCTTTCCCGACCGGGTCGCCTCTGGTCGAAGATGTCAATCAGGCCCTGCTTTCGTTGCGTGAAGACAGAACTTATGACGAAATCTATCGCAAGTGGTTCGGCATGCGGAACTAGGCCTGCGCCTCGTCTCCAAAAAACGGTGTCATCTGCGCAACGATCACGGCGTTTTCATCCAGCGCGCGCTGCATCAGGACACGTTCGTCCGGTTCTATGTCATGCCCCTGCGCCTCACGTTCGGCCAGGGTCCCATAGCCGGTGACATCCAAAGGTGCGGTGTCGGCCTGTTTTAGAATAGCCACTGTCTCACGCACAGCCTCGGCTTCATCCACGCCACTGGCGTAGCAGATCAGTGCCGCCCCGGTCGCACCGTCCGGCAGCCCGTCGCCATCCTTGCGGCCGATCTGGACCAGAAGGGTATAGACTTGCTGACGTGAGGGCTTCTTTTGCTTTTCCATGGGCCATGCATTACGCGCGGTATTTTGAAGGGTCAACTGCTTCCATTGATCCCGGCAATGAGTTTGGGGTCTTCAGCGAACCACGACCCCGCCGCGAAGCACAGAGCGCTTGCAAGAAAGCGACTCAGTAAACTCCATTCCCCGATTTCGCTCAATAATTGAGCAGCGTTTCAGTTCAACTCCCAGAGTTGAATCGGGCACATTTTCGCCGCAGTTTGGCCTTATTTTTGGCCATTTCCTGCTGGGTTCGACGCGTTTCTGGCCTTTCATAACAGTGGGGGGAAGCCATCTCTACGCTGGTGCCACTGCGTAAGTCATTTTGAAACAGGAGAATTAGAATGAGTGTTCTGTCCAGATTAATGATGACAACTGCAAGTGTGATTGCGCTTTCCGGAATACCTGCTGTCGCTGTGCTGTCTTTTGTGACGGCAGGTGCGGTTTACGCCCAAGACGGCGATGGTGATAACGAAGGCGGCGGCGACAGCGAAAGCGGCGGCGACAGCGAAGGCGGCGGCGACAGCGAAGGCGGCGGCGACAGCGAAG
>NZ_JBXWNR010000014.1:0-99709 GCF_059610465.1 Ruegeria sp. CDSC085 | reverse complement strand
TTGCCGCCGCCGTTGCCGCCGCCGTTGCCGCCGCCGTTGCCGCCGCCGTTGCCGCCGCCGTTGCCGCCGCCGTTGCCGCCGCCGTTGCCACCGCCGTTGCCGCCGCCGTTGCCGCCGCCGTTGCCGCCGCCGTTGCCACCGCCGTTGCCACCGCCGTTGCCACCGCCATTGCCATTTCCACCGGCATTGCCGTTGCCGCCCGCATTGCTTCGGCCTGCACTGTTTCCACGAGTGGCAGAGGCGCTCTGACCGTTGTTGCTTTGGGATTTGGTTGAATTGCGTGCGGCTTCTGAAATCTCACGCCCGGTACTCGAGCGGTTTGAGACGACTGTGCCGGTTTCGGCGTTCACGATTACGCTGACGATCTTTCCGCCCGGCTTTTTGACCAGAATACGATAGTAGATCTTGTCTGTTTTGAATGCGCGCGCATCAACAGGAGTTCCGCCGTACGCTTTTTTCACGCCTTTGATGACACGGTTCAGCCGTATCGCACTGCCTGACAACGTCGCCATGCGTAGTTCAGACTGTTTGAGTTCGCGTGCGTCTGCTGCCGCTTGTCCCCCGGACAAGGCATGCAGCAAAGCTGCAACCAGAAAAAACGCTTTGGCCTGCATAACACCCTCAAACACCGTCATTGGACATTACTAGGCCAGACATGAACCGATGATGAACAAGCAGTTAGCCCTGCGTTCAAGCGACCTAAAGTTAAATCAGTGGCAACGGTTTTGATTCGACTGCGAGTCAGACTGCCGAAACACCGTGGTCAACCTCAGCGCGCTGATTGCCGTTGCTGGAGGTTTTGAGGAGATTGAAAATGAAAACCACCAAGTGCGGACTGCTTAAAGCTTCGACGATCGCGATTGCCTTGTTGGGGTCCACGGCCATTGTAGCCACAGTCGCAGCTCCTGATTTTGTTTATGCCAAGCCGGGTAACGGTAATGGTGGCGGCAATGGCGGTGGAAACGGCAATGGCGGCGGAAACGGTGGTGGTAACGGTAATGGCGGCGGCGACGGTGGTGGCAATGGAAACGGCGGCGGCAATGGGAAGGGCGGTGGCAATGGAAACGGCGGTGGGAATGGCAACGGCGCCCAGGGAGATCGCGGAGACAACAGCTCGGCTGGGAATGGTGGCCGTGGGAAAGGGGCCGACAAAAGCCGTAGCGGGGCCAAGGCCGGGATATTCGGACAGGGGAAAACAAAATCGCAGTCTGTTCGGTCTGGTACGAAAAAAGGCGGAGGGTTTTCTCTGAAAAATCTGTTCAACGGGAAAGGCAAAGCTCGCAATACAGCAACCACCTCAAGGGTTGCTACGACAAACCTTCAAACGCAAAAGACCAAGGCGCAAAGAACGGTTCGCCAGAATGTGATTTTAGAAGAGTCCAAGCGCCCAGTTGCCCGGGCAAAAGGCAATCGTATGGCTGCGCTGCTTGGTGCACATCCCTCTGAGTTGGGCGCACTGAACGCCGCCAATGCAAGCCCAACGGCCCTGGCCAATGCAGCACCCAATTCGCGGGTTGGCAGAATTGCCACGTACCGAGACACAGTGCTGGCCGGAGAGCCTTTGCGGGAGGAACTGGAAGAACAGTTGGAGTTTCTTGAAGCGTTGGAAGAACCAGAGCGGACAGTTCAAGAAATCGAGGATGACTTGGAAGTCGCAGTAGGTGAGGTACAAACCAACCGGGATACGGTCGCAGAACTTGAACAAGCTTTGGAGGACGCGGGCGGTAGTGATCCGGATATCGAAGCGCAGCTAGAAGAGGCCCAAGCCGAATTAGACGCTTCGATTGATGAAGCCCAGACTCTGAATGACGAAAGACAGGCAGCCATTGAATACAATGAAGCCGTTGAAGAGGTGGAAGAGCTGACTGAACTTGTCGAAGAGCAAGATCTGGCCGAACGTGAGGCACTGGAAGCCGCTGCCAACAAGCCTGTTACAGATGCAGTTGAGGAACAGGTTAAAGCGCTGCTGGGGCTTTGACCTGAGGCTTCCCGGCCATCGCCAGCCTCCACTTCAGGGTGAACGGAAAGCTGGAGCGTCGAAAGGCTTTCCGGATACCAAGTTAACAGGTCGACTAAGTCGGCCTGCTAGGCACAAACCCTTGATGATTGTGATGCGCAACAAGAAAGTCCCGCCCCAAGTTGGGGCGGGATTTATGTTACAATTCCCATGTTTAGGACGATAATCGAGAATTGTCGGGGGGGTCAGCTGGTTTGCCTTCAGACGTTCTGGTGAGCCTCGGAGAGCCGCATGTTTTTAGTGATCTCTGTCAGTGCATTTTCGATAGGAGGGAAGCGGCTATTGCTCGAATTCATCGTGGTTTGCTGGCGCTCTTCAACAGATTTGCTAGAGGTCCGCATCGCAATTTCAGTGCTGCGATCTTCAGTCACAAAGGCAGGCTTGACCATTTTGTTCCCCTTGTTTCCGCCAAACGATATACGTTTCGTTCGATCCAATTTGGTCATTATGCAAAAGCTTATTTGAACCTAACGAGAATACACTGTTCACGTTCGGTTAATGTTGTTTACGAAATAAGAACAAAGGATTGATCTGGCCGGGCGCCCTTCAATTGCCCCATTCCAGCTCGACGGTTTCAAAGGTCGTTAGATGAGAATGTCGTGCCAAGCGAACCATAGCGTTACAGCAGAAGACTTCGACAGTGAGCCAGTCTCCGCCGATGCATTGGTCAAACCCCGATGGTGATCATAATTGGAAAGCTCAGTTAAAGGAGGCGGAAAAGATGAAAACGGCTTTAGTAATTACGGCGACGGTGTTCACTATGCAGACCGGGCCCGTTGCGGGTGCGAGTTTTGACATCCAGTCTCTTGATCTTGGACAGAGTATCGGGTCGCACAACGCACTGCAGCCTGTTTTGGTGAAATCAAAAGCAGGTAACTGTCCTCCGGGTTTGGCGAAGAAAGCAGTACCATGCGTTCCTCCTGGCCAAGCTAAACGATACCGAGTTGGGGATTTCATCTACAATGGGTATGTTCGCATCGACAATCCTAGCCGATATGGCCTGCGGCAAAACGGCTACTATGTGCGCGCCGGAGACTATGTTTATCAAGTGAACCGGGAGACACACGAGGTGCTGAACCTAATAGGGGCAGTGGTCGATGTTCTTAATTGATTGCATTTATTAAGATCAATCATTGCTCGGATTGACGCCCTTGGGTTGTAGATGAAGCACGGGAGTTTGGGTTCTTCGAGGCTGTCATGGGCGAAGCAGCATCACCGTTAATCTTGCCCCGTAACGTCACTAGGGAAGGTCCAGAGCAGACTTTGAATGATCCCTCACAATGCTGCGGTCGCAGCCCGTTTTCCGGTCCTTAGCTGTAGATATAGTTCTAGGCTTCAGCGAATTCACCAAATGCGGAAGAAGCCGCGGCTAGCCGCACTGCAATGCAAAGAGAACACTTGAGCGTCTGGTCTTCGGACAAAGCCACAATTTGTGTCCGAGACGCATCCCGGCTGTTGAACATCAAAATGCGCTGAAAGCTAGCTTCGCCAATTTTGGCGGACGGCCCGCAACCGACCCGAAGCTTCTGGGTACAGTTCTTTATTCGCAACCTGTTATCCAAACGGTCGCGGCGACCCTGACAGTCTTCAAAAATACAGGATTAGAAATCGAGTATTTGGCTCGCCAGCCAGATAGCGACCTAGTGCTAGATAGGAACGCGCGGGATAATCAGCTTACAAAATTGTAAACTTCGCCGCATCTTCCAGCAAAGCGCGGCTCCCATGTTGATCTCATCGGAAGGCAATAAAGCCTTCTAACAACCAAACTATGGAGAGAAAACATGGACAAGAAAAACGCAGCGCTCAGCGCACTGGCAGGCCTGGTTCTTACAGGAGCTGTCGTCGGTTCGGTTTCGGCACAAAGCACCGCAGAGACGACGGGACTCACGTTGCAGCAGGCCATTGAAATCGCGCTTCAGGAAGTGTCCGGTGAGGTCCAGGAAGCGGAATTCGAAGACGAAGACAGGATGAAGATCTATGAGGTCGAAATCCTGGATGCAAGCGGTCAAGAGTTCGAAGTCGAGATTGCCGCCGACACCGGTGCCGTGATTGAGGTTGAGGCTGAAGATGAAGACGACGATGACGACAACGATGAAGATGAGACATAGGTCGCGGCCAAGCTGCGAATGATTGGCCAAATTGGAGGTCGCTCACTAGAGTGGCCTCTGAATGCGTGACGGTAAGGGTTCACATGCGAATTTTGTTTCTGGAAGATGACGGCCAACTTGGGTCTTGGGTCACTAACGGCCTGCGCGAAGAAGGTCATGTCATCGACCATTTCGAGGATGGCAAAGACGCTTTGACGGCGGCTATGGCTCAGGAGTACGATCTTCTAATTCTGGATCGCATGGTCCCGGGCCTCGATGGTTTGGCGGTTCTGAAATCCTTGCGGGCCTCGAAGAATACCACCCCCGCGCTTTTTTTAACGGCTTTGGGTGAGGTCGACGCCCGCGTCGAAGGCTTTGATGCTGGCGGCGATGACTATCTTACGAAACCTTTCGCCTTTGCCGAACTCTCTGCCCGTGTGGGCGCTTTGGGCCGCCGACGTGAAGGCGTGGAGGAGAGACAGGCAGAAACCACGGTCTTGCGTCATGGGGATTTGAGCCTCGATCTTCTTGCGCGAACCTACAAACGCCAGGAACAACAGATTGAGCTATTGGCCAAAGAGTTCAAACTTCTGGAATACTTGATGCGAAGACCGGGACGATTGGTGACACGCACGATGCTGCTGGAACAGGTCTGGGATATGAGTTTTGACCCGACCACAAGTGTCGTGGAGACCCATATCAGCCGGCTACGCACCAAAATCGACAAGCCGTTTGATACACCGCTGATCCGAACCCGTCGTGGGGAAGGCTATGTCTTTGGTCGGTAATCTGACCTGGCTTCGCCGCTCCTCGACCTTGCGGCTGGCGCTGATATTGTCAGCCATCTTCGCGCTTTGCATGGCTACCGCGGCCTATATCACGATTACGGTTGGCTCGGATGTGTTCGAACGCCGTATCGATACGACGCTGGATGCACTGGCAAAGGCCTCGACCCTTGAGGGTGCGCGCGGGGACCGGTTTGGCGTCATCTTGCGTCACCCAGATGATCTCGAAGACCTGCCAATTGCTTTTCAGCGTGTGGTTGCGCGCGGCGGGGGGACGGTGGAGCTGTCCGATGATTTTCGGGAATCCGAAGCTTGGCGCGTTCTTGTAGATACTGACAGTCAAGGGGCGCCGGTCATGGCGGCTGTTCCGCTTGATGACGCGGAGGATGCGTTTGAACTCTTAGGCGGTGTTCTCTGGACCACGATGTTGACAATGATTGTTCTGACATTGGTGGTTGGGTTTGCCACCGGTATCGTCGCCCAGCGACGTCTCAAGCGGATCAACAGCACGCTTTCAGCGTTGGCCTCTGGCGACCTCAGTGCGCGAACGGAGATCACGCGGAACAAGGATGACCTCGACGACATGGCACGTCAGGTGGATTTGACTGCCGCAGAGTTGGAGCGGCTGGTCGCCCAGACCCGCCATCTCAGCGCGAATTTGGCGCATGATCTGCGCACCCCGCTGGCCCGCCTGCGGTCTCGACTTGAAAGCTTGCCTGAGGGAGAGGAACGCGGTGCAGCCCTGGAAGAGGCAGAGCGTTTGTCCGGCGTTTTCGATACGATCATGCGGGTCGCTCGGATTGAGGCCGCCCACGGCACAGATGGTTTCGAAAGGGTTGATCTGGCAAACTTGATGACCGACCTGTCTTTGACCTTTGGCCCAGTGATTGAGGATGCAGGCAAAGTGCTGCAAGTTGATGCGAGCGACGCTGAAGCGGTTTTCGCTGATCGTCAGATGCTTGTTCAGGCAGTTGCAAACCTCATACAGAACGCAACGCGCTATGGCGGGGGCAAGATCAGTCTGGCAGCACGGGGTCGCGCCATCAGTGTCGCCGACAACGGCCCCGGTGTGGCGCAAGAGAAATACGCCGAGATCATCAAACCCATGGTTCGTCTTGACGCAACACGGCAAAGCGAGGGTACGGGTTTAGGTTTAGCCCTCGTCCGTGCGGTTGCAGATCGCCACGATGCAGAACTTATCTTATCGCAAACCGATCCTCACGGGCTGACGGTGACGCTGAAGTTTGCAAATTTGTAAGTTTTGACCCAGGCGCGCGTAAAGCCCGAACCAAATATCAGTTTCATCAACACAACAAATGAAACTGGAGATTAGGACATGAAAACGTATCTGAACAAAGTGACCTCTGCTGCTGCTGGTGTCGGCCTCTTTCTTGTGGCCTGTGTCGTGGCGAGCCTTGGACTGTCCTTTATGGTCTTTTTGGCGATGTTTGCGCTGGCCATTGTAGGCCTAGGCATCTTGGCTACGCCGCTTCTGGCGTTGCTTCAATTCTCGGAGCGCAAGGAAGTCGAGGCGGTTGCCGCGTAAATGCGGGGTCTGCATAGAAACCCTTCGCTACTTCGAACGCGAAGGTATCGTACCAAGACCCATACCAGCTCTGAACACTTGTCGCCTTTATTCAGCAAGCGATGTGGGAATGCTTCGATTTTTTGAAGAAATACCGCAACCTGGTGTTTCCTCGATCCGACGCTAAGCCGCTTTTGGAGCGGTCAGAAGGAAGTGTTGAAGACCGCTGATCAGTGAAAAATCTGACCGAGACACACATTGCCAGCGTTAGAAGCAAGATTGATGAGCTCAGTCGCCTGGAGCACGCCTTGAATGAGCTTATGACCAATTGTGACAGCGGAAACGTTCAATACCCGATGCTGCAAAGACTGAGAACGAAGGATGATATCTGACTCTGGCCACTGGGCGGATGCTGAGGATCTGAGATTTGTCCAGATCACGTCAGACCAAGGTCTGTGGTGCGGTAAGAGATTGTAGTTCATAGTCGAATTCAAGATGAGAGAGAAAGTAACTGATCTGACGATTGGCAATTTATCGTTGTCGCGAGTCTTTTTTGCGGCCTGCATTTTAGTGATGGGTACTGCTACCGCAATCGTCGGGGTGTGGGTGTCTAATCGAATCCAGAACGCAGTCGTGCAAAACTCCGCCAACTCTGCGGCTCTATATATGGAAAGCGTAGTATCCCCGCTCAGCCAGGAATTGGCACATGGCGACCATCTTTCTGAGCAGGCGAGCCTGGCGCTGGACGAGATTTTTATGGCCCAGCCAATGCGTGACCGCATCGTCTCCTACAAATTCTGGAAGCAAGGCGGTGTGATTGCGCATGCCTCGGATACAGACATCATTGGAAACCGTTTCAATCCAACGGATGATTTAAAGCGAGCGTGGAACGGTGATATCTCCGGATCCTTCGAAGAGCTTGACCACGCCGAGAGCGCCGCCGAGGCGGCATTGGGGATACCACTACTTGAAGTTTACAGCCCCATCCGCGAACTTTGGTCCGGCGAAATCATCGCAGTTGCGGAGTTCTACGAAAGAGCTGATCAGCTTGAGTTAGACTTAGCCAAGGCTAGGCGAACAAGTTGGTTGGTCGTCGGTTCCGCATTTCTGGCAAGTACTATTGTACTGTATTCCATCGTCGCTATTGGCGACAAAACTATTCGACGACAGGGGTCTCTTCTTGAACAACGCCTGACCGAAAGTGAGAGGATGGCTGAGCAGAATGCCCTGCTGCGGTCGCGTGTGGTCGAGGCGTCAGAAAGATATGCCACGCAAACAGATCGGTTCCTCAAAAAACTCGGTGCCGAGCTACATGATGGTCCTGCGCAATACTTGTCGCTCGCCGCTCTTAGACTGGAGGCGGCGTTTTCCAAAGAGTCCGAAAGGCCTAAAGAGGCAGAGGAAATCCAGCAGTCTTTGCAAAAATCTCTAACTGAAATTCGTGCAATATCGCGAGGGCTGTCCGCGCCAGATATCGACAGCCTTTCACTCGTCGATGTTGTGAAGAGAGCCGTAGAGGATCACGCCGAACACAGCCCGTTGCGACCGGATATTTCATTCTTGGGTAGCCAGGATCCAGTATTGTCATTGTCCGACAAGCTGTGCGTTTTTCGGTTCCTTCAGGAAACGCTTTCCAATGCCGCGAGGTATGCTCCAGCATCCAACTGCACGGTTATCTCTGAGGCGCAGAACGACCGCATAGTTGTAAAGGTCAAAGACGACGGACCTGGATTTGACAGGTCAGAAGAAACCGCGTTGCGAGACGATGGTGGCCAGGGGCTTATGGGCTTGCGAGATCGGGTCGAGAGTATTGGTGGCAAGTTCGAAGTCGTATCGAGACCGGGCGAAGGCACCACCATTGCTATGACACTCTTTCCCAGAAAGTTAGGCACATCATGACTACATCCGTCGTAATAGCTGATGATCACCCGATATTTAGGGATGGTTTGCAACGCACGTTAGATGAAGCTGATGGTTTCGAAGTTTTGGCCGCTGGGTCCAACGCTGAAGAGGCAGTATCGCTGGTCGGCACGCATCAGCCGGACATAGCTATTCTTGACCTTTCTATGCCCGGCGGTGGAATAAATGCGACACGTAAAATTGCGGCAATGGCAAATCCACCCGTCATTGCAATCTTGACGGTCTCAGAGAACAGCAGCGATGTCGCGGACGCCTTGGAGGCGGGCGCGATTGGGTACATTGTGAAGGGAGTAACCGCGAGCGAATTGACCGCTTCCCTACGCAGCATCGCCGCAGGTGAAGGGTTCGTTTCTCCGGGCTTGGCCTCGCGAGTATTGCTGCAAATCAATGCTGACAGCGGCATGTCTATAAACAGCAGCATTCTCGATGACCTTACGCATCGTGAGGAAGAAATACTCAGACGTGTGGCCAAAGGACTAAGTAATCGTGAAATCGCTGATGAGTTAGACCTTCAGGAAAAGACCGTGAAGCACTACATGACGGCAATCCTGTCCAAGCTCCATGCGCGAAATCGGGTAGAGGCCGCGCTTATTGCACATGATGTTTGGAACAAAGGAGAATAACAGCGGTCTCTTTAACGACGATGGCGGCCTCTCTCAAATCAGAAGCCGCCAACGGATTATCGACTGGTGTTGCTGTTCAGTTGGTAACCGACTGTAACCTACGGCGATCAGAGGCCGTTGCGTTTCTCTCGACAACAGTCCGGTTGTACGGGTCTTTCAACTCGTAGCGTCCGAACTCGATCTCCTCTTTCCACCCATTGGCATAGTTCACTTCGATATTGTTGCCCTGGCGTTCGATTTTCGTGGGTCGACTTCCAGCAGCGCCGCCTTGCCCTGAAGAGCGCACGTTGTCGATTGAGATACCATTCGCCAATGACCGAAGCCTTGAGACGTCAGCACCGGTCGCGGGGCGCTCCTCAACAGTTCGGTTCTGCGCATTCTTTCTCTCATACCGCCCGTTTTCGATCTCCTCCTTGGTTCCGTCGGCGTAACGTACTTCAATGCCGCTGGCGTTTGTCTCGACCTTTGTTATCCCAGCCGAACCCGACGGTTTGCCCCCCGCTTGAGACCGATCCTTCTTTCCGCTGCCTCTATTGGAGCGTTTGGAGTCATCATCGTCATCGTCGTCATCATTGTCGCGACCACTTTTGCCTGATCTTGAATTGTCGTCACGATCATCATCTCGGTCGTCGTCGCGATCATCGTCTCTATCGTCATCACGATCATCGTCCCGGTCACCACCACGGCCGCTATTACCCGACCCCGAGTTGTCGTCGCGGTCATCATCTCTGTCGTCGTCACGATCATCATCCCGATCATCGTCGCGACCATCCCCGTCTTTCCCCTTGCCGCTCTTGGCAAAGGCATAGGACGGTTCAAAATGTAGGCGACCATCGGCATCAAACGCTGGCACATAAGGCGTAGCCGCAATCAACGAAGCCAACGCCGCGGTACTAAGAAGTTGACCCAGCTTTCTTTGAACATTCATTTTCGCCTCCATTTCTGAGCGTCACGCTTCGTGACGTTGGAGACAGGTTACTTCTGGTTCGGCTTTTCCACATCGGGCTTAAGTCTGACGAATTTCAAGCCGAACGTCTTAGTCAGATCAGTCAAACCAATAGTGTTTTTGCTGAGCCATGTGACCTGTTTAGTGGGAACTGACCCCGTCACCCTTCAACTCGTCATCGGGTTCGAGGTGAATGACAAAGACGGAACTCGGATACAAACGATCCAATTCTTCCTCGATGTCATTGCATATATCATGCGCCGCGCTGACTGGCATTGTGCCGTCCACAACAAGGTGAAACTCCACGAAGATGACATTTGCGGACCTGCGCCCTTTGAGGTCGTGGTATTCTAAGGCTGCGCCGAGGTTTGCTTCGATTGCTTTAGAAACGGTCTGCAAGTCATGCTCCGACAGTGTCACATCCATCAGACCATCGACTGAAGCCCGAATAACTTTCCATCCCTCCCACAAGATGTTCAGCGCAACAAGAATTGCCAGGATCGGGTCGAGGATCAACCAGCCGGTGACAAGCGCCAGTATCAGACCTGCGAGGACACCAACTGAGGTCATGACATCTGTGAAAATGTGCCGGGAGCTCGCCTCCAATGCAGGCGAACCCTCGCGCCTGCCAATTTTGAGCAATAGGTAAGCCCATGCGCCATTCACACCCGTTGCAATGACATTCACGACGATTCCAAGAAGCGGCGCATCCTCAAGATGCGGGTTTGGAAGTGCCAGTACAGCTTCTCTGATGATTAAGAATGCTGCCAGCACAATGAGTGCGCCCTCGACGACGGCAGAAAGATACTCAGCTTTTTTGTGACCGAAGGGGTGGTTTTTATCAGGGGGCTTGTTTGCAACCCGAACTGCGAAATACGCCAGCAGCGCCGCAACGACATTCACAGTTGATTCCATTGCGTCTGACAACAAAGCCACCGAGCCGGTTAGCCACCAGGCCAACAGTTTTAGTGCCAATACCGCCATGGATATCGGAATGGACCAAAGAGCGATTTTTTGTGTCATTCCGTCACGACCCTCAGTCACTCGTTACAAATGATCCTGGGAACAGGTGAGAGACCGTACTTAACACGTAAGACCGGAGTAGGGTAGTAATGATTAGGGCCAGAGGGTCGGTCATGCACAACTGGCTGTAGTGAATCGCACCAGCACCATAGTGTCATACATCCGGACCCGATGGTTACATACGACTAGCATCAGTGATTACACAGCACGAAGGGAGAAACACATGCCGAAGTTCACCAAAAGAACACCTGTTCATGGGGTTGCTGCACTCGTAATCTGCTGTTTCGCAACGGCGGCACAGGCGCAATCGGCAGGCGAGGAGATGTCGTTTTTCATCACTAGTGTGGGCAAGGGGGACGGTGCCAATCTAGGCGGCCTCGAAGGCGCCGATGCCCATTGTAGTACACTCGCTTCCGCGGCCGGTTCTTCCAAAACATTTGCGGCCTATCTGAGCACTTCAATGTCCATTGATCGCAGCACCGACCCGATGACGATCACCAATGGCATTTCTGCACGCGACCGGATCGGATCGGGCCCCTGGCACAATGCCAATGGAGAGCTCATCGCCAACAATGTTGAAGAACTGCACCGCGACAGCGTGAACATTAGTCTACAGACAGCGCTCGACGAAAACGGTAACCCCGTCAATGGGCGTGGTAGCCAGCCGAACAAACATGACATTCTGACCGGCTCCGATTCCGCAGGTTACTTCTCTACGGCAGGCGGTGACACAACATGCAGTAACTGGACTTCGAACAGCGAGGATGGATCTGCGATTGTCGGGCATCATGACCGTATCGGTCTCAACGATGCCCGAAACATGGTGTCCTGGAACTCATCGCATGGCTCGCGCGGTTGCGGAGAGGAACATCTGCCACGTTCAGGCGGGGCAGGTCTGTTTTATTGCTTCGCAACGGACTAATCGGGCAGCATTGGTACGCGTGACGCCCGCATTGAACCTGACATTACCAAGTCAGTCTGGGGGATCGCGTTTTGGAAGCGGTTTTTGGGCGGAAAAAGTCTAAATGCCGCTTCGTTGCGAGTTTACTAAATTGCAATGCTTGGGTGAGAAGGTTCAGTTTGGGCTGCTTCAAGTCACTTATGTGCAAGTCAGCGAAAGGCGCATCCGAGGAGGATACTGGACATTGCAATGTTTGGCCCGTTCCCGAAAGTCGACATTGCCGTGGGCGACACTGAACCCAAAGGTGTCCATGTTGCATTGTGAATTAGCGGCAGCGACAAATCAGGGTGCAGTCGTCAACGTTGTGAGGAGCGCATCGAATTGACCCTGCGACGTGCTAATGTCAAGCGGCGAACGTAGCCATACTGCGATCGTGGAAACTGTTATGTTTATTGGCCGCTTTGATTGCATAGTCAGGCGATGGTCACCGTCCCGAATTGGTTTTCGCGATACTGCAAAGCAGATCAACATGTTTGTCCAACCACTCTTCGTCCAGTGCCTCGTGACGTATGAGCTTGCGGAAATAAGGTGCCGCGACTGCTAGTTCTATGAGTTGGTCGACCGGAACGTCGGCGGTGATCTCATCGCGGTCTCTTGCGGCTGCAAATACTGCTTCAACACTCGCGAACCTGTCTTTCATGAATTCTGTTATCACTAACCTTGCTTCTTCGTCGGTGGACGCAGCAGCGACCACCTGAGGCGCGATTTGGCCCCACGGTGTGTCATTCAAGGCTCCCATCAGTACACCGAGTAACCAGCGCAGGTCAGATCGTAGCGGGCCATCGGTTTTGGGCGGTATGTTTGGCGGTGTTGCGATGCGCCTGAATGCTGCATCACGCAGACTGCGCGCATCTGGCCAGTGCCTGTAAAGTGTACTGCGCGAAATGCCCGTTGCCTTTGAAACTGCGCCATGAGTTACGTGCAGCACGCCTTCATACATCAGTATCTTTTGCGCAGCATCAAGCGCAGTCTGTCGTGTGGCGATCAGCCTGGGATCTTCTTTCAATCACTCCTCCTATAGAACATTTTGTTGCATAGTAGAACATTTTGTCCTAAAAGTATGGTCGGCCAAAACCTAAATCCCAAAACTCAATTCCACAAACACGTCTTGTTAAAATGGGAGCGTATCAATGTTCAAAGTGGCAGCAACCCCGCTGGCGGTACTCTTATCGATGGGTGCGACAACCGCATTGTCCGAGAGCGGCACTTACGAGCTAGATCCTGGACACAGCCAGGTATTGTTCAGCTACGACCACATCGGGTTCTCAGAAACATTTGGAATGTTCTCAGGCTTTAGCGGCGAGATAGAGTTCAACGAAGATGATCCGTCTGCGTCGTCTGTCACAGTGTCTATGCCTGTAAAATCCATGATCACGGGCTGGGATGCCCGTTTGCAACACTTCATGTCCGATGACTTTTTCAGCGCGAGTGACGGTGACGTGGTCACATTCGCCTCAACCAGCGTTGAAGTGACCGGGGACAATAGCGCGAATATTTCCGGCGACCTGACCATGAATGGCGTCACCAAATCTGTTGTTTTGGAAACAACGCTTAACAAGTCAGCGCCATACCCTTTTGGCGAAAAGGAGGGCACACCGACCTTGGGGCTGGCAGCAACGGCGACTATCGTGCGGTCTGAATTCGGACTTGGGGCCTTTGCACCGGCGGTGAGCGACGAGATAGAGCTCTTGATCAATATTGAAGCGTTAAAAGCTGAATGATGCGTGCAGGGGCACCGATACGGCGCTGAGCACTCAATCTTAAATTTTGGCGGATGGTCAACACGATGAATGTACACCTGAGAACATTGGCGGTTGCTGTGACGGTAGTGACATTGATGTGCTCGATGGCGTCCGCGCAAGAGCGCTCCTTGCCGGAGCGCATCTCGCCCCGTCCCGAAACGACAAGCGGCGTGCCGCACACTCAGATCGGTGTCGAAATTAAGGCCGATTTGGCCCAGCTATTGCTGGAGCGAGTTGCGCAATTCCCAGGGGTCACACTTGGCCCAACCCGCATATCATTACCTGGCGCGATTGGCTTTCAGCTTGATCCCGACATGTTGTTATCCCAACCGAACTCTATCGTCGGTGGGTTTGAGTTTGCGCATATGCATCCTGATGGCAGCTTGCACGCCTCGCTCGACCCAGCAATGGCGCGAAGGGCAATTGAGGCTGGCTGGGCCGTAGCTCACCCTTGGGCCAAGCAACGTTCAGGGTGGAGCGGCTTCGTCATGATCTATACTCCGACGACACCAGAAGAGCTGGATGTCGTCATCAATCTGTTAGAAAGTTCTTACACTTTCATAACCGGCAACACCTTGGGCTAAATGCCAACCTGCTGACTAATGCGCAGGTCAGTCAAAATTCAGTTTTACCGGAATTTCAGATGATACATTTACCACCGCTCTAGACGGGCCGGATCCAGAGATGTGGCGCAACTTCAATGGATGCAACTAGGATCGTTTGCTTTGACACATCCTCGTAACTTGTCAAAACCACGTGCCCCCAGTAGGTATTTGGTATGTTTCGCCTGGTCCTGTCGATACTTCTTGTTGTTGCATTCTCTGGCGCATCTGTGGCGTCCGTGAAGCATGGCTTGAACCATGGACCGGATCATTCTGGCCATCATGCTCAAATGGCGGACGACGATCCGTTGGCTGATGCCGAGAAAGCTGCTGCGGATTGTTGCGACACCACTAACGGCATGGGTTCAACATCCTGTTTTGGTGATCTAGTCGCCACGGCGGGGATTTCGCCTATTGCTCCATCGGTGATCTCAGTGGGTGGTGTGACGCACGCTGGAGCCGATTTTTCGGGCCTCGCACTGGGCGTCCCCACCGGTCCTCCGAAAGCCTGAACGGCAATGGGCGCTCGCCCGCAATCCGTTCAAATTTCACATCAAAGGACCGACAGACATGATCACACGTCGTCAATTCACCACAATGTCTGCTACTGCTCTCATCGCGACAGCTCTCCCCGTCCGAGCAGGCACCCCAATGCACGTGCTCAGCTCACCAGGTTGCGGATGTTGTCACGCATGGGCCGACTTGGCACGTGCACGCGGCTACGCCGTCACAATGGAGGAACTGACCGACCCCGAGGCACAGAAGTCAGCGCGGGGTATCCCGCTCAATCTTGCATCCTGTCATACCATCGAAGCCGATGGTTATGTCTTTGAAGGCCATGTGCCGTTCGAAGCTCTGGAAACCGTGTTGAAGGATCGACCTGACATCACAGGGCTAGCTGTTCCTGGCATGCCAATGGGCTCTCCTGGTATGGGCGACGATCCGTCGGCCCGCTACGACGTCGTTGCATTTGGGGGAGAGGCTGGGACCGGAACGGTGTACTACCGCGCGGGCACAGCTCAGCCGTTCGACACCTGATGGTAGGGCGCACAACACTCTTGGTTACCGGTGGGCTTGCGCTCGCCGGTTTCACAGTAGCGTTCGTTCCGGCCCAAGCCTCTGAAGCGGTCGGTCTTTTAACACCTGATGACGCGGAAGTTGTGGCCATTGGCCAAGATATTTACGCGGACCAATGTGCTGCCTGCCACGGTGAGGACCTTGAAGGACAGCCAAACTGGCGGAAACGCGGCGAGGATGGTTTGCTTCCAGCACCGCCGCATGACGCCACAGGGCATACGTGGCACCACGATGATGAAACGCTCTTCACCTTGACCAAATTTGGCCTGGCCGGACTGATGGAAAATGCGCCCCCAACCGGTATGCCGGTCTATGAAGGTGTGCTCGGCGATGACGAAATCATAGCGGTCCTTTCTTATATCAAGTCAACCTGGCCCAATGACCTTCGTGAGTACCACGATGAGCTGAATGCCCAATCCGAATAGAGGAAAACTCAGATGATCAAACAAACTCTTATCGGCTTGGTCGTAGCAATGGCTCCAATACTTGCGGCCGCGCATTCCAAGTCCGAAGAAACGACGCCGGCTGACGGCGCGACTGTCATGGACGTGCCGGAGCTTTCCATGCGGTTCGATGATCCGATGCGCATCATCTCGGTCACGCTGACCTCACCAGATGGCGACGTCGAAATTGAACGCGAAACGGGTATGGACCCCGCTACAGAATTCCGGGCTGTGCCGTTGGAAGAGCTCACACCGGGAAGCTACCGCTTCGACTGGCGCGGTATGGCTTCCGACGGTCACCCGATGCAGGGCAGCTTCTCTTTCACAGTCGCTAAATGACTGGACTGACCCCCATTGACGGTGTTGTCGTCTTGGCCATTTTGGCGAAAGTACTTGGCTACGGATCGGTGTTGCTAGCGATGGGTGGCGTCCTGTTCGCGGTCCTCTTTGCCAAGCGCGCTGAAGAGTCTGTTTTACGCCTTGCGCGGCACCTCGCGGTCGGAGCTGCGATTGTCGGTTTGGCCGTGCTTGCTTTACGTTTTGGCATCAGAGCAGCGCGGATATCCGGGATGGGCTTTGAGGGCGCGACGGACCCAATGATGCTTGGCTTTGTTTGGGATAGTCCGCTTGGCACCGCCGCGATTTGGCGAGGGGTGGGTGAACTCGCGATATTGGCAATCCTGCTCCCCCGCGTAGGGCAGTGGGTCGCTTTGGTGGGTTGCCTCGCCATTGCGATTTCATTTGCCCAGGTGGGGCACTCGCTCGGAGAGCCTAGAGAGGCTCTCGCCGTCTTTCTGGTTCTTCATCTGCTGGCTGCCGCGTTTTGGGTCGGTGCTCTCCTGCCCTTGCGCAAAGCAGCGCTCACTCCCACTGGGGCCGATCTATTGCACCACTTTGGCAGTGTCGCTGCTTATGGAGTTGCCGTCCTGATTGTTGCGGGCGCAGCGCTCGCGTGGTTGCTTTCGGGCTCCGTAGCCGCCTTGTTTGGGACGGCATATGGATTGGGGCTTTTGATCAAGTTCGTGATCGTTTCTGCCCTTCTTGGCCTCGCGGCGCTGAACAAGCTGAGATTTGTTCCGGCTCTCAGGACTGAGAAGCGTGGTGCGGAAATTGCTCTCCGGTGGTCGATTTCGATGGAGATGATGGCTGTTGTCCTGATCCTGCTTGCAACGGCGACGCTAACCAGTGTGACGACACCTCCCATCAATCTCTAACGGCATCAGGCTCAAAGCCGGAACTGAAAACTGTGTTACGAATGTCCGCATAGGGCTGACCGCGGTGCTTTGGAGCAAAATGCGGATGACTGCAAAGTCCCGCGTTGCGGACATTCGGGGAATATCGATCAATGTCAGCTGTGCGGGACGAAGCGGACCTTGATGGTCACAGACTGAACGTCGGCATCTGGCATTGTTGCGCGTGATCTTCCTACAGGGCAATTTGAAACTGGCAGTCCGTTTCGAGCAAACTCACAATGCCGGACAATATTTTTATTCTATCTTCTTCTTTCCGACAAGAATTGCATGTTCCCGCTCTATGACCTTTTCCCAATCGCCTCGCGCTTTCAGACCGGTCGAGGAGTCTCCCATCAGCGAAGTGACCATCAGTCTTCCGCGCGCTTTCGCTTCTTCTTTCGAAAACCCGGCCTGTTCAAACATCCAGGCGGCGAACTGGAATCGTTTGCCGATTGTTCTTTGATACGATTCTTTAACCTTCTCATCGGTATTCGCCCACACTGAGACAGCGTGATCTGGCAACGCGGCGTCCTCTTCAATGACCTTTTTCATGAGAAGAAGAATGCGGTCTTCCGGGGGGCCGCCAAATGCCTTGGCCTTTGTAATCACTTTGTCAGTCAGCTCCTGCTCCCAATATCTGAGAACCTCATCCAAAAGCTCACGGACGTTCTTGAAATGCCAATAAAAGCTACCGCTTGTCAGGTTCAGACGTTTTGCCATTGGAACGACCTTTATCGCGGAAACGCCGCCCTCATTGAGTACTTTGTAGGCCAGCAATATCCAGTCTTCTTTGGTCGCGGCGTTTTTGGGTGAGTTCCGAGTTATAGGTTCTGACATTCAGATTACAGCATTCTTCATTTGACATAGAGCAGTCTATGGACCTACCGTAGAGATGTCTATGGTGAACGAGGGGTTCACGAATTCGTGGTCTCTTAACAGGCTTCGCTTTGAAGGGGGGATCAATGAATAACTTAATGAAAACCGCAGCCGGCACATTGATGGCCTTAGGCATGACACTGGCTGGCACAGCCACGGCGCAAAACGCCTTGCCGACCGGTCGGAGTGCCACTGAAATCGAAAACGGTGTTTATCCCGCGTCATACTTTCCCAACACTGAAATCCTCGGCGAGGATGAGATGCGTATCACTGCACTGGGTACGGGGATGCCAAATCAAACCAAGGCGGCCGTTTCCATTTCGTTTTATGTGGAACTTGGGAATGGGGACGTCTTTCTGTTTGACGTGGGAACGGGCGCAACGGGAAACCTGTTCTCGTTGCGACCAGATTTTGCAAAGATCGATAAGGTCTTTTTCAGCCATTTACATGTTGACCACGTTGGAGACTTCATGGGGCTGCATGTCGGGGGTTGGCTTTCGGGCAGATATACCCCGCTCCGCATCTTCGGCCCGTCCGGATCAGAAGACGAACTGGGCACCAAAGCCTATGTTGATGGCATGTCTAAAGCCTATGCTTGGGATTTGGCCACACGTACGGGGGCGCTGCCGGATGATGGCGCTAAGCTTGAAGTCACTGAATTCGACTACATGCAGGAAAACGAGATCGTTTATCAGGAAAACGACGTAACTATCCGGTCCTGGCCTGCGATCCACAGCTTAGATGGCTCGGTGAGTTATTCTCTGGAATGGAATGGACTGAAATTCGTTTTTGGCGGAGATACTTACCCAAACAAATGGTATGTAGAATATGCCAAAGGGGCGGACATCGCTTCTCACGAGGCGTTTCTACCACCTGACGCTTTGGCCCCGTATTTTGGCTGGGACATGAAACAGGCGACCTATGTAGCGACGCGCGTTCATACCGAACCTGCGGCCTTTGGCAAAGTGATGTCTGCGGTCGAACCGCGTATGGCCCTTGGGTATCATTCTGTTCTATCACCCGAAAATTATCAGGCGATTTTGGAAGGCGTCCGTTCGACTTACGATGGGCCTCTGACGCTGGCGCGAGATCTACAGGTGATCAACGTAACCAAAGACCAGATCGTTGTTCGGGAAGCCAGTGTTGACGACTATGCGCTACCACCAGCTGTAAGCGATGAGTACATCAATGCCCCGCGTTCAAAAGAAAAAGAGCCTTCTGAAAAGGTTCAAGCCGGCAAATGGGATGGTTACACGCCACCGCCAATGCCGGAAAATTAACGTTCAGGGGTGAACAAAATTCCAATTTGGCGGTATCTGTGCCGACTATTCCTGATGATGAGCGTGATGGCCTCGGGTGCACAGGCCGTTTCAGCAGATGTCGTTTTGACAAACGGTTCGGAAGTCGCTCCCAATATTGCTGTCCTTCATGTCAAAGATGATGGGGTTTACGTCGACCTTGAGATCTATGTCAAAGATATTCCGTTGTTTGCGGATATGTTGCCAATCGCTTGGTCATCAGATTTCGTCAGGGGTGAGCCGGAGGCTGAACAAGATACCAATCAAGGTTATGTGCAAGCCGAAAGCCGGGCGCTGTCGATTGTTGGAGGCGACGAACGGGCCCTAAACGCTGATATCAGAAAAGTGGAATACCGAACGCGCATAGACCGGGCCTCGCCGCTTGCAGGTCAACGCGATCCGTTCTCGGGTCAAATTGTTCCCAGCCCACCAACAGATCCGCGTGTTTTGTTCGTCGAAGTGTTCTTTCCGTTTCAAAATTCAGCTCTCAAGGAACTGACTATTAGGCCTCCATCGCGGGATGGCGAACCACTGGCGACAATCGGGATGCAGGTTTTTGACCGAGGGGTTCCGGTCACGGATTTCAGTTTCTTGGCAAAGCCGGCAGAGTTAAAGATTCACTGGCCTGATCCGTGGGAAACCCGATTTTCCGCAGAAAGCCTGAATCGAAAAGCGCAGGACGGGACATCCACGTTTCTTTACATCGAACCTCGTGAAGTTCGGCATGAAACACTGATCCGCTTGCGTGAACTGGCGCCTTGGATTGGTGAAGCTTTCGAAGTGGGGCAAACGCTTTCGCCACAGCGTAGCGCCTTGATCGTAAACCAGGCGGCGTCCTTCTTGGCGTCTCGTAACCCTGTGTCAATTGATGGCAAATTAGTGCAACCGTCAAACGCTACAGCAAAACTTCTGGAGCTCACATCACAGGGTTTTCAGGTTGTCGAGCCTGGAAAGCAAGTGTCCGTGAACAATGCGTTTATCGGAGCTATCCTGTCTTTCTCATCGGCAGACCTTCCCGATCAGGTGACGGTCACATGGGATATGTTTGACGAGGAAATTTCCCGCGTTGCGACCATTTCAAACGATATCGCCGGGCCATTCTTTGG
Organism: Ruegeria sp. CDSC085; assembly: GCF_059610465.1. Lineage (NCBI taxonomy): Bacteria > Pseudomonadati > Pseudomonadota > Alphaproteobacteria > Rhodobacterales > Roseobacteraceae > Ruegeria > Ruegeria sp. CDSC085. Next base: position 79,446 of record NZ_JBXWNR010000014.1, on the reverse strand, counting down.
AGCTGTGACACCAGCAGATCCTCAGTTTCATTGGCAGAACCACTTGCTCCAATACGAAAGAGCATCTGTTACTCAGATTCCAGTTGAGCAACAGACACGGCAGAACCCGGCAATGGCTTTGATCTCCGGGATGATCAGTGCCGCCTCACTTGGTTTTTTCCTGCTGTGCAAGGGCAAAGTTGCAAAGCGTGTCAGTTGCTTAACCATGATTGCCGCTGCTTCGGCAACCCTGGCATTTTCGGGATATTTGCCGGAATTACCGTGGAATAAGCCCGAGCCCCCTGAGCCGCAGGTTGCGGAAGATATACTGCGCTCAATGGTCGAGAACTTGAGCACGGTGACTCTGGAAGTTTCGCCGGCCGCAAGAAAGTCAGAGCTGGCACACATTGCAACGGCAGCATCTCTGGGTGACATCGCAACAGAGGTTGAACGTGGTCTCGCGATCCGAACGCCAGGAGGCAGTCTTGCTATGGTTACTGATATCAGCGACCTGAAATTGGAGCGCGTTGACCCGACCCTCAAACCGGGTGGGTTTAGCACTCTGGCCAAATGGACAGTGAAAGCCCAAGGCGGTCATTGGGGGCACGCCCACATACGCGCCGTTACGTTTAGGGTGCTGGCCGAGGTCATACCTGAGTCAGGGCGATGGAAGCTAGATGGATTAACTGTAATCGAGGCTCGCGATCCAAATGCATAAGTGTTTAAGACCTAAGATTTTTGCTTTCGGCGCTTTGTTTGTCGGTGTGTTTTTGTCACTGACACTGTCGGCCTCGGCGCATTTTTTGCTAAACCTCAACGTTCGAATTTCGCATGTCGAGCATTCCGAAGACGGTCTACGTATCTACATGCGCACGCCCATGCCCTATCTGGTTGCAGATAAGGTCGGTGATCAGAATGGTGACGCCTTGCCGAAAGCTGCACCATTCACGACCAATGCCATGAGCGACGGTCAGTTGGTCCACTTTGTCGACTTGCAGGCTGTCATGAGCGATCCCAATGGGCTGGGGCAACTCGCCGAAGGTGGACTACATCTGTTGGTCGACAATCAGCGCTTAAGAGGAACAGTTAAGTCTGTTCGCTTGCATCGCGTTGGAAATGAGCCTGGATTTGCAACTTTGGCCGAAGCTCAACAGGCTCTAGACACCGAAACGGTCTTGGCGCCACCGCTTTATGTAGGTGACACGATTGTTGATCTCGCCCTGTATTATGACACAATCGGCCCGGTGCAATCGTACAGCATTGCTAACGTGCTAGACCCCGGCTTGCCGGATCAGGACCAAACGGCAAACCTTATTCTCGACTACGCGTCAGACACACCTCAGATTTTCCGATCTCGGGGTCTGATGACTGAACCATTGGTGATTCAGAAGAAGGGGTATGGAGGATTCCTCAGTTTCGTCTGGGAAGGCATACGACATATCCTCGAAGGGTTGGATCATGTTTTGTTTGTCGTGTGTTTGGTCATTGGAGCGCAGACCCTCAGGGCGCTGTTGCTGCGTGCAACCGGTTTTACCGTTGGGCATAGCGTGACCCTGTCGCTGGGGTTTTTCGGGTTTGTGCCATCGGGCGCGTGGTTTGTTCCTGCCGTCGAAACCGGGATCGCGCTTTCTATCATATTTGCAGCCGTCGCAGCGTTTATGAGTTTTAAGGACAATGCGCGCTCTGAAGTCACGATGGTGCTTCTGACAACGCTGATTGGCCTCTTGCACGGGCTTGGGTTTAGCTTTGTGTTGCACAAGATCTTGCAGGTCACATCTCCAAACATCTGGCAAAGCCTGCTTGCATTTAATCTTGGCGTCGAGCTCGGCCAAGTTGCCATTATTCTTGCACTTTGGCCTGCCTTGATAATGTGTCGGCGCGTAAACTCCAGCTTGTGGATGTCCCTACGAGTAGGCTTAGCCGGTGGATGTGCGGCTATCGCCTGCTTTTGGACCTTTCAGCGAGTTGCCGAGGTTTATTCCACGTTGGCTTAAGGTCCTTGCGATGGCGCGTGCGGTGATGGTCGCCTGGGAGAAAAGCGGATTTTCGGCTTTTCCGCAGCATAAGGCAGATTGGGCTCGAAGCAGTCGTTTGCTGCACTTTGCGCGAGCGTCTGTTATTTACGTCTTACCGGTCGTTCTGTCATACTCGAACCTGAGGCTTTAAAGCGCCAGATTCTATGATCAGTGTGGTATATTTAGTGGTATGGGTATTATGGATAATTTTTTTATTAAAGTTTAACAAATAATTACGAAAAATATATAGTTGCTCCTCGGTCCGCCACTGGTTTCCTGTTGAACGTCACACGAACCTGACCCAACCGTCGCAGTTGGACTAGAAAAGCAGTGAACGTTCGACATCAGAAGGCGCCCCCAACGTTGGACATCAGTTGAATTTGATCTTTGCGTCATTCAGCTAACACGCCGCCTCCATTTCATGCTCCCGCAGATAGTTTGGTTTGATCTGACTTCCGTTTCGGAAAATCAGAGCTGATTTGTAGGTCAGACAGCGAAGCTGCCTGTTCCTGCTAATCTGCCACGTGGCGAACGCGGGAGGGGGCGAGGCAACGCTATTCGATGGGGGTGGTGCGGCCCGCAGGCACAGCGCATAGCGATCGTTGACGATTCCATACAAGATCAAATGGCGTGGGCAGATGTGGTGAAAAAGAACGAAGATCGCCACGACCTCACAGAGGAAGATCACAGAGAGATTTGCTCCGACCTTTAACGCAGTGCGCGCTTCTGCAAGGCGCTTCTCGATGACAGGTATGACGGGCGCGTCGACAGGCAACTTACCGAGGTTTGGAATTGAAAACTCAGCGTCAAGGAAGCTGCTCTCGGTCGGTGCTGCTCTTGGCTCGCGCCGGTTTCGACGCTCAGTTTCTGGCAAAACGGAATTACACCATCGAATGCTACTACTTTAAAGCAACGTTCTGGCCACGAGCTTGAAACCCTAGCTGATGGGTCCCTAAAAGTTCAGAGGGCGGGAATCCAAATTCTCTCCGGAAGGCTCGGTTGAAGTTAGCGGCATCAAAAAAACCCAATCGCTCTGCGACATCGCTGACCGCACCTTTACGTGGCCTCGTGGATCGGAGGCCATGGAAAGTCCGATGCAATCGCCTTTTGGTGACATATGCCTCGACACCACCATCTTCTTTGAACACCCGGAACAAGGAAGTTCGCGAAATCGCGAACTCCTCCATCAAACTACGCGCGGAAAGATCAGCTGAAAGGTTTTCTTCAATGTACCTGTCGATGGCCAAGCGCCGCGCCCGTGCAAGGTTTTGCCGGTCGGCATGTTTTCGGTTCGATAGCATGAGATCGCGAACGAGAGAGCACTGATTGTCTACCATCTGAACTCCGTCAGCCACAGATGCATACGGCAATCTCCGCGAGACGTCATGCATTGCGGTATTCACGACTCTCCCGACCGGGTCTCCAACAGCCAGAATAGTTGTCTCTGTTTGCCGACTGGGGTCGAACCCAATACACTCGAATGGCAAAAAGAAATCGATAGCGGACACTGCAATATTTGGAATGCCGCATTCCCCGCCAATTCCCAGAGTGGTCACCTTTTCGTGAGGTTTCGGTTGACCCGAGTGATCCCCGAACCCTACGCAATTGAGCTGTACCACCTCCTCACGCCGGTGACGGGCCGGGTCACTACGATATCCATGACCGGACGCATATCCTTCATTTACCGTGATGTCGCCAAAGCGGCAGAACCGCCCCTCTAACGTAAAGCTTTCAAGCCCATCTGGTATAGATAAGTCGACAAGGCCGCGTGTTGCGTCAGCTGCAAAATCCACGATCTCTTCCTTAGAACGCCCACGGGTTTCGAATATTGGAATGAGATCGAACTTTGACGTGTTCGTCAGAATATCCTTGCCGCTCATCGTGAACTGCCCATGTCTCTCGCCACGCTGCTCTTTCGGAGTTTACCCCGAAGGCACAGCATCCTACCCTCTTGCCTACAAGAAAGATTGTATAAATCTGGCAGCGGTTTGCCAGCAAAACAATAAGCAAACTATTCCTGATTAAACCTTCGCACTCAAAACAGAACTGGCCCCAACTGAAAAGCGAGTTGTTCGTTTCTCACCCCCGGCGCAGTCCAAAAACCTATGTGGGCATGTTGAGAATGGTGCATTTTGGTACCCTGAGACAACGACCGGTCCTGTGCAGTGTGCTAACCATAGATTCAGCCTCCGACGTCTATTAAACTGTCTTTTAAAAACAGCATGGTCAAAACACACTCCCCATTCAAATTCCAACAGTTTTCGGTTTCCAGGACCAGCGCTACGAAAGCTATTGCGATAGCGTTTTCCGTTGGGCTGACGTTATTCGGTGGCGCTGCGGCTGCTCAAAACAGTGACACCGCCGCGCAAATTGCCAAGGACCTTGCCAATCCTTTCGCGGATCTGATCGTGCTGCCTTTGATCCTGGAGTATACGCCCGACATCGGATCTGATGACGGGTACAGAACCTCTCTCAGTTTTCAGCCGATATTCCCTTTCGAGCTGAATTCCAATCTCACCCTAACAATCCGAACAATCATACCACTCATACAGCAGAAGAACATTGTTGGGTCGTCCGGCAGTCAGTTTGGATTGGGCGATATCGAGCAGGGTTTCTTTCTTGCGCCCAACGCAAAGCAAACGCGATTTGGTGATCTGTCCCTGGGGGCTGGGCTGCAAGTGACCTGGCCAGCCAGCACAGATGCTCTGCTCGGAGAAGGAACCATGGCGCTTGGCCCAACAGCCGCCGCCCTCGTGCAAAAGAATGGTTGGACCTATGGCGGTCTGATCACGCAGCAATGGGGGGTCTGGGAAACGCGGGACAATGTTCCGGATGTGAATACAACATTCTTGGAACCGTTTGTGGCCTACACCAGCGCGTCGCAATGGACTTTTCAAACGTTCGCCGAGAGCGAGTATGACTGGACTGCAGGCGAGTGGTGGGTTCCTGTGACAGCTGAAGTCGGCAAGCTGGTGGAGTTCGGTCGGGTTCCGGTTCAGATAATGGGCGGCGTCACCTATTGGGCTGATAGCCCCCCCGGTGGGCCGGACGGCTTAGCATTTCGGATGGATGTGTCGATCGTGATTCCAAAGGGTTTGAAAAAGTAACAAATGCGATTCCTCGAGGAGTATCGGAATTCACGAACCTAAGAATGTGGGTGCTCGCCATATATCAAGAGCACCTGATGGATTGTTTGGAGATTCAGCATGTTAAATCCCATTGCCGATAATCTGTGGGTTGTGGATGGAGATTGCGTTACTTTTTTGGGCTTTGCTTATCCAACCCGGTCAGTTGTTATCCGATTGAACAACGGCGATATCTGGGTCTGGTCCCCAATTCAGTACAGTGAAGAATTGGCACGCGATGTCGAAGAGCTAGGGCCAGTCTCCCATTTGGTCAGCCCTTGCCCAATCCACCATCTATTCATTGCGGACTGGAAACAGCGGTTCCCAAAGGCCAAAATCTGGGGGCCCCTCTCAACCCAGAAAAAGCGCACGGATCTGAGTTTTGAACCAGCGCTGACAGACAGCGCGCCCAGCGACTGGGCTGATGAAATTGAACAGTTTCATGTAACGGGGTCGCGGGCAAACGATGAAATTCTGTTCCTGCACCACAAATCCAAAACGTTGATTATGGCTGATTTTTCTGAAAATTTTTCCGAAGAGTTTCTCAAGGCACATTGGCGCCCTTGGCAGCGCTGGATTGCCCGTCATTGGGGTGTCATAAAAGGTAAAGGCTACGCTCCACTGGACTGGCGCATAACTTTCACGAAGCGCGCAAAACTCAAAGATCTGAAAGCGACCTTACTCTCCCGCCCGATCGATAATGTCGTTATGGCACATGGCGAGTATCAGGTTTCAAACGGACAAGCCTACCTTAAACAGTGTCTTGCCTGGATCTGAGTTGAGGAGAACTGCTGCACAGGCAAATGGTTTTCAGCATGAGCTGCAGCTACGCCCGCGTAAGTCTGGTTTATTGCGCAACTAGAGAATTCAAGAAAGTGAACTCGCTGCGCCGTAGGCAAAGGGCTAGTTTTCCCACCACTTGGCAGCGCCGAGAACCACGCAAATGCAGCAATTTTCGTGCTGCGAGCGCGCGCGGCTAGATAACCAAATTCACAGGATGGGTAGAGCCCGGTCACGAGCTGAAGGCTCGGGATTTGGCCAGACCACTGCCGACATTCGAGATCCGGATCGACGACTTCTGCTAAGCGGGACTTCACGGCCATTCGGTTGTTGACGCCGAATGTCCGCTACTCAAAAAAGACCCAACGCTTGGTCGGGTCAGTTGGTGACGACGGGGATCGCCACTCCGTAATCTGTCGGTTAAGGTGTTTCCAAATACGCCTCATTCGACTTTTTGGGGTTTGCGCCTGGCAAAGCGGGAAAAGAGCCGACCGTCGGTTACAGCAAAGCCCAGAGCAATGATCGCAAACCCGACCCAAGCCTCCGGCTCCATCTTTTCACCAAGGAATGCAACGCCCAGGCCAATAGCGAACGGTGGGATCAGCAGGGTAACCAATAGAAGGTTGGCGGCACCGGCGCGCGCAAGGATTGCGAAATATAGCACATAGGCCAGCGCTGTGGATAGTGCCGCCATCCCTAGGAGTGCTGCCCATACGCCAGTTGAAAGAGCAAAGCTTGGCGGGCCATCCATCAAAAGAACAACCGGGATCATCAGCACAGTGCTGCCGATCAGCATACCAAGCGCATTCACGAGTGGTGGTTGGCCCGAAAGGGCAGTTCGGCCCCAGACACCGGCAAAAGCATATGAGAGCGTCGCCCCAAGGATAGCCAGCTGTGCCAGATTGCTCGGATTGAACTCGGTCAATGCACTTGGCCCCATAATGAAGGCCACCCCTAAAATACCAAGTGCTGCACCTGCTATCTTCTTCGGAGTCAACGGCTCGTCCTTAAGAAACAAGCCAGCCACGACCGCAGCAAACATTGCTGTTGTTGCATTGAGGATTGAGGCCAGCCCGCTTTCGATTTGTGTTTGCCCCCAGAAAATCAGCGAGAATGGGATTGCGTTGTTGAGTGCTCCCATAACTAGGTAAGAACCCCATATCCGGGGGGCACACGGTATACTCAACCCTTTGAATTTGACGATGATTGCAAGTATTGGAACCGCCCAAATAACCCTGTGCAGCGTAATTGTCAGCGGAGGCACCTCGGTTAGTGCAACTTCGCCGAAGAAAAACGACCCGCCCCAAACAGCAGCGAGCAGAAGCAGCATGACGCTGGCTTTAAAGTCCATTGCTGGCACGGGTTGGTTTGTCATGTCTTCTGGTTCCGTCACTACCGCTTTACCTATTGGATTAGCTTACGCGAACCTGACACCGCGACCCGTTTCTTGCGGAAAAGCGAGAAACGGTCGTCCGTTCGCCACGCAGCATTTGTCAAAAATGGGCTCAGTTGAGACCTTAGCCGCAGCGTCGACAAATGACCGCTCTTCGTGGTGGGTCAGAAATGCTTGACGTTTGGGTCAGAAATGAATGACGTGAACGGCCGATTTATTGAGGTTTTGGTGGCTGATTGAGTCAAAGATCAGTGACGTTCCACATTTCCTGTTGAACGTCACACAAACCTGACCCAACCGTCACAGTTGGACCAGAAAAGCAGTGAACGTTCGACATCAGAAGGCGTCCCCAGCGATGGACATCAGTTGAATTTGACCTATGCGTCATCAACTAACACGCCGCTGCTATTTCAGACTCCCGCAGACAGTTTCGTTTGATCTGACTTCCCTTTTGGAAAATCAGGGCTGATTTGCAGATCAGACAGCGAAGCTGCCTGTTCCTGCTGATCTGTCACGTGGCGAACGCGGGAGTGCGGGCTGCCAGACAAGGTCGGTCGAGAGACACCAATCTGTCTAAAGTCAGCTTCAAAAGCTTATTGGAAGGTTTGATGTATATTTGTGGATGTTTCGATAAGCGCTTGTTCGATGGTTGCTCTTTGCCGTGCAAATCGCGTCGTTGGCACTGGAATTGAGATCGCGTGCAGGTCTCCGACCCAGTCGACGAAAGAAAACCCGATCGCCGACACGCCGGCAGAATGCTCGTCCAAATCATAGGCAAGGCCCTGTTCGCGGACCGTATTCAGTTCGGAAAGGAACTCATCCAGATTCCTTTGGATACCATTCCGTTCCCACTCGTTTTGAATGAGCTTTGTCGCATCTCCTTCATCGAGTTGAGCGAGACAGGCTTTCCCATTTGCAGTGGTGGTCAGCGGAAAAACCTCACCTACTTGTGAAACGGTCGTTAATCTATAGACACCTGGGACCTGATCTAAGAAAACCATGCCGATACCGCGCATCACAGCGAGGTCTGTGGTTTCCCCGGTTTTTTGGGTTAATTCCGTCAAAAGCAGTCGGCAGTGTTCGACGATGCTGTACTGCGCGGCGCCTGCGAGAGCACTTAGTTCGGGGCCGAGCCTCAAGCCACCTCCATTTGCATCTGCTATGACAAGTTTTTCTTCAGCAAGTGCGCTTGTGATTCTCTGTACCGTAGAGCGGGGCAGGTCAACGCGCTCGGCGATTTTCCCCAAGCTCATTCCGGATTGGTTTTCTTTCAGGACACGCAAAATCGAGGCCGCTCTGGAAATGACTTGAATGCCACCTTTATCCGCTTTTTCAGACATTTAACCTACCTCATCCTGTCTTGGCATCGTAGCTCTAGATGCCTGGCGATTTTTTAGTGTTGTATCACAATGCGGTGCAAGTCAACCGTATAGTGAGTTTTTAGTTGACCATAATGCGGTGCGTATGCATCATCATACGGGACAGGTGGGGAAGCCACCCAGATAATTGAAAAGCGAACACCGCCGCGTTGTCGGCGAACAGAGGAGATATGCCCAATGGTCGAAATCCGTGGCATTGAGTTTCAGGCAAACACCGACAACGACATGGGGCTCGAGTTCTATAACCTGAGCCACAGATACGGGTTTCAGTGTCCCAACTGGCCGTATTTCAAGGACGTTCAGATCGACCGAAAGCACTATATGGCCAAGTCGGGGGTTCTGTCGCAGACGATCACGACGACGATGCACGTGACCACGCATATTGATGCACCTGCACATGTCGTTCAGGGAACACCGTTCATCGATGAGGTGCCTCTGCCACATTTCTTTGGCTCGGGCCTCGTGGTTTCCGTGCCCAAAAAGAAATGGGAGAAGATTACCGGAGATGATCTGGAGAAAGCCTGTGGGCATGTGATCCGCAAGGGTGACGTGCTGATCATCAATACCGGTTGGCACAAGCAATATGAGGATGGCGATTATTTCGCGTATTGCCCAGGTCTCGTTCCTTCCGCTGCGGAGTGGATGATCGAAAAAGGTGTGAAAGTTGTTGGCCACGATACGCAGGCGAACGATCACCCGCTGGCCACGGCCATTGGTCCGCAGCGAAATGGTCCGATCATGCCTCATCTCGAAAAAGAGTATATTGAGTGGTCTGGCGGGACACCGTGGGAAGTTGATTTCCCCGAGTGGGAGCCTGTGCACAACATGCTGTTCTCCAAAGGTATCCTGGGCATCGAAAATGTCGGGGGTGATCTGGACGCGGTAACAGGAAAGCGCTGTACCTTTGCGTTTTTCCCTTGGAACTGGGACCGCGGCGATGGCTGCATCATCCGCTTGGTGGCGATGATCGACAAAACCCAATCCTACCGCATCGAGGCTGGCGAAGAATTCTGAACACTCACGGACCGGTCGCCGGTTCGCCAGTGGCCGCCCTTTACCCTACGCGGAGACGGAAATGCACCTGAAACGGTTTCAAGACGCCTTACCCTACGAAGCACCGAACCATTTTGGGTGTCATGGGCTTCGTCTGCAGGGATTTGAGGAAGGCGGGCCGACAAACCAGTGGATTGGCTTCAGCCAGTTTCTGCCGGGTGGTGGCGCAGGCCCCGACTCTACACCTTTTGAGAAAGTCTACGTCGTTCTGGAAGGCGAAATGACTGTCATCGTTGATGGCACCGAAACCACTCTTGGACACATGGACAGCTGTACGATCGCACCCGGCGAAGTGCGCAAAATTGAAAACCGCGCCAACCACACCTGCAAAATGCTGGTGGTCATTCCGTATCCGCCAGAAAACTAAGGACGAAAAGAATGTCTGATCCACTCAAGATGTTTGACGTAGAAGACAACGTCGCACTGATCACCGGAGCATCCGGCGCGTTTGGCATGGTTGCTGCGCGCGTTCTGGCTGGTGCTGGGTGCAATCTGGTTCTGGCTGCGGGCAATCAAGAAGCGCTCGACGAGATTGCCAAAGAGTGCGAGGCGCTTGGTGCGACCGTCGTCGCAAAAAATGCGCGCCCGACTGATGAAGCGTCATGTGAGGCATTGGTCGACGAAGCCGTCAACAACTATGGTAAGCTCGACATTCTCGTTGTCGCGTCTGGTATGAACAAAGTTGCGCCGATCAACGAAATGGCACCGGAAACCTTTGACGCAGTGATGGACGCCAACGTGAACCAGAGCTGGTTGTTGGCGCGCGCGGCGGCGGCGCACATGAAGCAAAGTGAATACGGAAAGATCATTTTCGTAAGTTCCGCGCGCAGCATCTTGGGCCACCCTGCCGGCTACACAGCGTATTGCGCGTCAAAGGCTGCTGTGAACGGGATAACCAAAGCCTTGGGATGTGAGCTGGGTCCAACTGGGATCACCGTCAACGCGATCGCGCCGACGGTATTCCGTTCGCCTTTGACTGCTTGGATGTTCGAGGAAACCGACGAAGCGAAGGCAGTGCGCGATGGCTTCCTGACCCGTGTTCCAAAGGGGCGGCTGGGTGAGCCGGAAGATCTGGCCGGACCCCTGCTTTTTCTCGCCTCACGCGCCTCTGATTTTTACACCGGGCATATCCTTCATGCCGACGGCGGATATACGGCGGGATAAAGAATGGTGCGCAAGAAGCAGCAAATAGCGGTAATTGGCGCGGGTCTGATGGGGCACGGTATCGCCCTGACCTTGGCAAAAGCAGGTCAATATGTCGCCATCACAGATCCTTTTGAGGAGGCACGAGCCAACGTGCCTGACCGCATCCGCGCCAGCATGGCCGCGATGGGGGACGACGAGGCCACAATCACAAATACCCTCAAGATGATTGAAATCTTTGCGACGACGGAAGGTGCGATTCAAAATGCCGATGCTGTTTTTGAAGCGGCGCCGGAAAAGTTGGAGCTCAAGCAAGCGATCTTTGCTGAGATCGAGGCGCACGCACCAGAGACCTGCATACTCGCGTCCAATACCTCGGTCATGCCTATCACTCAGATCATGTCTGAATTGCGACTGAAAAGCCGTGCGTTGGGAACGCATTGGTGGAACCCGCCGCACATGATTCCGTTGGTCGAAGTCATCAAGACGGAATGGACAGACCCCGAGATAGCACGGACAATGTTCGATCTGCTGAAGGACGCTGGAAAAACTCCGGTTATGGTCGAGAAGGACGTGCCCGGCTTTATCGGCAATCGCCTTCAACATGCGCTGTGGCGCGAAGCGGTCAGTCTGGTGGAAAACGGTATTTGCGACGCGGAAGCTGTTGATACTGTGATCAAGTCCAGCTTTGGGCGGCGATTGGCGGTCCTTGGTCCGTTGGAAAACGCGGATTTGGTGGGTACTGACCTGACACTCGATATCCACGAAAACGTACTGCACGATCTCGAAGCGCATAAGGGACCTTCATCCTACCTGAAGTCGCTCGTTGAAGCGGGCAAGCTAGGCATGAAATCCGGCGAAGGTTTCAGGAAATGGGCCGAGGGCGAGGCGGATCAGGTTCGCCACCGCGTCGCGAAACACCTGAAAAATCTCGAGAAGACTTTGTAAGATCAATCAAACACTGGCGGGAGGCCGGTGAAGGGAGGACGCAATGACAAGGACTTTCAAAACGGCCACTAGGCGCAGTTTTATTGCCGGTGCTACGGCGGCAATCGCCGCGCCGGCCATTCTTCGGGCGACGCGCGCCTACGCCGCAAACCCAACGCTGCGGGTCGGCAACGTTAGCCCTCGCACCGGACCGCTTGCTGGTTTCGCTGAGGCCGACGAGTACGTGCTTCAAGCCATACAGCAGGTCTTTTCGGCCGGGTTGGACAACAATGGAAAGACCTAGAATGTCGAGATCATCTCAAAAGACAGCCAGTCCAACCCGAACCGAGCAGCAGAGGTTGCAGCTGACCTGATCCTGGGCGATGAGGTCGATATCATCGTTGCGGCTTCAACACCGGACACGGTGAACCCTGTCGCCGATCAGGCAGAGATCAATGAAGTTCCCTGCATCACTACCGACTGTCCGTGGCAGCCTTACTTCTTTGGCCGCAACGGTGTTCCGGGTGAGGGGTTTGAAACGACCTATCACTTTTTCTGGGGTTTGGAGGATGTGATCGCCGCCTTTCTCGATATGTGGGACAAAACCGGCGTGACCAAGACTGTGGGTGGTCTTTTCCCCAACGATGCTGACGGCAATGCTTGGGGCGATGCGGAACTTGGTCTGCCAAAGCCGCTCGCCGCCGCCGGATACACGCTGACCGATCCCGGTCGCTATCAGCCTCTGTCCGATGACTTCTCAAATCAGATCGCAGCGTTCAAGGCTGCTGGCTGCGAAATCGTCACTGGCAACATGATCCCGCCGGACTTTGCGACGTTCTGGAGCCAAGCGGCCCAGCAAGGGTTTAACCCGAAGGTCGTCACAATTGGCAAGGCACTTCTGTTCCCATCTGTCATTGAATCGCTGGGCGACCGTGGTGACGGGTTGTCGACCGAGGTCTGGTGGTCTCCGCACCATCCTTTCTCGTCCTCACTCACGGGCATTTCTTCGAAAGACCTTGCTGAGGGTTATACGGCAGAGTCGGGCCGACCTTGGACCCAACCCCTTGGCTTTAAACATGCCCTGTTTGAGGTCGTCGCAGACGTCATCAAACGAGCGGATGATCTGGAAGACCCGTCTGCGATCATTTCGGCAATCACGTCCACCAACCTGAACACAATTGTCGGGCCGGTGAACTGGGGTGATGGGCCAATGAACAACGTCACCAAAACTCCGCTGGTCGGTGGCCAGTGGCAGAAGTCCGGAGACGCCTATGAGTTGCAGATTGTTGCAAACAGCACCGCGCCCGAAGTTCCGGTGACGGCAGATATGAAACTGCTGGGCTAACCAGACATTCGGCGCCGATCTTGGCGCCGAACCCTCCATCCGAGAGAAGCATGACGACAATCTTGAGACTCCAAGACCTGAGCAAGGCATTTGGCGCAGTAACTGTCGCCGATGCACTGAGCTATGAGGTTCAGCAAGGCGAGGCACTCGGGGTAATAGGCCCCAACGGCGCCGGCAAAACCTCGATGTTCAACTTGATCACGGGGACGCTCAAATCCAATTCCGGGGTGATAGAATTCAGTGGGCAGAACGTCACCAAATGGAGCGCGGCAAAGCGCAGCCATGCAGGCATCGCGCGTTCTTTTCAGGTCCCGCAGCCGTTTTCGGGCATGACTGTTTTCGAAAACGCGATGATCGCCGCCACGCAATCAGCTGGCATGCATGGACACCAGGCCGAAAACTTTTGTCTGGAGGTTCTGGACCAAACAGAACTGCTGCCCAAGGCAAACGTTCTTGCTGGTAGCCTGACTTTGCTGGAGCGTAAACGCCTGGAACTAACACGTGCGCTTTGCGCCAAGCCCAAACTGCTGTTGCTGGATGAGATTGCCGGTGGTTTGACCGAAGCCGAGTGCAAATCACTGGTCCAGACCATCAAAGACATCCACGCCTCTGGCGTCACCATCATCTGGATCGAACATGTTGTGCACGCCCTGCTGGCCGTTGTCGACCGCCTGATCGTCATCGATTTCGGAAGGAAGATCGCCGAGGGCGAACCACAGGCAATCATGGAAAGCGCTGAAGTCAAAGAAATCTATCTGGGGATCGAAGCCGATGCCTGATCCAATTCTGCAGACACGTGGGTTGAACGCGCACTATGGCGACTTCCAAGCACTGTACGATGTCGAATTGGAGGTTGGCGAAGGTGAAGTTCTTGCCATTATCGGTGCGAACGGTGCAGGCAAGACGACCCTGATGCGGTCTATCACCGGGTTGCTGACAAACGGCCAGGATCAAATTCACTACCGGGGTCAGGATATCAGTCGACTTCGCGCGGACCAGGTTGCTGAACGTGGACTGGCGATGGTGCCAGAGGGTCGACAGCTATTCCCCTCTTTGTCTGTCAAAGAAAACCTGATGATCGGCGCCCAAGTTGGTCGCGCAGGCCCTTGGGATCTGAAAGCAGTATATGATCTATTCCCGATCCTTGAAGAGCGCAAAGATCAGGCCTCGACATCGCTTTCGGGCGGTCAACAGCAGATGGTCGCAATCGGGCGCGCACTGATGGCTAATCCAGATCTCATCTTGTTCGACGAAATCAGCCTCGGGCTCGCGCCGATCATCATCAAAGACATCTACGAAGCGCTGCCCGGCATCATCGGCGAGGGCATGAGTGCGATCATCGTCGAACAGGACGTCACCAAGGCACTGTCGGTCTCAAGCCGGGTCTACTGCCTGCAGGAGGGGCGCGTTTCGCTGGAAAGCGCGTCCGACACCGTTTCGCGCGAAGACATTTCGCGCGCGTATTTCGGGATCGAATAATATGGAATGGCTGAACGCTATCGTGCAGGGAACTTTGCTGGGTGGGCTATACGCGTTGTTTGCTGCGGGTCTGTCGTTGATCTTTGGAGTCATGCGGCTCGTCAATATCGCCCATGGCGATCTGATTGTGTTGGCCGCTTACCTTGGCCTGACCGTCACAACCGCAACGGGGATGCATCCGGTGGCGGCGCTGGTGATCGTCGTACCCGCCATGGCGTTTATCGGGTACGCCCTTCAACGGGGCCTGCTGAACCAAACTCTGGGCGATGATATTCTTCCACCCCTGCTTGTGACCTTCGGCCTAAGCGTGATCATCCAGAACGGGTTGCTGGAGGTCTACACCGCAGACCCCCAAACATTGAATGCCGGTGCGCTGGAAACAGCAAGCGTTGCCGTGGGCGGTGTGGCACTCGGAATCTTACCGCTTCTCACCTTCGGTATAGCCGTCGCCGTGATCTGGGGGCTGCAATGGACCTTCTATCATACCGCTCTGGGGCGCGCGTTCCGAGCGGTTTCTGACAATCAAGACATCGCACAGCTCATGGGTCTCAATCGTCGGCATATCTTTGGCCTGGCAATGGCGCTGGCCCTCGGCGTGACGGCAATCGCCGGTATCCTGCTTGGTATTCGGACAAGCTTTGATCCTTCCATTGGCGGGGGGCGCCTGATCTTTGGCTTTGAGGCCGTTATCATCGGTGGGCTAGGCAACCTTTGGGGTACGTTGATTGGCGGCGTTATCCTTGGCGTTGCGCAAACCATCGGAGCCAAGATTGATCCGGGCTGGCAGCTGCTTGCCGGTCATATTGCTTTCCTTGTTATTCTTGCCGTTCGTCCGAACGGCCTCTTCCCGAGGATTTCCGGATGAACCTACAGGACTGCTCTGTTTCTCGATCGTCAAAAGCAGCCCGTGTTGCCGCGATCCTAACCGCAATTGCTCTGCTTGTATTGATTGCAGCGCCCTGGTGGGCAGGCCGCGCTGACATGCGCCTGATGGGAGAGCTGTTTCTCTACCTGTCCCTCGCCACTCTTTGGAACCTCATGGCGGGTTATGCCGGTCTCGTCTCTGTTGGTCAGCAAGCCTATGTGGGCTTTGGCGGCTATATGCTCTTTGCGCTTACGATGCTTGGCGGTTTGCACCCACTGGTTGCTATCGCAGCTGCAGGAGTGCTGGGGGCTTTGATCTCAATCCCGGTTGCAGTTTTGATCTTCAGGCTTCGGGGCGCTTATTTTGCCATAGGCACCTGGGTCATCGCCGAAGTCTTTCGACTTAGCTTCGCGCAAATCTCAGCGCTTGGCGGAGGATCAGGATCTTCGCTGCCCGTCGCCATCGTTAAATCACTGGCGTCCGGGCGCGCGATGCGTGAGGCGCTGAGCTATTGGCTGGCGCTCGGGGCCGCTGTTCTGGTGGTGACAGCCGTGTATCTCTTCCTACGCTCGCGGAAAGGGTTGGCGCTGACGGCAATTCGCGACAACGAACTCGCAGCCGGCAGCTTGGGTATTGATATTTGGCGCACAAAATTCATCGTTTATGTTGTCACCTCAGCGTTTACGGCAATGATCGGTGCGCTCATCTTCCTGCAAAAGCTACGCATCTCGCCGGATGCGGCGTTCAGCGTCAATGACTGGACCGCCTTTGTCATATTCATCGTGGTGATCGGCGGCATCGGCACCATCGAAGGGCCGATTATCGGTACGCTGGTTTTCTTCGCCCTACGCGAAACGTTGGCCGACCTGGGAACAACCTACCTGATCGTACTCGGCGTGGTTGCGATTGTCGTCATGCTCAAGGCACCGAAAGGCATCTGGGGCGTGATCCGCAGCCGTTATGATCTGCAACTTTTTCCGCTGGGCTATCGCGTCAAGCACATCGGACAATCCAAGGAAAACTGAACTTATGGCCCGTCAGAAAAAAACGATCATCACATGCGCCGTAACCGGGGCTATCCACACGCCAACCATGTCGGATGCACTTCCGTACACCTATGATGACATCGCGCGACAGGCGATTGACGCTGCGGAGGCCGGCGCGTCGATCCTGCACCTGCATGCGCGCAACCCCGAGAACGGTTCACCATCGGTCGACCCGAATGACTTCGCACCTTTCCTGCCGCGCATCAAACAAGCGACGGATGCTGTCGTGAACCTGTCGACCGGAGGGTCGCTGACTTTATCCATTCAGGACCGGATCAAACCGGCCAAGACCTTCAGCCCGGAAATGTGCTCGATGAATATGGGTTCGATGAACTTCTCGTTTCATCCGCTGGCTAACCGGTATGGCGATGACGACTGGAAATTTGATTGGGAGAAGGACTATGTCGCGAATTCCGATCAGAACATTTTTCGCAATACCTTCCGGGACATTCGCGAAGCGGCAGAAACGCTCGCGCCGCATGACATCAAGTTCGAACATGAATGCTACGATGTCGGCCACTTGTATAACCTAAGATTCTGCATGGATATCGGGCTGTTCAAAGCGCCGATTTTTATTCAGTTCATCTTTGGAATACTCGGCGGCATCGGGCCCGAGGTCGACAACCTGATCTTCATGAAGCGCACGGCAGATCGCCTGTTTGGCGATGACTACCGCTGGTCCGTTCTCGGAGCCGGAGGTGCGCAAATGTCGCTTGCTACCACTGCAAGTCAGATGGGCGGCAACGTTCGCGTTGGCCTGGAAGACAGCTTGTTCATCTCGCGTGGAAAGTTGGCCGAAAGCAACGCTCAGCAAGTCGCCAAAATTCGGCGTATCGTAGAAGATCTGGGCAGTCAGGTGGCGACGCCTGATGAAGCCAGGGAAATTCTTGATTTGAAAGGGGGGAGACCGCGTTGCCTTCTGATGATTGGACGCTTGGCCTAACCTCTCATCGAGTGGCTTATTTTTGGAATTTCGAAAACCCTCAGGAGGTTGAACCATGCGATTGGTATATTTGGCAATCAGCGCGCTTTTGGTGGGTTTTGTTACCGTTCAGGCTCATGCTCAAAACGAAGCCCAAGACATCACCAACCTTTTGCTCAGCAACCGATCTGGAGACTGCGCGGATTATGAAGGAGTGTATTCTGCTTCGGTGGAGGACGTAACGCGCCAACAACGGTTTAACTCCGAAATCGAAATTTCGGCAGAAAGCCAGCATTGCACCCTCAAGACCAATGGCATTCCTAACCATGATTTCAACGGGCCCACAGCCAACTTCGCTAACAATGTACGCGAATTGCCTGGCACTTTTCGGATTCCCAGAAATCCGGAAAAGGCCCGTAACCAAACCGTGCTGTCGCAACGGAGTTATGATGCCATTTTGTTGAATGGCGTGCCGGTCGATTTGCTTTCGGCTGGGTGTTATCGCCCGAGCGGCCCGCGAGCAGATAAGAACGGCAATGTGTTGGCAGGGTGTCGAGACACTGATCCTTGGCTGCTCGATCCGCCGTCCTACGATCAGTATTTTGGCGTAGATCTTCACAATGCTCACGCCCAGCCCGATGGGAGGTATCACTACCATTCCAATCCAAATGCTCTGTTTTTGGATCACGACCTTGATAAACCGTCACCTGTTATTGGCTTCGCAGCTGACGGCTTTCCGATCTACGGGACGATTTTCAAAGACAGCGACGGCAAAATTAGACCTGCGATCTCTGGCTATGAACTCAAAACTACACCACGACCTGCTCCACCTACAGGGCCCGGTGGTACGCCGGACGGGACATATATCGACGACTACGAGTTCACAGAGGCTGGCGATCTAGATAAGTGCAATGGCATGACTGTGGATGGCCAATACGGATACTATGTCACGACAAGCTACCCGTGGGTGCTCAACTGTTTGGTCGGAGCACCTGACAGCTCATTCGACAAAAGGTGATTTCTAGCCCTGATTTCGGAGATGCAGTTTTGACCTACCCTGGATTGACCCAGACACTTCGCGTTTTCTCCGCGATGCTAACGGTATTGCGAAATAGCTCGCAATTCTAATCTGTTTGGGATTGCTATCCGTTTAAAGCGGTCAAAGTGATTCATTGAATTTGAGACTGCTGCCTTGGGGCTCAAATCAGATGTTCTTTGCACCCAAGCCTTTTAGCCAAGAGTTCCTGTCTATCAATCTGATCATGAGAAATAGAATACTGGGGTTTCAAATGACTTGGCCCCGGTAAACTGTGGGTTGCGACGAAGCGAGGAAAACACAATGCTCGCTTCGCTGTATACTGTAGTTACTTCAGGTAAGTGTTGAACCAATCAATGGTGCGGTCCCAGGCTAGGTTCGCCATTTCTTCGTCATAACGAGGCGTGCTATCGTTATGAAAACCGTGGTTGGCATTTTCGTAGATGTAGGCCTCGTAAACCTTTTCGTTGGATTGCAGGGCGGCTTCAAAATCCGGCCAACCTGCGTTGATGCGCTCATCAAGCTCTCCCATCTGAATCAGTAACGGTGCCTGAATTTTAGCCACATCCTCAACTGCTGGCTGGCGACCATAGAATGGCACGCCTGCGGCCAGTTCCGGGTAAGCCACGGCAATTGCGCTGACCACACCACCGCCATAGCAGAAACCCACAGCGCCAACCTTCCCGGTGCAGTCTTCTCGGTTCAATAGGTATTCAAAGCCATTGAAGAAATCATTCATCAGCTCGACCCGATCGACCGTCTTTTGAAGCTCGCGCCCATCAGCATCGTTGCCTGGGTATCCGCCAACCGACGTCAGACCGTCTGGAGCCAGAGCCATAAAGCCTGCTTTCGCCAAGCGTCGCGCCACATCTTCGATGTAGGGGTTAAGGCCGCGGTTTTCGTGGATTACCAATACCGCGGGCAGGGGCTCTTCAACGCCGGCGGGTCGGACAAGATAGCCGCGAACATCACCGGTTCCATTCGGTGAAGGGTAGGTGATGTAGTCCGCGTGGATATCGGGATCGTTGAACGACACTTGCTGAGCCATCGCGTAGTTCGGGCTGAGCATGTTCAGCAGCGCGGCCGCTGTCACGCCGCCGACCGCGAACTTGCCTGCGCGGTCCAGGAATTGGCGCTTGGTGATCTTGCCGTGCGCGTAAAAGTCATACAGGTCCAGAAGTTCCTGGTCGAAGTCTTTTGCCGTCATGCGAGTCATTGTGGATCTCCTGATGAGTTTGGCAGTCTGAAGGGTGGGTAGTATCCGATCTGAAAGTCTTGATTTGATTGAGCGTCTGGATGGGCTTCCTAAGATACCGCCGGTGACAGTTCCTTGTTCGCGTACCGTTCGCGCAGCACGTTCTTTTGAACTTTTCCCATAGTGTTTCGCGGCAACTTCTGGACGAGTTCGTAGCGGCGAGGATGTTTGAATCGCGACAGTTTGTTTCTGATGATCGAGTCGATCTGTTCCACCTGAAGCTGTGCTCCAGGCTCGGCAACCAAAGCAGCAATAATTGCTTCTCCAAATTCGTTGTCGGGAACCCCGAAGACCGCCGATTCCTGAACACCATCGACATCGTTCAAAACGTCTTCAATTTCTTTGGGGTAGACGTTGTAACCACCAGTGATGATCAGGTCTTTTGACCGACCTACAATCGACAGGTAGCCATCCTCGCTGTACTGGCCCAGATCTCCGGTGATGAAAAATCCATTTTCTCGAAGCTCTTCAGCCGTTTTTTCGGGCATTTGCCAATAGCCCTGAAAAACATTGGGGCCACGCACTTCGATCATTCCGACCTCGCCCTGGGGCAGCGGTTCTCCAGTTTCAGGGTTGGTTACGATCACCTCGGTGCCGGGTATGGCTATACCAACAGTTCCCGCGCGACGCTCACCGCCATAAGGGTTAGAGGTATTCATGTTCGTCTCGGTCATACCGTAGCGCTCAAGGATGTGGTGGCCGGTGCGCGTTTCGAACGCCACATGGGTTTCTGCCAGCAACGGGGCTGAGCCGGAAACAAACAGGCGCATGTTCTCTGTGATCTCTGCGGTGAAACCGTCATCCGCCAGCAATCGGGTATAGAAAGTGGGGACTCCCATTAGAAGGGTCGAGTGGGGCAATTCCTCCAAGATCATACCATTGTCGAATTTTTTCATCAGCCGCACTTTGGAACCGGCGAGTAGTGATGTGTTCATTGCCACGAAAAGCCCGTGCGTGTGAAAGATGGGCAACGCGTGAATCAAGCGATCAGCGTCGGTGATACCCCACAAATCCACAAGGGCTTGGGCATTGGACAGCAGGTTTCGGTGGCTGAGCATCGCGCCCTTGGACCGGCCCGTGGTACCTGATGTGTAAAGAAGCGCCGCGAGGTCGTCCGGCGCGCGATCCACGGTTTCGAATACACAAGGCTGTGCGTCCGCTTCGTGGCTCAAGCTTGGATTTTCGCCACCCAAGGTCAGCAGCTTTGCACCAGACCGGGTCGCCAATTGTTCGAATTCAACTTTGTCGTGGCTGTCGCAAACGATTAACGCAGGTTGCGCATCAGAGATGAAATAGTCCAACTCTGCCATGGTATAGGCAGTGTTTAGGGGCAGGTAGACAGCACCTGCCTGAACCGAAGCGGCGTAGAGCGCAATCGTGTCGGCCTGCTTGGGCGCTTGCACAACGATGCGACTGCCAGGGGAAACTCCGCTGTTCTGCAAGACATGCGCGATTTGCGCGGTGCGCTGCAGAAACTCATCATAAGTGACCACCTGGCCATTATCGAGTTGCAGGAATGGAGCCGTGTTGCCCTCGTGGCGGGCAAACAAACTGTCGTAAAGTGTATTAGTCACGCTGTATTTTCCCTAGGCTTTACCGCAAGCGTCGCAGTTGAAGCCGCGCGAATTGAACGCGAGGCTTGGATCGTGGCACGTGTCGCGAATTCTTCGTGGTAACGTTCTGTTTTGTTCAAATCGTAAAGGTAATTGACCATCGCACCTCCGGATTGGGCGCGTCCGTTTGGCGACTGATCTGCCTGGGTATGCAGGTCATGAAGCTCGGCACCATTTCCCAAGTGAAAGCGCGCCACAGGGTCAGGCGGCATGCCATCTTCGCGCTTGGCGAACATCAAGTACCGGGCGGCCATCGCGCGCACGTCCTGCGGTGTTGCTGTTTCTGCAAGCACGGCCTCGGCGGCATGCCCGTGTTCCGGGTTGTCTGTTTCACCAGCCAGCCACCGGTTTAGCCCCGGTATCGGCGACAATGTCACAAAGGTATCAAGCCCGCGAAGCTCCCGCGAAAGCTCGGTCACAACCTGCTTTATCAATAGGTTCCCAAAGCTGATGCCCGCCAAACCCTTTTGGCAGTTTGAAATGGAATAGAACGCCGCGACCTTTGCCTGCTCGGCTTCGATCGGTTCTCGTGCTTCGGATAGAAGCGTATCTATTGCATTCGGGATTTCAGCGGTCAGAGCGACCTCAACAAAAATCAGTGGCTCATCTGGCATCGAGGGGTGGAAGAACGCAAAACAACGACGGTCTGGCGGGTAGAGCCTTCGCCGCAAATCGTCCAGATCGTTGATCTGGTGTACCGCTTCATAGGCGACGATCTTATCCAGAACGCGGGCAGGGGTGTCCCAACTGATTTGCTTGAGGACAAGAAAGCCTCGGTTGAACCAGCTGCGCAATAAATGGACGAAATCGATATCCGTTCGCTTGAGTTCCGGTTTGGATTTGAGAAAGCACAGCAGATCAACGCGTATGGCTACAAGTTCCTGCGTCGCACCAGACGGCTGGTTCAGCCGTCGCAATAACTCTTGCCGCCGTGGCTCTGAAACTTCACTAAGTTTTTGATAAAGATTGACACTTTGGTCACTGGCGTAGAGGCGGGCTGCTTCAGAAAGCTGATTTGCGTCCAACTCAAGTTGGTCATTCAAATAGACAAAAAAGTCTAGTTTCTCCGCATCATTCAGGGTGTGGTAGCGCTCAAGGATCGTAGACGCTAGCGTGAAGCCTGATACTTCACCTTCCGCAGATAAAAGCGCCTCACATAGCTCGGCAATGGACCGTTTGTCATCCTTGCCACGCCTATTGTCGGGACGGTCCAGCAATTGGTTTAGTAGATCACCCAGAAACCAATTCCGCTGCATTTCAGGGCTCCATCTGGCTGCTAAGGTACTCACCTGTTCGGCGGTAGTGATCGATTAGGTGCCGAGTTGCGCTGTCTGCGTCGTGATTTAATGCGGCGTCCAGGATTTGCTGATGTTCAGCGGCGATGTCTCGCTTTTTGTAGCTCGACCCGCCGGCCGCCAGATAGCGGTAGCGAATGTTCAGGTCATAAAGTTGCGAGCAATACCGCAGCAGCAACGGCAGTTTCGAATTGTCCAACAAGGCCATATGAAACGCCTTGTGAGCGTCCTCAAAGTCCCGCGCCCCGTTCTGGCTGGCCTTTTTCATATGATGGTGACGTAAGACAAGCCGATCTTCCCAGGCCGCATCCGCATTGGTGATGGAAGCGCGCAACGCGGTTTCCTCAAGGTTGCAGCGCAACAGAAGTATTTCCTCGAAGTTACACTTGCTGACTGGCGCTGCCCGAAATCCGCGCTGATCAATCCGCTCGACCAACATGTCTGAAGTCAAAAGGCTAAGCGCTTCACGAACCGGACTAGCGCCAGTGTCCAAAAGCCCGCGAAGCTGTTCGATCTTGAGTTTTTGACCCGGAGGTAATTCTCCGGTCAGGATCATTTCGCGCAGCCTTCGATACGCTCCATGAGTGGCTGATGTCTCTTTGCCCTCGGTATCAAGCATGGCGTCCATATCCGACTGTTCCTATTTCGCGGCAAATACTCTTGAGTGCACTTAACTGAAGGCACTCGTTCCAGTCGATAGACCAACTGAAAGGTTCAGCGAGCCTTCGTTGATCAACCAGCGCCGAAGTACAAAGCTACGTGCCCCGCTTTTGTGCATAGGATCGTCTTCGGCCAGCTTCCGGGCGGATTCAAGGTTGTCGGCGCGATAGATGATCAGGCCCATTCCTTGCATATGCTCGCCGGTTTCATCCGACATGGGGCCTGCAAAAGCCAGCTGCCCCGAACGTTCCAACTGCGCCTGATACGCCAAGTGATCTGGCAGTGACGCCTTTACATCTTCGAGCGCTTTGGCTGGCGTGCTCAGCGCGACGTAAAGCTCTAAAGCAAGCGCACCGCGGCTTTTTGCTTCTGATTTGTAGTCTGCCCAAGCAACCATTTGCCGTCTCCAAAATATCGATATTATTTGACATATGGCAAAATAGTCGGCAAAAATCAAGCGAACTGACATGGATGGTGAAAATGAAATACCTGGTGGGAGAGACTTCGGAAGGCACAGCGGTTTTTGTTGTAAACGGCGAAAACGCAGTGAATCTAACGGCTTTGGACCCTGCCGTCGGTTCGGATTTGATGGGTTTGATAGCCAAGCCTGAACTGGCCGACTCACTTGTCGGCAAAATTGACGCGGCAGACAGAATGCCCGTGTCTTCCATCACTCCGGCATTGCCCGTTGCTGCTCCCGGAACGATCATTTGCATGGGGTTGAACTACACGGACCACATCAAGGAAGGCGGGTATGACATCCCGGAATATCCGACGCTGTTCATGCGCGGGAAGAACTCGATCATGGCGGCAGGGCAACCTATGGTGCGGCCTGCCTGTTCCGAGAAGCTCGACTACGAAGCCGAACTTATGCTGATCGTGGGAAAACGCGGCCGCCATATCTCGGAACAGGACGCACTGGACTATGTCTTTGGCTACACTGTATTCAACGATGGTTCGCTGCGGGACTATCAGCGCAAAACCGTTCAGTGGACGCCCGGCAAAAACTTTGATGACACGGGCGCGATCGGTCCTTTCACCGTGACGCCGGATGAGTTGCCCGAAGGGGCATCAGGTCTGAAGATCGAAAGCCGTGTGGGTGACGAAATCCTGCAAAGCTCGAACACGGCCAATATGATCTGGGGTGTCCGGCAGGTAATTGCGACGATTTCGGAATATACCACTTTGGAGCCGGGGGATCTGATTGCGCTGGGTACGCCGCCTGGTGTCGGACACGCCAAAAAGCCCAATCCCCGTTGGTTAAAGCCCGGCGAAACCGTTGAGGTCGAGATTGAAGGCATCGGAATTTGCGCCAGCCCAATCATTGACGAAAAGGACGCCAAGTCCAAGGTGGTTGCAGCATGAGCGCACCAACCGGAGCAGAGCTGGAGGCACTTCGCGCCAAGGCGCAGCAAGATCACCGCGATCTGCGCGAACGCATTCCACGCTTGTCGGATGACGCGATTGCGTTGATCTTACGCGAGTCCAGATCTCACTACGCGTGGACCGACAAGCCAGTTTCTGATGCGTTGCTTGAAGAGATATACGACATCACGATCAACGGCGCGACCAGCATGAACACGCTGCCCGCGCGCTTTATTTTCGTTAAAAGTCCCGAAGGGAAAGAGCGGCTTGCAAGGTCTTTAAAGCCGAAGAATGTGCCAAAGATGATGGATGCTCCGGTCACGGCGATCATTGCCTATGACATGGACTTCTGGAAGGAACTGCCCTTTCTTTTCCCGCACGAAGACCGTCGGTCATTGTTCGAAAACAAGCCCGACTACGTGGCAGACACGGCCTTTCGAAATGGCACGCTTCAGGGCGCTTACTTCATGATTGCGGCCCGGGCTGTCGGGTTGGACGTCGGCGCCATGTCAGGTTTTTCGAACAAAATCGTCGACGAGGAGTTTTTTGCTGGCACGACGCTCAAGTCCAATTTTCTTTGCAATTTGGGCTACGCGGACGAGACCGGATTGTTCCAGAAGCTTCCACGTTTTCCGTTCGAAAAGGTTTGCTCTTATGCATGAGGAGGTGACGCTGTGGCTATGAAAGTGAAACCCGTCGTGACGTACCGCACGACAGCTCAATGCCCGACGCACGCGCGCACCGAGATTCCAATTCGTGATTTGGATGTTGTCGTCGACGAACCGGTCGAACGGGGCGGAACAAATCTTGGCCCGTCTCCGACCGAAACCGCGATGGCAGCGCTGATCGCCTGCACCAACGTCATCGGGCACAAAAACGCGCACCGTTTGGGAATTGAACTCGGCACGGTAACAATCGACGCGAAATGCAGGTTGGACCGGCGTGGTGTGCTGATGGAGGAGGAGATCGATGTTCCGTTTCCGGAAATCGAACTCACCGTGAATTGTGAGACGCCCGCCAGTCAGGAGGAACTGACGCGCGTGGGCGAGGAGACAGCCAAGTATTGCGCCATCGCAAAACTGTTTGAAGCGGCAGGCACGGACCTGACCGTCAACTGGGTCAAAACAAAAAAATAAAAAAGACCCGACTTTCTGGGAGGAGAGAAATGAAAAACTGGACCAAATGCAGCCTTGTGGCAGCTGCTCTGGCAGGCGTCATAGCGATGCCTCTGGCGGCGGAAGAGAACATTTCCGCTGTCGTGATCGATGGTTACCCAGACCGGGCGTTGTGGGTGAAGGAATTCACCAACTTTTTCATTCCAGAAGTGGACAAGCGGCTGGCTGAGTCCGGTAACTACAAAATGAACTGGCAAGAGAACTACGGCGGTTCAATCGTTAAGCCGAAAGGCGTTCTGGAAGGGATTCAGCTTGGCCTTGGCGACATAGGTATCGTCACAACCATCTTTCATTCTTCTAAGCTGCCCAGCCAGGGTATTTCGGGATCGACACCCTTCGTGGCGTCGGACTCCCGTGCCGTGGCTAAGGCAGTGGATGAAATCGCGCGCGAATACCCTGCGATGCAGAACGAGTTTGCCGCGCAGAACCAAGTTTATCTTGCCACGGGCGTTGTGCTCGACACCTATCAAATTTTCTGCACGGAACCTGTTTCTTCGGTTGCTGATCTTGAGGGCCGCAAAATCGCGGGAGCAGGCCTGAATCTGCGTTATCTTGAAGGGATCAAGGATGCCGCCGGTGTACGCGGGGGACTAACCGATTTCTACAACATGCTTCAAACCGGCCTCGTCGATTGCGGCATGCTTTGGCCCGAAGCCGCAAAGACGTTTAAGATCGCGGAAGTAGCACCTTACATGCTCAAGGCTGATCTTGGAGCAGTGAATTCGAAGACCATCACCGTCAATGCCGACTATTGGGCTAGCCTCCCGGACGAAGTCAAAGACGTGTTGAAGGCCGTGGCCATCGACTACCGTGACCATGTTGCCGGCATCGCGATGGACCGCGCCGCTGCTTCGCGGGATGCGTATGTTGAAGCGGGTGGAACAATCGTTGAGGTTTCGGACGAAGACCGTGCCGCTTGGGCAAACGCCATGCCGAATGTCGCGCAGGAATGGGCCGCGACGCTGAACGATAACGGCGAGCAGGGCACAGAGATGCTGGCCGCCTACCTTGGCAAGCTTCAGGATGCCGGTTTCACCGGAGTGCGTGACTGGACAGCCGAATAACTGTCCGGCGATCCGGGAAAGGGGCCTTTCATGCTGACGACCGTAGTTGCTGGCCTGTCGCGGGTCGCCAATTCGCTCGCAATCGCCGCCAACGCCTTGGGTACGCTCGTCGTCCTGGCGTTGGTGGTTGTTCTGAATGTCGACGTTATTGCACGTGGCCTGTTTTCAGCTCCATTACGTGGCACTTATGAAATGGTGCAGTTCTCGGTCGTAATGATCGTTTTTCTGCAGTTGGCAGACGTGGTCAGAGTTGACCGGCTAACACGCTCGGACGGGTTTCTGAACCTGCTGCACCATCGTCGCCCGGGGCTAACAGCCAACCTGAGGCGCATCATCAATGCCATCTCGGCGATCTTCATGGCATTGATTGCCTATGTGACATTCCCTGAATTCCTACACATGTGGCAGACACAGGACTACTTCGGAGTGCCCGGTCTTTTCACATTGCCATGGTGGCCGGTCAAACTGGTCATCGCGTGCGGTACTGCGCTTGCCTGCGTGATCTTCCTGCTTAAGGTCGTCACGGCGCAGGACCGCCCGCAGCTTGTCCGTACACCCGAGCATGACGAGGCCGCAGAATGACGCCGATTGAGATTGGCCTGATCTCGGTCATTGCCATCGTCTTTTTGATCTACGCAGGTGTCTACATTCCGATTGCTTTGGGCGTGGTCTCCTTCGTGTCGATCTGGCTGATGCGGGACAACTTCACGCTTGCGCTCAACCTGCTGAAGGTTGCGGTAGGCGACAGCGCGATGGAATACAGTTTCGCGACAATCCCGCTGTTTACCTTTATGGGTCTCATCGTTTCAAAAGCGGGACTAGGCAGGGACATTTACGAAGTCATGACCATGCGGTTTCGCAAGGTCAAAGGCGGTATCGGAATGGCGACCGTCGGAGCAAACGCCGTGTTTGCGGCCGTTACCGGGTCGTCCATTGCGTCCGCATCAGTGTTCACCAAGGTCTCGGTCCCGCAGATGATGGCGCAGGCATATAATCCACGTTTTGCGGTTGGGGTTGTGGCCGGGTCGTCGGTTTTGGGGATGATTATTCCACCCTCGGCGATGCTGATCATCTATTCTTTTGTCGCCGAACAGTCCGTAGGGGACATGTTTCTGGCGGGAGTAATACCCGGTATCATGCTGGCGATAGCTTATGTGGGCGCGATCTGGTTGATGGGCCGCTTCACACCTGCATTTGTGGGCGGCCGGGTCGTCGAAGACACCGAATGGATGTCCGGGCGCGAGATCGCATCTAAGACCCTGCCCACATTGTTCATTATCACGGTAGTGCTCGGTGGCATTTACACAGGATGGCTAACCGCTGTCGAGGCGGGTGCCGCCGGGGCACTGGTTGCGCTGGTCATCGCCGTCGCGCGCAAGTCCATGACACCAAGAGCGTTCTGGGACGCGTTGCTGGAAACCGGTCACATTACAGCGGCGATTTTGTTCCTGATTACGGCAGCTTCGATTTACAGCCGCATGCTGGGACTGGCCGGGCTGCCCAATCAGTTGCAAGACTTGCTTGCGGGGAATTCAGCGTCCTTTTGGTCGATCATGCTGCTCTACGTCCTCTTGATGCTTTTTTTGGGAACACTACTCGATACGGCGTCCATCATTCTGATCGTTGTCCCGCTGTTTCTGCCCATGGCCGAAGCTCTGGATATGTCGCTGATCTGGTTCGGTATCATCACTGTTGTCGGCGCTGAAATCGGACTTTTGACCCCGCCGCTAGGCATATCCTGTTTCGTCATCAAATCCACGATCAACGATGACCGCATATCGCTAATGGACGTCTTCATGGGCGCACTTCCCTTTGCGTTCGTGATGCTGATCGTTCTGTTCATTCTGATCGAATTCCCGATCCTCAGCCTTGCCCTGATATAAGGAGGCCAAGATGCGCTCTGTTACCTCAGACAATATCACCGACGTTTTCATGGGGTACTTGTCCAAAGATACCGATCCAAGGATGCGTGAAATCATGGGGTCTCTGGTCAAACACCTTCATGGTTTTGCCCGTGAGACCAATCTGACACATGACGAATGGCGCGCAGGAATAGCGTTTCTTGAGGGGTGCGCCGCCGTAGAAACAGAAGACAGGCACGAGTTTGTTCTGGCCTCGGATGTGCTAGGCCTGTCGTCTTTGGTGGATATGCTGCATTCCAGCCCTGACGCGACCAGTTCCTCCGTGCTGGGGCCATTCCATGTCTCTGGCGCACCCCCGCTGCCGATCGGAGGCGATATGAAACGCCACTATGGAGGGCCGGTTCTGCTGGCCGAAGGCGTGATCCGGGATACAAAGGGCAATCCGATTGCGGGTGCTGAGCTCGACATTTGGCAAACCGCGCCAAACGGGCTTTACGCCAGTCAGGATGAGGAACAGGATACCTATTCTTTTCATGGCTTGATGACGGTCGGCTCAGATGGCCGCTATGCTTTCACCACTGTCAAGCCAGTGGAATACACTGTACCATCTGACGGGCCGGTTGGGGATATCCTGCGCGCCTGCGGCCGCCATCCCTGGCGACCGTCGCACTTGCACTACATCATTAAGGCCCCGGGTTATCGCTCGTTGGTGACAGAAATATTTCCCGACGATGATCCCTATCTGGATGAAGACACGGTGTTTGGCGTGCGCGACGATCTGGTGATGACCTATGTTGAAAGGCCAGTTTCAGAATTTCCTGATGGCATGGAGCTTTCTGGTAAGATCACTGAACCTTTCTTGCACGTGAAGTTCGATGTGAGGCTTGCCAAAGTCTGAACGATATTGAGGAGGCTTGAGGTGCTGAAACATATCTTCATATTAGGTGCCGCGCTGATTTGCAGTAGTGCTATCGCAGAAGAGCGCCCGATCTTTGACGCGCATATTCATTACAGCCACGATGCCGTCAAACTGGTTCCTCCCGAACAGGTGGCCAAAATCCTTCGGGATGCGGGCGTTCGTAAAGCCCTGGTCTCCAGCTCGGATGACAATGGCACTCAACTATTGTTGGCCGCAGCACCAGATATAGTCGTGCCAGCACTGCGCCCTTACCGTCGCCGCGGTGAAATCAACACCTGGATGCACGATGAAACTGTAGTCGACTATTTGGAAGCAAATCTGGCCAAGAACGACTACGAAGCCATCGGCGAGTTTCACGCTTACGGAGACGACATTAAGACGCCGGTCATCCAGCTTATGATTGCACTGGCTAAAGAGCGGAACCTTGTTCTACATCACCACGGCGATCGAGAGGCCGTTGACCTGATCTTCGAAACCTGGCCGGAGGCAAGGGTATTGTGGGCGCACTCTGGCTTTGATGATCCAGCGAGCGTTGTTGACGCGCTGGACACGTATCCCAGGCTTTGGGCCGACCTGGCGTTTCGTTCAGACATGGCTTCAAGAGGCAGAATTGACCCCGATTGGAAGGAGGCTTTCGAAGCCCATCCGGATCGTTTCATGGTTGGTACGGATACGTTCGCACCTGAACGTTGGTACTACGTAGGCCCTCATGCCGATTTTTCGCGTGAATGGTTGGATTTGTTGCCGGACCAGATCGCAGACAACATTGCCTATGCCAACGCAGAACGTTTGCTGGCATCAGAATGACCCACTGCACTGCTTGGTTTCTTATATGGTCCAGCGCGGCCGTTGCTTGTGAGGCGACGGGGCAACGCATGAATTCGGACGCTCAAAACGCGCCCGAGGTGTATCTGGCTGTCGACGAAATTCCGTTGGCGCAACCGTTTTCCATTTTGGTTTCAGTTTGCGATGAGACCGCTGTTCGCCAATTGCATGTGGATGCAATAATGCCGGCTCATCGACATGGTATGAACTATACCCCCAAAGTTACCGCCTTGGGCGGCGGAGCGTTCCGCGTTGATGATATGCTGTTTCACATGCCGGGTTTGTGGGAGCTGCAGGTCGATGTCGACATCAATGGCCAATCAATTTTCTATTCGTCAGAAATTGCGCTGAAATGAAGCTGTGGGTTACAGCTGCGCTCATAGCCTTGACAAGTGCAGTGCGTGCAGAGGTCTTGTTATCTGCAGACGAAATCGAACAAACGCTTTCCTTTGGGCCGTGGCCACCATCCTTCCAGTCAGACCCAAGCAATAGGGTTTCGAACAATGCCAGAGCGATCGCGCTTGGAGAGGCCTTATTCAACGATCCGGTGTTATCCGTCGACGGTGCATTTTCTTGTGCAAGTTGTCATGATCCTGAACAGGCGTTTGCAACGTCGGAGGCGCGGGCGCTCGGCCGTGTATTGTTAGACTGAAACACTCTATCACTGCGGAATCTGGCCGGACTCCGCTGGTATGGGTGGGGTGGCAAAGGCGATAACCTTTGGGCAGCCAGCCTGCATCCGATCATCGAAGAGCAAGAGATGGCGCACAGCCCCGAAAGCCTAAAAACAGCAATCTCTGAAAGTGCCTACATTGATGACTTTGAAGCTATTTTTGGCGTCATCCAAAATCAAGGCCCAGAGCTTGTTCTGGTGAATACTGCAAAAGCTCTTTCGGCTTACTTGGAGATTTTGGTTACCGACCGGACGCAGTTTGACGATTTTCGCGATGCCTTAGAGCGTCGAGATTTTCCAGCGGCCGCGTACTACCCCGAGGCAGCCCAGCGAGGTCTTCAGCTGTTTTTAGGGCGCGGGAATTGCGTATTTTGCCACAACGGCCCGAGGTTTTCCAACAATGAGTTCCACGATGCCAGTGTACCATATTTTCTGAATGAAACCGAGGTCGACGAAGGTCGGTTTGGTGGATTGAACATTTTGCTCTCAAGCCCCTATACACTGGACGGCGACTGGAATGACGATCCGGATAAGCAAGGTGCTTGGGCGGTTCGAAATGTACGCCGGAGCCACGCTGATTTTGGAACCTTCCGCACGCCCAGCCTGCGCGGAGTGGCTGAAACCGCGCCGTACATGCATGACGGCAGCCTAAGGGATCTGAACGCTGTGATCCGGCATTACAGCAAAATCAATACGGAAAGGCTGCACGCCGACGGTGAAGCCATTCTCTCGCAATTGAATTTGTCTGAGCAAGAGATTGCAGACTTAGTTGCGTTTTTGTTGACGCTGTCCAAGGCGCCTTATTAAAGCATTTGTGTTTAAAGCCCAGGAATGGGCTATTTGGCAAGCTGGTTCGGCGACTATCGTTAGCAGTGCCGATGAGCGGGTTCTGCTCGCTCTGGGTCAGAATTGCTTGACGTTTGGGTCAGAAATGGATGACGTGATTGGCCGATTTGTTGAGGTTTTGGATATCGATTGAGTCAAGTATCAGTGACGTTCTACATTTCCTGTTGAACGTCACACGAATCTGACCCAACCGTCACAGGTGGACCAGAAACAAGGTGAACGTTCGACATCAGATGGCGCCCCCAACGTTGGACATCAGTTGAATTTGACCTTTGCGTCATCAACTAACACGCCGCCCCCTTATTATGCTCCCGCAGACAGTTTGGTTTGTTCTGACTTCCCTTTCGGACAATCAGAGCTGATTTGCAGGTCAGACAGCGAAGCTGCCTGTTCCTGCTAATCTGCCACGTGGCAAACGCGGGGGGGGGGGGGGGGGGCGAGGCAACGCTATTCGACAGGGGTGGTGCGGCCCGCAGGCACAGCCGAGGACAAGCGGTCATATTTCACGACCGATATCCGCGCCGATAGGAAACTGCAGAAGATGATCTAATGATTCGGCGCCGACCAGTAACAAGGCAAAGCAGTCATTCGACAGAACTGTTTCGAGGGCTGCGACCGCAGCATCACAGAACCACCCTGAAGGTCTCCTTTGGGCCGCTTTCCGAGCTTCGAGGTCAAAGCAGTGCAAGTTTTTTAAGGTGGTTTTTACACAATTGCTGCATCGATTGAAGCTTTGTTTCAAAAGCCGGTCA
Source organism: Ruegeria sp. CDSC085 (assembly GCF_059610465.1). Taxonomy (NCBI): domain Bacteria; kingdom Pseudomonadati; phylum Pseudomonadota; class Alphaproteobacteria; order Rhodobacterales; family Roseobacteraceae; genus Ruegeria; species Ruegeria sp. CDSC085. The sequence continues at coordinate 46,655 of NZ_JBXWNR010000014.1, read as the reverse complement.
TGCTCTGATGTAACCATGAAAATGAACAAAACTGCACTGGCTTACGGGGCATTGTTGCTTGCAATGCTGATCAGCGCCGGGAACTTTTTGTTCGGCAATCTGGCAGTCAACGAAGTTCATCCGGTTGTATTAACATTTTGGCGCTGCCTGATTGCAGCAATATTTGTTTTACCACTTGTTCTGAAGAGACGGAGCAACCCATTCCATCATTTTCAGGGCAGTTGGCTTCGTACTACAATCCTTGCTTGCATTGGCGTGGTGGCTACGCCCTGGTTTGTATATACAGCGCTCCAATCCAATGATCTGATAGATCTTGGCGCCGGATATACCAGTGTGCCTTTGCTCACGATCTTGTTTTCGGCATTGTTGCTTAACGAACGATTGCGAGCAGTTCAGTATCTGGGTGTCGCCATCGCACTCTTTGGAGCGCTGGTTTTTGCATTTCGTGGTGATTTGGAAAATCTAATCAATTTCAACCCGCATCTCGCCTTCCTTTTGATGATAGCCTCCAATGCCTGCCGCGGGCTTTATTTGGTTCTTCTCAAGAAATGGCACATACATCTTAAGCCCGACGAAGGTTTGTTCGTGATTTTCGTTGTTGGCATTGTCGTTCTGCTGCCGTTCGTTGTGATACATGAAGCTGGCACATTTCGACCATTAGACTACTCTTGGCAGGTCTGGGGCTCGATCCTGTTCGTCGGAGTTGGTATGGGTGCTATCTATCTGCACTTGCTTAATTTCGGCACAAACGAAGTTGGTGCGTCGACAGCCTCCCTATTTGCATATCTCGTGCCGATACTCGTTACGGTCGAAGCTGTAGCCCTAAAGGGGGTGGATCTCCAGATCTATCAAGGTTTCGGCGGTGTGCTGATTGTTAGTGGCGTTTTGATCGCAACCCGTTTGCACCATCGACCAACCGCTGCGGACCATCCGCCTCATTGATACATGTGCTTCCAGCGGTATTGTGCCTGGCCTCATTTTGGGCAAGGCGAATTGAATGGAATTCTATGCCTCATGGCCAGTCCGCAGAAGGTGAAGCTCAATCCGGCAAACCAGCTTCCCGGAGGTCTCCGACAAATCTGTCAAGATCGCTTTTTTGCAGGTTTTCGAAGGCCAGACGGACGCGCGAACAGGTCATGTCGGGGCGTTTTTCTTTGCTCTGACTGATTATTCGTCTCGCTTCATCCGGAGCTTTCTGTCGTATCAGTATTACCGCCAACACATAACGGCCGAATGGATCAACCGATTTTCCCTCCAAAGCTGTTCTCGCACAAGTTTCCGCCTGATCAAAACTGTCGAGAACATAAAGGCAGAAAGCTTTGGCCAGCAGTTTCACCTTGAAATATGGACCTGATGGGCCAAACCGGGTTGCTGTCTCGAAATGGGACAACGCAGGCTTCGCCTGCCCATTTGCCAGATGTGCATATCCGAGAACCAAATGCGCGTTTGCTGCACTTGGGTTAAGACTGACGGCAAGTTGTGCCTCTGCAATCGCGGTATCGTGTTTGTTATACTGAGTGTAGGCACGGGCAAGAGTGGCATGCGCGAAACTGCTTTGTTCATCCAGGGCCACGGCGCGCTCCGCGTGATAGAGCGCGCGTTCTTTCGCCTCTGCCCGATCATCGACCTGGACGAAGAACAGTTTTCGAAGCTCGGCGTTTGCCATCACTGCGTGCGCGAGCGCGTAGTCTGGTGTGATATCGATGGTTCTTGTTAAGATATCGTTTGCTTTCTGGGTATCTTCATCTGTGAATTTGAACAGATGCCACAGTGCTTTTTGAACCCTGTCCCACACGTTGATTTCACCACGTTTCAATCGGGCTTGTTCGCGCAAGTCAAACCGCAACTCCCAATCTATGTGCCCGACAACGGCTGACGCAATTTCCTCCTGGAGGGAAAAAACATCTTCCGTTTTGTGGTCCAGACGATCAGCCCAAAGATCATGCCCAGTTGATGTGTCTACCAGATGGGCGGTCACACGAACGCGCTGATCGTCATAGCGCACGCTACCCTCTACCAAATAATGCGCCCCGAGACGTTGTGCGATCTCTTCGCCGGCCAAAGAAGCATCTTTGAGGAGCTTGGTTGAAGTAGGAGAGACCACCGATAGCCAATCCACTTTTGCCAGTTCGGTCACAAGTTCATCGTTGATGCCCGCCACAAACCCATTGGTGTCGCTTTGTCCACTGAGGCAATCGAAAGGCAGCACTGCGACTACTGGCTTTTGCGGTGTTGGAAGCTGTGTGACCATCTGATCAAACAGACGGTCTTTTTCGGCCGGCGGCTCTGTTTTTGGTGCAAGTGTTTCGGTTTCAGTTCGATTGCTGGACAAAGCTTCTTCCGCTGTCGGAAAGCGGAAAACTGGTCCGTGCCGGGGCCACTCAACATTGTTGAGCGTCATGTAGTCTTTAAGGTTGTGGGCTGCGTACAAGAATGCGTGGCTGCGAGCAGCGACACTGAGGTTCTTGTGTGCGAAATTCAGGCCCACTGCGACACGGGCCAGCAAGTATTGGCTTTCCATAAAACTGAGCCGATGGCTTTCGTGGCGCTCAACCCAACTCATCGCCCCACGCCGCAGAGTTCTGACAAATTCGACGATGCCGACATCATCCTGCCAAAGCCCCAATGTGTGGTGTTTTGAATGAAAGAGGCCAAGATCATCAAGGATGGCATCCCATTGGGCAGGTATGCAGTTTCCGCGCCGCGCCAACAGGTATGCCAATTCGAAATACGCGTGGTCGTAAAACAAAAACTGTTTGTTTACGTACAACGCCAAATCGATCAGAAAATAATCGGGATCACGGCTTTGGTGCGCTCGAACCAGTATATTGTAACCATGGAGGTCCCCATGCACCCGACCCTTTGCCGCTCTTACACTCAACCGGCTTGGCAGGTTCTCATCGTAGGCAAAAGCCAGCGGGTTTGGGTACCAGTGCCCTTCAAACATCAGACAACGTTCGTTCGGGTCATGACCGCAAACATCCGAAAGAAAGTGATGCAGCCGACCTGGTTCAGAGTCCAGTCTGTAGCCGAGCCATCCGGAAAGCAGTTCCCCCGGCGACTGCAATCCGGGCGCCATTTCATAATCGACGTTCCAGTCATCGAGCAGGCTTCTCGACAGCCGCTCAAGAACGTTCAAGGCCAGCTCGTAGCCGCAATCATTCCAAGGAAGAGAGTATTCAAGTCCTTGCGCCACAACGGTGGAAAGGATCACGACCTTACCGTCGTGTTCCAAAGAATGGACAATGCGTGCCAGATGCTTTGATCCAAACGCAGGAACCGCTTCAAACGCCTCCAGATGTCGCTGGGTTTCGGCCTTTTCTTTCCATTCCGGATCGGGCAGGGCGTCAAATTTGAGAATGGCCTGGCCGCTGAATGCGTCGCAAGTGATGTCGACAATAAAAACAAGGGCACCGGACTTGCCGGCACTTAGTTGTCGGTGAAAATAAATTTCACCCTTCACTGACCACCTGTCAGTTATCAGCGGCAGAAGCTCAATGTAAGCTTCAGGCCATGAGAGATCATCGATGGCGGGCATTAACGTCACTCCGCAGAAGTGCGACCATGGAAGGTGTATATCTGTAAGGCGGCACCGTTTCGTGACATGATACACAAGCAATAGTGTGAACCAAGGCGTTTAAATCGACCGGTCAGAGCTTTCTACGCGACGGCTGGACCTGCCCTATAGAGCCCGAAGGGCTGCAACATGCATAAAAGTCCGCTTTACGAGAAAATACCGATAAGCATTTGAACGCGATCAATGATTGCATTCGGCCGCTCCTAACAAGTTGCGGAAAGAAATCTCGGTATCGCCTCAGATCTCGGCGTTAACGCGCAGATTGAACCAAGTTGGCTACGCCAATTCGCTGATCATCGATTTCAGGTGGCGCATGTCGGTACCGCAGCACCCTCCAAATACTTTAATCGACGGATTCTGCCGCGCAATCGAGGCAATCTGTTTGCCAAGTTCAATTGGATCGCCTTCGTCCAGCTCATCGGCTTCGTCAAGTTCCGCATGCGAGCAACTCGAAGCGTTCGCCACCAGGCCTCTAAGTCGGGGGTGGTTGCCAAGCGCTCTGCCGAAATGGGTCGGATGGGCGCAGTTGACCATAAAAAACAGCGCCGCCGAGCCGGTTGCCGCGTCGATTTGGTCTATGCCGTCCACAAGTTTGGTTCCGTCTGCCAGGCGCCCGTCTGTCTCAACAACCAGAGACATGATGATTGGCAGATCAGCGTCTCGGGCGGCGAGGATGCAACCCGCTGCCTCGCATGGGCGGTTGAATGTATAAGCAGTGACCAGATCGACGCTTGTGTCTTTCAGGCTTTGCATTTGAGCGGCGTGGTATTGACGTGCATCTTCGACGGGTACCGGCGGGATGTCGGCGTATGGATCATAACGCGGGCCGATGCAGGCCGACACCAGTACGTCATCGCGAGCAGAAGCTTGGCGCAGGTCCTCCATCAAACTCACCGCATCTTTGTTCACCTCACTGAGCCGTTCTGCATTGTACCCCAAGGGCGCTGCCCGGTCGGCGTTCGCCATCCAAGTGGGCGCATCAAGGATGCATCCGACATTCATTTCTCGGGCGAGATCGACAAGTGCCTGCATTTGACCGGCCAGTATTGCCCTGGTGCCAGGTTCTTCCAGCAATGGAAACGACGCGAAACCGGGTAACTCAACTCCATGATTGAATATCAGGTCGGTGCCAGTGCCGGCGTAAACCAGAAAGGTCTTATCACCTTCGAGTGAGAGCTGTCGGGCCATTCTGATCTACGCCTATTGCCGTTACGCTTTCACAAGAAACCTACATTGTCTTGGGCCTCCTGTGAACCTTAGGGCGGCGACAGGGTGTCTGCCGTGAGAATGACCTCATCTTCCCGGGCAACTCGCAACCGCAGCGAACGCCCCCTTCGGCGGGCTGAACCGCGGATGCATCAAGCCATTGCCAATGGCCGATTTGGGCCACCTCGTCGGGCAGATTTACCCGTCAGCTTAACTTTCTGTGTCCGATCTAACGACCGTGAAGGCCCAATCTCGAGATTGTATTAGCGCTTTCCCCACACACTATAAGCGGACGGTCATCAGCATTTTTGCTGATTGTAAATGCTTTGAAGGCCCTTAAGATGAGTGACATTTTTTGGAGAGCCTAATGAGAATCTTATGGATCATCCAGCTTTTGGCGATACTTGGTGTTCCTGCCAGTGCTGACGAGCAACGCATCGAGATCAACAATGTCTACCCTCTGAACCAAGAGAATTTTGATCTTGGTGATCACATTTTTCATCTGACGGACAACACTGGTGGTTTCGAAGTAATTGAAGGCCCAATGGATAACGGGCCCGCCAGATGTTTGGGTTCGGGATTTGGGTTCGAAGACGGCACCAACTCGATCAATGGAATATGCGTATTCGGTGAAGGTGATGACACTTTTACCATGCGGTGGAAGGCAGGAGAAAAAGGCGCGGCAAACACCTGGGAAATCATCACCGGGACGGGGCGCTATGAAGGGATGACTGGCAGCGGCATCGCGACAACAGACATCGCCTCAGCATACCAAGCGTTGCCTCTGAGGCGAACTCACCTTGTCGGAACAGTGGAAATCCCTGACTAAGACGGCTGCGCTTTTGTATCTGTACTGTTTCGATTGGTCTCGAGCTTTGTCGGTCTTAAGTGGATTTCGCTGCTTGGTTTTAAACCTTCCGGGATTGCTTGCTGTAATGCGACGAACGGCCGCTTCATTCTGCGGAGTGTGAATTCGTTCTGCCGTCGATCATGCAGCCGCAGCGAATGGTAGCTTCGACGGGCCGCACCGCAACATTCTAAGACCGTACTCAAGGTCGGCTCTGGGCCGTGAGACTCAGTGGGGCGGGCAGCAGCGCTGCCTGCCCTGGAACAATACCTGTCCTCTCATGCCGAGGCTGTCTTGGGGCCAACTGCCTTCAATAGCCGTGCAAAGATCATCACATGCGTGACCAAAAGTACCGGCACAAAGAATGTTGGAATGAACCAAGTGGGGCCAAAGTAGTTAATTGCCTCGGCTTGGCGCAAGGCGTTCACCAGATCGACAGTTCCAAGGATGTTGAAACCCCACACCAACGGAAGGGCGGCCATTGATCTCCATCGCAAAGCGAAAAGCGCCGCGATTGCCAGAAACGCCGAGAGCAAATCGCCATAGCTGGCGCTGGTTGCAAACGCCTCGGGCAACTCTCCGTTGTTGAGATTTGGTACCATGAAGCTCATTCCGATGTGTCGGAAAGCATGCGGCAGCAGCAGGATTGAGAGCGCCGCCGCCGCCGACAGCCGTGCAAGCCAGGGTGCAACGTACCACGCCGCGATCAGAGCAAAGACAAAGAGGCTCATCGCGAACTGAAGAAGGAATATCACTGTGGGGGTCATCTGATCGATCCTTTCGATATGCGTCTGTTTACGTGAATTGGGGGTGGGCAGACCTTCATGCTCGAGCCGCAGTTTGCGATACGCTCGCCTCGGCCCGGATCGTCCCCAGTGAAGCGGCTGGAGTAATCTCTTGGGCTTTTCCAGTGGCGACATCGTAAAGCAAGGCCGAGACGGTGATCGCGTCCGGTACCTCCGGTGCTGCCGCTAGACGCTTGATGTCTGCCGAAAGGTCGCTTTCCTGATCCGTGATCGCGTATTCGGATACGTCAATCCCAAGCTTTTTCAGCAGCGCGTCCTGAAGGTCCGGACTGGACAGCCGCTCGGCTCCACATTGTGTGTGCTGCATCAGGATGACGTTGAACCCCTCTTCGCGGCCCTCCGTCATAGCGCTCACCAGAAAGGCGAGGGTGGCGATTTCTTCGATTGCGGCGCGTGTAACCCGTCCGCCATTGTTTCGGATCACAACCGCGTCGCCAAGCTCCAGTCCGAGGATGTGCGCGGGATCAACCCGGGCATCGCCGCAGGTTAGAACTACTGTTCGCAACTTTGGCAGGATCGGTAGGCCAGCACTGTCAAAGCCCACAGAGAATTCTTGGTTTCGAGTGATGAGTTCGTCTTGAACGTTCATGAAGAGGTCCTTTCGTCTTGGAGGGTAAACCTTCGTCGTATGCTGCGTTAGGCAACGCGCATTGGTGCGGCTTGTACGTCCTTGGGTTGGTGTTTTTCCGTCCATGTCGCGTCGTCCAGGCAGTACGACGAAGAGGAAAGCTGAACGTAGTCTCGCTGCTTCTGAGCGAGATCAAGATCGAAGGCGCGCGTCGTGAGGATCTTCAGAAAGCTGCCGATCGCACCGATGCTGCCGGACAGGCTGCGTGCCAGGTCCGGCTGATCAGCGACCTTGCGCCGTACGATGCTTTCAAACGCTTCAGGTTCGTGCCCGCTTACTTGGAATACATCCCCGGTCGGGGCGTTCACCGCGAAGGCGCCTCGCCTGTACTCTTCTGAATAGATTGCAAGCTGGGTGACTGCCGCTTCAGAATAGTTGGCTGGGCGCAGGGCTTTCAGAGCCTTGACCATCATACGCTCGGAAATGTCGACATAACGTACCCGCCGCCCCAGCGCGCGGCCCATTGCTTCGGCGACTTCGTTGGGTGACAGCAGCGTTGGTCCCGTGGGGCGGTAGGTCTTGCCCGCATGGCGTGCCGGGTCCGTCAAGGCACCGACCGCGACGCGTGCAATATCTTCGTTCGAGGGGGCAGCATTCTTTTTCACGTCGCCGTCGCCAAGCGGCATTGTGAACTGCCCAAGATGGGCCGCCATGCCCAGCACCATCAGGTAGTTTTCAGCAAACCAGCCGACATTCACCGTGGTCACAGACATCTCGGGGCGCATGCCGATCAGGATGTCGCCTAAATAGACTTCGCGTGTAAACAGCGACGGGTGATCTACGCTCGAAAGCCATTGGCTTAGCGTAACGACGTGCTCAATCTTAGCTTCGTAAGCCGCAACGGTGAAGACCGCGTTGAAGTGCAGCCCATTGGGTGCCGTCGGGGCGCATTGATAGGCCCGCTGCACGCCATTCATGGCGTTGCGCATGTCGCTCAGCGAATACTGGTCACCCACGAATAGTTCAGCGCCCGCGCGTTCGAGGATATCAGAGCGATGATCCCTCTGCCGTATGAACGCACGGACAGGATAGGCTTTGGCTCTGAGCTGAAGCGCGACTTGCAGCCCGGTCTTGCCGCTTGCGCTGGTGACGAGGATCTTAGGCTTGGCAGGCATAGGCACGCTCCTTTTAGATGATACTTGCAATCTATAAATTAGATGATAGATGTAATCTTAATTGTCAATCCCGCCTAGGAGTGCGAAATTGCCGAGAATGTCGGAAGCGGAAAAAAGGCGCAGTCACAACAGGATACTGGATGCTGCAGCACAGTTGTTCCGCGAACGCGGTATCGAAGCGACTAGCCTCGCGGACGTCATGAAGGCAGCCGGAATGACACATGGAGGTTTCTACCGACATTTCCATTCGAAAGAAGATTTGATCGCGGCAGCCTTCCGGCACGCAGTCGATGATGTGGTTTCCGAAATGGAGCGCGAGGGGTCCAGCGAAGGGCGAGGGAAAGAACGTCAGGACTATATAGCCAAGTACCTGTCCCAGGCACATGTTCAAGACAGTCGGCATGGATGCCCGCTTGCGGCAATGGGAACCGAGCTTGCCCGTACCAAGGGCGCATCCCGGCAAGCGGGCGCTCAAGCTTCGGATCGCATGGCGGCCCTTTTGCAGGACACACCGGAATCCGGCTCGCACCAGGGCCTGGCTGCGATGGCACTCCTTATGGGTACGATTACTCTGGCTCGTTTGGCAGGAACTGAAGAGGAGGCGGACCGAGCTCTGGAGGCCGGACGCACTGCCATAGATTTGCTGCAGGATCATTGGCCGTAAGACAGGTCCTAAACTGCTGCAGGGTATTCCGAGGGATTCGCGGTTGCGTTGTGCATTGCCATCACACGCGAATCGACAATGCTGCAAGGTGCACGAACGGCAGCAATGCGAAAGCTGCGCTTTGGCGTCGAGTTGTGTGGCCAATGGCTGGCTTGGGCCGTCCGCGTGATCAGTTATTTGCGGGGCAGGGGGCTTTGCTGCGACGGCACCGAAGTCTTCAATGAGCCCGATGATACCGATGCTGCATTGTCCACCAATGACAGCTTCCTGGATGCTTGGCTCTCTGAAAGTCGAGTTTCCAAGTGAAAGCTCAGTGGGACTAGTTAAATCGCTAACTAACTACCTCTATCGACTGGCTCGATGCCGCGAGTGTTGCGACATGCGATTTTAATACTTCAACGAACTTGTCACGCGCTTCGTTTGGTTCTGAATGCAGTGGAAAGAGAAGCCCAAACGACATCCAGCGTTCAGGCGAAATTGGAACTGTCCGAACACGGGTCTGATCTACATCGGCGGCCACGAGTTCATCTGCGATTGTGACACCACCGCCATCTGCTACCAGAGCACATGCCAGCGAAGAAGATGCGACTTCGCAGGTTTGTTTTGGCAGCACCCCTGCAGATCTAAACATATCATCCAGTTGGTCGCGCAAGAGCAATCCGTGCATAAGGCGAACAATTGGAACGTCAGCCAAAACGTCAATGGAAACTTCTTCAAGATCGGCAAGCGGATGATCAATTGGTACGACGGCTTGCGCTCTTACGCGCAATAGCAACTCGGTTTGGATATCGGGGTGTTCGACCGGTAGAGCACCAATTCCCACGTCATATTCCCGACCGGCCAACCATTTGCCAGCTTCTCTGCGCGCGCGCACATCGAGGCTGACATTGATATCAGGATTTTCCCTTATGAATTGGCCAACAGCGGGGGAGGCGAGCGCGCGGGCGATGCGCGGCATTGCGACGATCCGAAGGTTCTGAGTGCGGCCTGCACGAATCTCGGCGGTGATTCTGGGGATCTCATCCAGGTTGTCGAGGATGCGACCAGCTTCGCGATAGAACGCAAGTCCCTCGGGTGTTGGAGTGAGGTTCCGGCCGCTTCGATCAAAAAGATTAAGCCGCAACTCCCTCTCGAGTCCAGAAATCAACCGGCTGACTGCTGGTTGCGAAAGGTGCAGTATATTTGCTGCTGCTGCGAGTGATCCCTCTGACAGCGTTGCTCTGAATGCACGAAGCGCTTTGATATTCATGTTCGCCACCGTCACTTACAATTTTTGCAAGTAAACTAAACACCTTTGCATTTTTCGCAATCTCCATCATCTGCTAGGTGAGATCAGGAGAGGAATTAGGGAGGATACTATGAAACGCAGAACACTCATTTCTGCCGTACTGGCAGGCATCGCCCTTGCGGCAACAGCAACAGCCAGCTTTGCGGCTGACTGGCCCAAACGCCCGATCAATCTGGTCGTGCCTTACAAGGCGGGTGGCGGCACTGACGCCTATGCTCGCGCCATCTCGGCGGCAGCTGAAGGCATTTTGAATGCCCCCGTAGTGGTCGTGAACAAACCTGGCTCGGGCGGCTTGAATGGAGCCAATTCTGTCGTCGGCGCCCGACCCGACGGCTATACTATGATGATGACCTCAGGGGGCTCGTTCTTGCTGTCCACCATGACCCGCGACACCGACATTGATGCGCTGGACAGCTTTGAGTTCGTCGCACAGGTCGGCCAATTGCAAACCTCGCTGATGGTCCCGAAGAGCAGCCCGTTTCAATCCGTTCAAGACGTGATCGACGCGGCTAAAGCTGATCCTGGCTCGCTTCGTTGGGCGCATTCAGGCCGCGGTGGTTTCCACCATGTAGGCGGTCTGGGCTTTCTGGCCAATAACGGCATCGAAGCGCAAGACGTTCCATTCAAAGGTGGTGGCCCGACCCGTGCTGCTCTCATCGGTGAGCAAGCCGACTTCGGCTTCTTGGGCGTACAACAGCTTGCCGGTTTCGAGGACCAACTGCGCGCGCTGGCGGTCAACAGCCAGGAACGCGACGGCATCATGACGGATGTACCTGCCTTTGGAGAATTGGGCATTCCGTTTGCTGCTGTCTCCTCGCCGGTGATCGTGTTTGCTCCGAAGGGTACGCCTGCCGAGGTGGTCGCAGCGATGGAAGCCGCGCTTGCGCAGATTTCGGCTAAGCCCGAGTTCGCCGAGCTGCTGGCTTCGCGTGGGACCGGTCCTGTCTATCAGAATGGTGCGGATGCCAAGGCAACGCTTAGCGCTATGAAAGAGGACGCCGCTCCGTTGGTCGAAAGTCTGACTAATTAAGTCTTCAAGGCTGGGGGATCGATGATCCCCCGGCCTTTTTTTGCCCACGCGTTGTTGAGGGAGGATGACATGCGCGCTTATGCCGAAGGTTTGGTGCTGGCGGCCGTTTCACTTGTGGCTATTTGGGGCGCGTGGCAGGTGCCCGCTGCATCGCCCGGAGATACCTGGGCCGGGATTGTTCCCTTTGCCGCATCCGTCGCTCTATTGGGCTTGTCTGGTCTCTTGCTGATAGGTGCATCCCGTCAGACAGGCGATGTCACCGCCGCCAGCACAGATAATGGGGCGACTGTTCAGATCATCGCACTATTCATCATTGCATTGGTCTACCAACAGTCATTCCGCTGGTTCGGGTATCTACTACCTACGGGCATCGTGGCTCCCATCGTGCTATATTTGTTCGGTGTGCGGAGCTGGATCGGCCTTGCAGTTTCTGTAGTCATCTGCCCGTTGGTTTTTCACCTCATCTTTTTTGTGCTGCTTGGTGTCTTCCCGCCCTATGGCGAAGTGTTCGACCTACTCAGCTTGATACAGAGGTAAGTCTCATGGAAATTTTTCCCGCCCTTCTTTCGGTCATCACTGATCCGATGCTGCTCTTTGCCATCGTTCTTGCTGCCACAGTTGGCATGATTGTGGGCGCAACGCCGGGTCTGACAGCTTCAGCAGCAATCGCGATGCTGCTGCCAATCACCTTCTATATGTCGCCCCTCTTTGCGCTCGCCTTTCTCTATGTGATCGGAAAATCCGGACGCTATGGCGGTTCCATCGCAGCAATCTTGTTTAATACGCCTGGTACAGCCGCGAGTGCTGCGACGCAGATTGACGGCTATCCACTGGCTCGCGCTGGTAAGGCGGGTAAAGCAATGAAAGTTGCCACAATCTCATCCGTGATCGGCGATCTCATGGGCGACGTTCTTTTGGTTGTTGGTGTCGGGTTCATCGCAGCAATTGCTCTGAAGCTGGGACCTCCAGAAACCTTTGCCATCTACTTTGCCGCCTTTGTGGTGATCGGTTCGGTGATCGGAGAATCCATTGTTAAAGGTCTGGCCTCCGCGCTCCTGGGAATTCTGGTGGCAATGGTGGGGCTCGATCCGATTTCCAGCGAAGAGCGCTACACATTCGGCTCGTTCGACTTGTCCAATGGCATCGGCTTGGTGCCGCTGATGATCGGTGTCTTTGTCTTGGGCGAAGTCTTTGCGCAACTTGAAGAGCGGCGCAAAGCAACAGGCGAGACCAAAGAAAACGAAAGCTCGGCTGATGGCAATGATCTGACATGGGAGGAATACAAACCCTGTCTGCCTCATGCTGTGCGGGGCGGGTTCATCGGTGCTGGCATTGGTGTTCTGCCAGGTCTGGGTTCAGCGATTGCGGCTTTTATCTCTTATGGAGAAGGTAAGCGCCGTGCGAAAAACCCTGAACAATGGGGTAAGGGCGCATTGGAAGGCGTGGCCGCGCCAGAAGCGGCCAACAACGCGGTGTCCGGCCCGTCCATGGCTCCTCTGCTGATTTTGGGTATTCCAGGCTCGACCATCGGCGCGATCCTGTTGGGCGTGTTTCTGATCCATGGCATCCAGGTCGGGCCGACGCTATTTCTGACCGACAAGGAACTTGTCTACAAGCTCTTTGCCTGCGGGATGCTTGGTATCCTCGTGTATGGCCTGATCGGCTATTTCGGAGCCACACAAGTTGCCCGACTAATCCTGAAAATCCCGACCAACGTTCTCTATCCGCTGATCTTCATGACAGCCTTCGTCGCGGCATACTCAGCACGAGGCTCGATGTTCGATGTGACGGTTATGACCTTTGCCGGTTTCGTCGGCTGGCTGATGCGCAAATATGACTTCAACATTGCGGCATTCGTAATCTCCTTCGTTCTGGCCAAAGGTGCGGAAGAGACGTTCCGGCAATCCCTGCTGATGTCGGATGGCGGTGCGCTGATCTTTGTCGAACGACCGATTGCGCTCGTCTTCTTGATCCTTGGTGCCGGGGCGATTGCCTTTCGCATTCGCGGCATCATGAAAGAACGCAAACTGGCGCAGGGAGGGTTGGGCGATGCTTGAATGGCAACTCATGCAAGGCAGCTTTTCCAGCACAGATATGCGGCACATCTGGTCTGAATCCTCGACAATCTCTGCCTGGATCAAAGTCGAACAAACGCTGGCGCGTACGCAAAGTGATGCGGGTCTCGTGCCGAATGAAGCTGTTGTTGCACTCGACGGGTTTGGCATCGGAAAGCTCGATCAGGAGCGCTTGCGGCAGGACATGGCGCTTGTCGGGCGGCCCATTGTGGGATTGGTCGGGCAACTGCGCGAACACGTCGGCGAGGATCTCGCCAAGTTCGTCCATTTCAATAGCACGACGCAAGATATCATGGATACAGCGCTTGCGATGCAAATGAAGCTCGGTCTGGCGACCGTGTTGAGCGACCTCGATCAGCTCGTTTTTTCCCTGACGGGCCTGATCAAGGAGCACCCCAACACGCGAATGATCGGGCGCACTAACGGGCAACACGCGATCCCGATGCTGCTCCGGACCAAGTTTGAAGTCTGGCTAGAGGAGCTTCTACGTCGTCGCGAGGTGATCATCGAAGCGGAAAAGCGTGGGGTGTTCGTTCAGGTCGGCGGGCCGTTAGGGGATTTGTCAAATTATAGCGATGGAACAGGGACAGAGATAAAGGTGCGAATGGCAGAGGCGCTTGGTTTGGGCGTTGCAGAACCTCATTGGCAAAACGCGCGTGACGGCGTGGCCGATATTGTCACCGCCCTCGGCGCGCTGTGTGCGACGATCTGCAAAATAGCCCACAACATCAACCTGCTTTCATCCAGTGATATCGGTGAGGTCTGCGAATGCCATGAAAATGGTAGGGGTGCTTCATCCTCAATGCATCACAAACGTAATCAACGGGCCAGTGAATTTGCCGAGGCCGTAGCAAGATTGGGGCGCCAAAGGTCGGAGCAAATAGGGGAACTGACTCTGCACCAACATGAGCGCTCTGGCGGTGTTTGGGTCGGTGAGTGGCTTGTCGTTCCTGAAGTGTTCTTGCTGTCGTCAGGAGCTTTGTCATGGGCAAATCGGATGCTATCTGATTTGAGAGTCGACGAAGGCGGGATGGAACAGAATTTAATCTGAGAAGAGTTAAGAAACGCTAGCCGTCATTCGCGTTGTTGCGGCGAACGGCAACGCTGTCCGCGTTCGGTGAGATCGACAAAGCCCATAATTCGCAGTTGCAGCAATGCCACGAGTTAAGCCGATAGCCGCTTCGCAGCAGGAAAAGCTGCCGTTCGTCCCAACCGCAGCAAGATTTTGGTGGCCGATGTCAAACTTGCGAACGAAGCGCCAACTCGCTGCACATCCTCCAATGACCGCTTTGAATACGTCAAGGTTCGAGAATAGAGTTGCCGCATTATGGACATTCTTTTTTGATCAACGTCAGGTGATGGAATATCGCACGAAACGAAACTGGAAGTCAGAGTTCCGCGAAGGCCTGAAGTGGCACTTGAAAGACTTCATACTAATGGCAGCCTTCGTCATAGGTTGCGCAGCCGTAGGTGCCGCGCTGGGCGGGGCGATATGCGCATTCTTTGGGCTCCCCTTGTTCATTGGCATAGTTGCCGGCGCATTTGTATTTGAATTATTCAGCTTCAGTTTTTGGCTTCTACGGCGCCGCCGATAAGAGGCAAACCAAACTCTCCGAAACCGACTTTCAAGAACGCTGCAGCATCCGGGGCTTTGGGCTCAGAGCCGACTTGCGGCGGCGCAGTAGTTCAAGTCTGAAGAACAATCCGAAAGCGGCCATTTCCAAAGATGGTATAGTTTTGCGTTTTCAACTCAGTGCCACGATGTGAGGACATTCGCTGGTTGGAAACGGTCACCAGTTGGGTCGAGCCGGAACGGCGGCAGTGAGCCCAGAGTGCCAAATGCTGCGGTTGGCCCAAATACCAGCGAAGCGTGCGTCGCTGCCGTCGGTCGTGCAAGGGACGGTCCATTCCAGACGTTGACCGCCACTCGAAGTGCTGCAACGCAGAGTTCTTCACAATCATATTTGACCCTATTGCATGTTCTTTCTGCTCACACAGACGCGACGAGCTGTTAACGGACCACGGACACATCTCTTTTCCGTTGCGCGTCCCGGATCAGCGCCGCTAATCGGTAAAACCCATGTGCCATTTTTGAGTAGGGCGTCAGCAGGAAAAAGGTCAGAACCGATCCGAGGTGGATGGCCAGCAGCGCGGGCATCAGTGCCGTTGAAACTAGGGCAAAAAGAACCAAACCGCTGAACCCAACAAAGCCCAGCAGCAGGATGAAACCAATATCGCCGCCCCAAGCCGACGGGTCCCCCAGATCCCGGTCTGACTTTTGCTTAAGCACAGCCATCGCACCACATCCCACCGTCAGCAGCAGCCCCCCGGAAATTCCGAACAATTTGGGCAAAGACCAGAACCCGTAAGGCGCGTGCAATCCGAAGACGTAGTGCATGACCGTCGCCACCGAGGTCGACGCAAAGCACAACAGGAACCCATACATGATGGCGTGGTGGATGTGGCGTCGTGCCTGACTGAAACGGTCTTCGTCCTCGAAGTTACAGCCCTCGCCGTGGCCTGCGGCCAGATCCTGCATCTGGCCCGCGTGTTTGAACGCGGCCATCAGATCAGACACCTGGATCGGTTTGCCGTCAACCTTGACCCAATAGTGCCGAAGGCTGATGGCTATGCTGAACAGAGGCAGCAGGAACGCAGGCGCGAAGATCGCAACCATCGCGTTGTGCGACAGGACGGCGTAGAATCCCCCGCCTCCACTGGAACCGATGGCGCGGATGGCCCAGAGTAACATGGCAAATCCGATCACAAGCGCCAGGGCGATGGCCCCGCCATGCGTGTGAAACCGGCGCGCCAGCGGCTGCGGCCAGGCGAAGTTTTCCCAGCTATTGCGCCGCACTTCGGCCAGCGCCTTGGGTAGGTTCAGGTCGAACTCGTGCGGCGCCGTGTACTGGCAGGCATAGTAGCAGCCCCGGCAGTTGTGACACAGATTGGCCAGTTGCGTGATATCCCCATCCGAGAACGCGCGTTCCGCATGCAGGGAGGGGAAGACCGAGCAATAGCCTTCGCAATATCGGCAGGCGTTGCAGATCTCTGCCTGGCGGCGGGCTTCCTGAATAAGATCAGTTTGCATAAGCGGCGGCCTCACGTCCTGCGATGCGTCCAAAAACAGTTCCGATGGTCATGCCGAACCCGGCCAAGTAACCTTGCCCAAGGATCGACCCGGCCATGGTCTCGCCTGCGGCCCACAGGTTTTTGATCTTTCCGTTTGAGGTCGAGCACTGGGCCGCCTCGTCAACCTTCAGCCCAAGATAGGTGAAGGTCACACCGGTGCGCAGTGAATAGCCATAGAAAGGCGGTTCGGTAATTGGGCGCGCCCAGTTGGTCTTAGGCGGTGTCAGACCCGAGGTCGCGACCCCGTCCAACTCGGTCGGATGAAACCCGCTGGTGTCACCGCAAGCGGCGTTGAATTCGCTGACGGTCGTTTTCAATTTGTCCGCAGGCAGGTCCATCATCCCGGCCAATTCGTCCAACGACTCCGCCTTTAGCGGCGGGAACACGGACGGCATGAACAGGTTCAACGACTTGGCGTCGATGATCACATAACCCACCTGATCCGGTTGGGCTGCCACCAATCGACCCCAGATCGCGTAGCGCTTGGGCCAGACGTCTTCGCCCTCGTCATAGAACCGCTCGGCATGTTTGTTCACGACGATGGAAAACGGAACGCAGTCCAGACGGGTGACGATGCCGCCGTCGAATTTCGGCGCGCGCCCGTCGATGGCAACGGCGTGGCATTGGGTCAGGCCGCCGACGCTTTCTACTCCTTGGTCCAGCAGATCAGACAGGACCACGCCTCGGTTGTACGGCGTTCCCCGGATCAGGAAGTTCTTGGCAGGCTCACCCCAGGCCCGGGTAAGCCAATCTGTGTCTGCCTGAAAGCCGCCGGAGGCAACGATGACCGCTTTGGGCGCGACGCGATGAGATTGGCCTTCATAGGTGTAATCCACCCACTCGATCTGGTCGCTGTTCAGTTCCAGATGCGTCACAGCGGCCTCATACAGCACATCTACACCCAGCCCCGCCGCCGTGCGGTAATAGGCATTCACCAGAGATTTGCCGCCCCCCATGAAAAACGCATTGGTCCGTGCCAATGACAATGTGCCGGAAAGAGAGGGCTGAAACCGAACCCCGTGTTCTTGCATCCAAGGAAGGCATTCTTCCGACGTTCGGATCGCGAGGCGGGCCAGATGTTCATCGGTTTTGCCGCCGGTGACTTTCAGTAGATCCGAGAGGTATTCGTCCTCACTGTATTCCTCAATCAGCGGCCCCAAAGGTGTCTTGTGCATACAGCGAAAGTTGCGCGTATGGCGGGAGTTTCCGCCGCGATAAGGTTTTGGCGCCGTTTCAAGGATCAAAACGCGTGCGCCGGCCTCAGCGGCAGTCATCGCAGCGCAGAGAGCCGCATTGCCGCCACCGATCACAGCGATATCGTAAGCTTCCTTTGGGGTGGCCATATCCTGTCTACCTACTGGCTTTCGTCGATTGAGCGGTCGCGGTCCTGCAACGCGCGGATGCGCATCCGCTGCGCAGCCTGAATATGCGCGCGCATCTCTGTCTCGGCCGCCGCACCATCGCGGGCCTTCAAAGCCGCCATGATGCGCCGATGCTCGGCCACTGCGGCCTCGGCGCGGTCGCTATCCAGCAATTGCGAGGGACCCAGGATCAACAGCGCCTTTTGCAAGGAGAGCATGGATTTTGCCAGAAACCGGTTCTTGGCCGCATCCAGCAACGTCGCGTGAAAGATCTTGTTGATTTGGGCCGCATCGGGGCCAGTACCCGCCTCGGCCAGCCGGTCGTTCAGAACCTCAAGCTCATCCAGTTCGACATCAGACGCCGCGCGGGCTGCCAGACGGGCCGCTGTCCCTTCAAGCACCGCGCGCATCTCATAGAGTTCCATGACCTCAGCGTAATCCAGGCTGCGCACGGTGGCACCTTGCCGTGGCACATGTGTGACCAGTCCGTCGGCTTCCAACTGCCTTATCGCCTCGCGCACCGGGGTACGGCTGACGCCCAACCGTTCCGAGAGCTCAATCTCGCGCAGCCGGTCGCCGGGCAAAAGAGTGCCCTCGCGAATCTCGCCCAGCAGGCGCTGATACGCAGAATTGCCTTGTGGGCCAGGTTGTAACGGGTCGTCCTGAAGGGTCATCGCAGGCTCTCTTGTCATCTTGCGTCCAGTTGTATACACATGGATACATTATAAGTCAACGAAGCTGGAACGCTTACCTTGCACAGCCAAACCGATACCCCCTCTCTTCTGACGAAACGGGCCGTCACGCTCGGCCTGGCGGTGTTGGGCACTGGGGTATTTTGGGCGCTAAACCTGCCGCTACCTTTTCTGTTCGGGCCAATGAGCGCATGTTTGATTGCAGCTCTTGCGCACGCACCGATGGAAGGCTTTGGACAGGTCTCGGTTGCCGCCCGCACTATACTGGGCGTGGCGGTAGGGGCATCGATTACGCCGGCTCTGTTTGCTGAATTGCCCCAAATGGCCGCGTCGATTGCGCTGATCCCGTTCTTCATCTTGCTGATCGCTTTGGTAGGTGTGCCATTCTTTCGCAAGATCTGGGGCTTTGACTCCACAACGGCTTTCTACGCAGCTATGCCGGGCGGTTTGCAAGACATGATCATCTTTGGCGCCGAGGCGGGGGCCAATCCGCGTACCTTGTCCTTGATCCACGGTACGCGCGTGCTGATCATCGTGACGTTGGCCCCCTTGTTCCTCACCGTGTTCTATGATGCCCAACTCACCAATCCGATTGGCGAGCCTGCGCACAACCTGCCAATACATGAATTGGCGTTGATGGTTCTGGCCGCCTTTATCGGCTGGAAAGGCGGGGAGCGGATCGGCTTATTCGGGGCGTCAATCCTGGGGCCAATGATCCTGACGGCAGCCTTGTCACTGGGCGATTTCATTCATACCCGACCGCCTCGCGAGGCCATCCTTGCAGCGCAGTTTTTCATTGGCTGCGGGATTGGAGTGAAGTTTGTTGGTGTTACCTGGGTCGAGTTGCGCCGGGTAGTGGCAGCGGGCTTCGCCTATGTCATTGTCCTCGCCGTCCTAGCAGCCGCTTTCACCGCCGTTGTCACGACCTTGGGACTGGGCCAACCTGTCGAGGCGTTTCTGGCCTTCGCCCCTGGTGGGCAGGCAGAGATGACGGTGCTGGCCATCGTCTCGGGCGCGGATCTGGGCTTTGTGATCACCCACCATCTGACAAGGATCGTGTTGGTGATCATCGGTGCGCCCATCGCCGCAAATCTTATTCTGCGCTGGTCCAAACCTCGGGGTTGATCATGTGGATCGGAGCACCTTCGGCATAGGCGTTCACCTGATCGAAAATATCAGCGAATTGCAGACCGAACTCATCCTCGGTGACGAAGCCGATATGTGGGGTCGCGATCAGGTTGGGATGCGACAATAACGGATCGGTCGTATCGGTCAGTGGCTCGGTATCGAACACATCAATGGCCACCTTGCCGGGGCGACCGGCGTTCAGCGCCTCAATCAAAGCGCCCGGAGCGATAAGCCCGGCCCGCGAGGTGTTCACAAACAGCGCCCCCGGCTGCATCTGTGCGAAATCCGATGCGGTGATGATCTCGCGCGTGTCCGGTTTCAGGCGCACATGGACTGAGACGACATCGCTGTCGGCAAAGAACGCTTCACGGCTGGGCGCGACCAGCGCGCCATCCGCCTGCGCGCGTGCCCGACCTTCCTCAGACGACCACCAGACAACATTCATCCCGAACGCCTCGGCATAACCCGCAACGGCGCGGGCAATGCGACCATAGCCATAGAGCCCCAACTGACGGCCCCGCAGCGTTTTGCCCACACCAGCCTGCCAATGCCCCGCTTTGACCGAGGCCATTTGTGCGGGCAAGTCGCGCATCCCAGCCATGATTAACGCCCAAGTGAGTTCGGCTGCGGCGTAGGACGGCGTCCCACCATGCATGTTCGAACACAACAACATTCCGTGTTCTGTACAGGCCTCAACATCGACATGAGGATAAACGCTGCGCTGGCTGATCAGTTTCAGCTTCGGCAATTTCTCCAGCAAGGCGCGAGTGATTTTGGTGCGTTCCCGGAACAGCACCAGCACCTCTGCATCCTGCAACCGCTCGGCTATAACGTCAGTGTCTTCGACATGATCCGTCCATACCGTCACCTCATGACTGATGAGTTTTTCAAAGCACGGCAGGCCACGCAGCGTGTCAAACCAGTCATCCAGAATATGTACGTTCATCGGCTTTCTATACCCTGACCGTAGGTCAGCTTTCTTGGGGTTGGTACAAAATGCGGAGCGTCGAGGGCGGCCAGCGCGTTCCGGACGCGTTCGCTTTGGTCCAGCAGATGGTTGAACTGCTCATCGCACCCTGCGATCGGTGTCGGGTACTCTGCCATATCCCGCCTTAGGACCGCTTGCGCCAACCTAAGTTCCTGACGCGCGATAGCGAGGCATTCCGAATAGTCGTCCATCGTATCCTCCAATATAGTATACCGTCGTATACCTAATAGATGACACCTGATCAACTTCCATTCCAAACAGATTGCGGCACATAAACATGCCCGTCCGCCAACTTGCGCGCGGTCCGTACTAGGCCCGCCGCGTCCACGGAGAACCCGTCAGTGGTGGAGAAGTCCACCAGCACCTCGATTTCGCCGGAGGCGTGCTCTAGCACGACTTCAGCCGGACTTGCAGTGGGGCGATCCAGCAAACTGTCCGCGACTGTGCCAGGCGTCAGCGCGCAGGACGCCATGCATTGCGCGCCGGTGACCGCCATGGTCGGGTGGGTCTTCCACGGCATGAAATACCGCACCGCAAGCGTTCCGCCCTCTCTGGCAGGCGCGATGAGGCCGAATTTGGGAGTGACCGATTTGGACACATCCCCCATACCCATCCGATTCCCGGCCTCAATCCGAACAGCCTCCATCCGATCAAAAAAAGTGTGGTTGGCATCCAACTCCTCGGCGCTTTCATAGCCCGTCAGCCCGAAGTCTGCGGCGCGGGCGATGACCATCGGCATTGCAACATCCATGCAAGTAAGTTCAACGCCCTGAACGGTATCGCGTAAGTTGCCCGTGGGCAGGAAAGCTCCGGTTGCCGAGCCCACCACACCCATGAAACTCAGCTGCACCGGTGCCGAATGGCCGGGTACACCAGCGATCTCCGCATCGCCCTCATAGGTCAATTCGCCCTCGGGTGTATTCACCTTGGCCACGACCCGAGCCTCCGTATTGACGGCCCGAATGCGGATCTCAGTTTCATCGTCCTGTGGTACAAACAGTCCCATTTCGATGGCCGCAGGGGCAACGCCGGACAGGATATTGCCACACGTGGGCTTGAAATCGACCAGCTTCTCGTCGACCGAGACCTGCGCGAAGAAATAGTCGATATCGGCCCAGTCATCCTCACTGACCGACAGCATCGCGACCTTCGTGGTCACCGCCGCGCCGCCGCCGATACCATCGATGTTCAGCGATTGCCCGGAACCAAGGGCGGCGACCAGCACCTCGGCCAGCGTGTCCAAATCCTCGGGCAAATCTGAGCGGCGGAAATACGGACCTTTCGAAGTGCCGCCACGCATGAAGAGGTAAGGGATTGCGGTTTGGGTCATTTTGGATCCCTCACTTCAACGGCCAGGGCAGGCTGACCATGTCTTGCAACAGACCCGGCGGGAAATCGCGGTTCAGTGCGCCCGCCATCAGGCACATGAAACCAATGCCGCAGGCGGTCAGGATCAGTGTCATCTGCCAGCTGGCCCCGGCCCGGATACGGAAGAATGCGATCAGGAAACCCAGCAGAGCGAGGATGAAACCCACCACCCAGGTCGCAGCGATCAGGCTGGCGAACCATGCCAGTGTGGACCAAAGACCATGAGGCGCGCTGGCGTCCTCACCAGCGATTTCCTTGTCGGCAAAGATTGCGTCTCCCTCGGGCCGCCGCATCATCTGAATCAGCAGGATCACGCAGCAGAACAGAGACACACCGCCGATCACCAGCGGGATGATCTTGTCAGTCATGTTGTAGTCAGGGATCATGTTGGCGTTGACCAAAGCGACGATCAGATAGGCCATGATCACCAGCAGAAAGATAAGCGGCGCGCGTTTGGTACCGGCCTGAACATCACCCTCGGCCATGATCATCTTGGCCTGCCGGATACCCAGAATGACCGAAACAACCGTGACCACGATCAGCACGATGACGATAGGGCTGAAGACATATTCCATCCCCTCGCCAAAGCTTTTGCGGAACCGGAATGAGGCGATCTGGAACGCCTGATTGGTGAACTTCTCAACCGGGTTCGACAGAACGAAACCGATCAGGAAGGCCGGGCGCGACCAGTCGAAACGGCGTAAAAAGATGCCGATCAGGCCGATCACGAACAGGGCCAGCAAGTCTTCGAAGTTTTGGCCGGATTGGAACGCCGCAAAGCTGATCAACATGAACAGGAACGGCGCCAGATAGGTGAAGCGGATCGTGGTCAGCTTGGCGATCCCGCCCGATGCCGCGATGCACAGGATGGTCCCGACGACGTTGGCCAACGCCAGCAGCCAGACGATCGAATAGGTGATGTCGAGATTGTCCTTGAGCATGCTCGGACCGACCTCGATATCGCCTGACCCCAGCAAAGCCACCGCGCCGATGAAGATCGCCATCGAGCCTGAACCAGGGATGCCAAACAGCAGAGTTGGCACCAGCCCTCCACCCTCTTTGGCGTTGTTCGAGCTTTCCGGGCCGATGACGCCGCGCACTTCGCCCTTGCCGAAATTGCTCTTGTCCTTGGTGGATTGCACCGAGTGACCGTAGGCGATCCAGTCGACAACCGAGCCGCCGAGGCCGGGAATGACTCCAACAATCACGCCAATGATCGAACAACGCACCGACAGCCATATATTTGCGAACCAGTCTTTGACGCCGTCCAGCCAACCGGCGCCCAGTGAGGCCCCTTTGGCAATCGACCGATCTTGACGCAGCAGCGATACGATCTCGGGCACTGCAAAGATACCCAGGCCAACGATGACCAGCTTCAAACCGTCCGTCAGATAAGGAATGTCGTAAGTTGCCATGCGCAGCGAACCGCCTGCATCCGCCTCACCAATCGTGCCGACCATCAGGCCCAGACCGGCGGCGGCGACTCCTTTCAGCGGGATCCGCCCGGCCAAAATGGCGACCATCGACAGGCCGAGAATTGTGATCATCAACATCTCGGGCAGGCCGAAGGCCAGAACGATGGGCCGCGCAATCAGGATGAACATGGTCAAAAAAGTCGCGCCGACCAGCCCACCGAATAGGGACGAGGAGAAGGCCGCCGAAAGCGCCCGCGCAGCCTCGCCCTTTTTGGCCATAGGGAAGCCGTCCAGCACCGTGGCTTGCGAAGCAGAACTGCCGGGAATGCCCATCAAGACTGAAGCGAAGGTGTCCGAGGTCGGCACCACCGCGACCATACCGATCATCAGGGCCAGACCCAGGATCGGGTCCATGCCAAACATGAAAGGTAGCAACAGCGACAGGCCGGCAATGCCTCCGAGACCCGGGAAAACGCCCACGGCCAGCCCCATGACGACGCCGAGCACAAGATAGCCCAGAACAATGGGTTGCAGGATCAAACCCCACGCGTCGCTGAGCGCAGGTAGAGCGGTGGCGAAAACCTCCATAGCGGCCGCCTTTCATTAATTGTAACTTGTTGGAAAACGCACGCCCAATATCCGGGCGCGCGCTGCGGTGTCCGGGCTTAGTTCAGCTCGACACCATAGGCCTCTTTCAGCCAGTTCAAGACGTATTGCTTGGCGTTGTCGTCAACATTGGTCGCCGTTTGCAGCGCCGCTTTCGAACCATCGCCGACAAACACAGGATACTTACCAACGCGTTTAGAGGAAATATCGGCAAAATCACCCCGCTCGGTCACGGCTTGGAACGCTGCGGTATATGCGTCGACCACTTCCTGTGGCGTGTCACCGGGCAAGAACGCCAGTTTCTGCACAGGGAACCCTGCCACGAAAAACGCTTTCCAAGCATCCCATGCCTCTCCGCTGGTTTCGCACCCTTCGGTGGCCGCGCAAACCTCTTTGAAAGTTGGGATATCCGGGAAGGTCGGATCGCGCACGATGTTGCCATCCGCGTCCAATGCGCCCCATGTCATCATCGGAACGGCCTGACCGGCTTCGACTAGCGGGGCCGAACCGCCCAGATAGCCCGAGGACGTCTGGTAATCGATATTGGCCTCGCCCCGCTCGAACATCAGGCGACCATCTCCGCGGCCCTTGATGCCAAAGACCGGCTCAACATTCATGCCCAGCATCTGCCAGGCCAGCAGAGGCACAAGGTCCAAGCGGGTTGCACCCTGCGAGCCGTAGATGAAATTGGTGTCCTTCAGCGCATTGGCAGATCCGTCGAACTTGGCTCCGTCCTCGGCGTTCAGATAAGCAACACCGCCCGTTCCGGATGCCATGACGGGAATCCAGTCGTTGTATTCATAGCGGACGCGCGGGTCACTCAACAGATAGGGGAACTGTGTTGAACCCGACGTGCCAAACAGCAGCGTGCCGTCGTCATGGTTCTGCTCCTGAAACCAGTTCGCGCCTTTGGTCGATCCAGCGCCCGGCATGAACTTGACCACAACGGTCGGCTGACCCGGCAGAGCCTCGGACAGAAGCGGTGCAAAGAAATTGGCCCATTTGGCCGACCCGCCCGTTTCCGAGAACGGAATGACCCATTCGACGGTTTTACCTGAGAAATCAACCTCAGCAATGGCAGGTTCAGCGATACCGGCGGCGGCAATCAGCCCCACGACGGCGCGACGGGTGAAGTTGGAAATGGCCATTGGTTCCTCCCTGTTGACCAAACAACCACGTCAGCGCCCTCCGCGCCACCGTGATCGCAAATAGAACTGCGGGGTTGATTCCCCCTCCCATCTGGCAATCATGGAACGCCAACCTTGCGCGAAACTTGCAGGAGCCCAAATGCGGATCGTCATCGTCGAGGATAATGAAACCCTTGCCAACGCCATTGCTTATCGCCTGCGGGATCGGGGCCATGCCGCCGACGTGCTGACAGATGGCGATGCCGCCGATCTGTATCTGGAACAGGAAGGCGCGGATCTGATTGTTCTGGACATCAACCTGCCGGGTCGGTCAGGTCTTGAGATCTTGCGGTCGCTGCGCCATCGGGGCGACAGTGCGCCTGTCATCCTGCTGACCGCGCGCACCGATACCAGCGATCGCGTATCGGGCCTGGATATGGGCGCAGACGATTACCTTGTGAAGCCCTTTGAGATGGATGAGCTTGAGGCCCGCATCCGTGCGCTGTCCCGCCGCAAACAACTGGATTATGGCGCGCGAGAGACCATCGGAGATCTTGAGTTTGACCGTACCGCCCGGCAAGTGAGCGCAAAGGGCCAAGTTCTCGATGTGCCGCGTCGGGAAATGGCTGTGCTTGAATGCCTGTTGGAACGGCGCGGCAGGATCGTCCCCAAAAGTCAGTTGACCGACTACGTCTACGGCGTGGGCGCCGATGTCGACGATTCAGCCATCGAGCCGCATGTGTCACGACTGCGCAAGCGCCTTCAGAAATTTGGCATCCGGATCAAGACGGCCCGTGGTCTTGGATATCTGCTTGAGGTGCAAAAGTGATCCGGCACCGTTCACTCAGGCTCAGGCTGTTCATTCTGATCCTTACGCCCTTGGTACTGCTCGCGATCCTGCTTGGATACTGGCGTTACACGGTCGCCCAACAGACGGCGCAAGAGTTATTTGACGACAGCCTGTTGTCTGCCGGTCTGGCCATTTCACGCGATGTGGCGGTGTCCGAAGGCGATGCCCTGTCGCCCACCACGCGCAGCTTGATCCGCGACGCATCAGGCGGAGAGATTTTCTATCACGTGACTGGACCCGGTGGCATCTACGTCACAGGGTATGCATATCCTCCGGCCGCTGCAAACCCGTCTGAGCAAGACGCGTACCAGCCGAGGTTTTTCGAGGCTATCTATCGGGATGAGCCGGTGCGCGTATTGAAAATGACCGAGCGTGTCACACTGGGTAACCTAGTGGGCGATGCGACGGTAACAGCTTGGCAACGCGTTGCGGACCGCAACGCCTTTGCCAACGAACTGTCGATCCGCGCGGCGATCCTGATGGGTATCCTGCTGGCCACCCTTGCTTTTGTAGTGTGGTTTGGGGTCGCTCGCGGGTTGCGGCCCTTGCTGGATTTACAGGATGCGATCGACCTACGCTCACCTGACGACCTGAGCGAAATCAAACGCCCGGTCCCGGTCGAGGTTCTTGGCATTGTTCAGACCTTGAACCGGCTGTTTGGACAGGTCGAGCACAGCATCAACGCCCACCAGGTGTTTATCTCAGAAGCCGCACATCAGCTGCGAAATCCGGCGGCAGCAGTTCAGTCCATGGCCGAGGCGTTGCGGGATGCAAAAACGAATGAGGACAAGGACAAACGGATTGTCGAGCTTGTGTCGGCAGCAAAAAACTCCGCCAAGGTGGCCGAACAGCTATTGTCGTTGGAGCGGTTGCGGCAGCCTACGCATCAGGATCAGATGGACAAGATTGATTTCCGTGCGGTTGTGGAAGAAGCCTGCGCGGACATGGGTGTTCATATCCTCGCAAAAGGGATCGATTTTGAAGTCTCCATGCCAGAACCGACAATCTTGGTCTTGGGAGATCGGGTCTTTTTGGCAGAGGCTATTAAGAACCTGCTGGATAACGCGGTTAAGCACGGCGGCGCTATACTGAGTCGAATTTCAGTTGTGCTGCGCTGTGAAGGAGGGGACGTCAAGCTAACCGTATCCGATGACGGAACCGGCCTTTCACCCGACCAAAGCGAAGCTGTTTTCAGTCGGTTCTCGCAGTTGGAATATTCCGAAGGTAGCGGTTTAGGGTTATCGATTGTCTCAGCTGTAGCGAAGCGCCACGGAGGAGTGGTCGCGATCAACCAAGTCGAAAAAGGAGCCAGCGTTACGCTTCAGCTTCCCATAGCCCTGTAGTTCGTTTCTATCTCTGCTCGGAGCCCGAGACCTGTCACAATCAAAGCGAATTTTTGCGATTGCAGCGAATGACCGGTTTCCACCCCAGGTGCTGGGCACGGCGGTCTTGATACGTCTTCACCAGACTTTGAAGCCTCTTGCAGCGAAATTGCGCTTGGTCCGCAAATCGTGAGTTCGACTCGATCTCGGTTTTGCGCCCGCGGCGAATGTCTCATCTGACGGACCGCATCGCAGCAAAGATGTCTCTCTGTCAACGGCAGTTTTGGGCCGTCACCCACAAGTGACTTCGTATCGCGACGGGAAAGGCTGCGCTGACCAGAGGCCACCATTGACCCCAAAATCAACCGTTAGTGTGTTTGCGATTTGAGCGGTTACGTCCCTGAAACCTGACGATCGTAATCTGCGCCGTCATACCACCCCAGCGACTTGGTCACGTTTAGATTTTCATCGAGGTCCCACTCTTCCCAACCCGAAAAGCGAACTTTGTTTCCTGTATCTTTGTGCTGGCCTTCGAACGTCCATGCGTAAACCATGTGATGATCGGCTACGAGAACAGTATCGAGGTTAAGCACTAGGTCGGGGAATTCAGTCATGAAACCAGCCGCCATTTCACCGATCTGCGAGCGACTGTTCATCGGTTCGCCACCATTCATAATCATCGTTGTATTTTCCGAATACCGACTGGCGACTTGATCCGGAGCCTTGTTCGTCCAGGCATCACAATGATCTTGCGCCAATTTTCGGGCTGTTTGGATATCAGGCGTCATGGCTACGCCCTCAGTGATTATTCGTTCCGAAAATTCTAATTGGGACCTTGAAGGTGAACAAGCCACCGCATGAAAGCTGCACTATGGCACGTTCGATGTCGAAGGTGCAGGAGCCAACCACTTCATCCGATCCGGGCCGTCCACGATACCGCTCCTGGTATCCCTCAATTCACATGCTGCGCCGCCTCCGAGGTCTGGTTTGAGCCCCACCTGTGAATTCGGTTTTCTCGCTGCGCGCGCATGCAGCGCTGGAACTGCTGCGTCAGTGTAAAATTTAGTGCTGCCGCGCGGTGGATAAATCAGCCATTCGTGCATACTGCAGCAAAAATCTGGTTCAGAATTCACTAACTGCGGGTAAAACGGTCATTGGCTTTGTGAATTTTGTAATCAGAAGACGAAGGACTCGCGATGACGTCTCCCTTCTTCGACGCCTAGTTTAGTGAGCGCTGCTTCGCTCCACGTCATTAACGCATCGGGTCCGCACATATAGACTTCTCGTGTGTCGAGTGCGGAGATGGATTGGATATCTTCAATCTGCGCGCGCCGTTCTTCGGTCTGCAGCGCATCCTCAGAAAATGCTAGACGCAGATCATCCCTTGCAGATTTTGCGACCAATGGGTCATCTCCGACGCTTTGAAACGCCACTATGCGAAGTTTCACACTGGCTGGGACAGGACCAATTTGCCCGGCAAAATGCTCCAGCACTTTGATGTCATCACCACGACCAGAAAACAGGAGGACGATGTCGGTCGATGTTTGCGGGTGAGCGTTCGCCAGCTGGAGGATGCCGTCCCACATCGCCATAAATGGGGTAATGCCGACACCGCCTGCGATCCACAGAACCTTTGATGGGATATGTGGAGGCGTGTCTTTGGCGCCTTGCGAAAAGCAGGTGAACCCCGCGCCAGACCCTCTGAATTCAATCGGCAGTCTATCCTTGATCAGTTTTTGGGCATTGTTATGTAGAACATTCGACATCAAGCCGCCCGGTTTACGTTTGACAGTGACGCTGACCTGATGGGTCGCGGCAAACGCATTTCTTTCTGCCGCAAAGCTGGGCGCATTCGAAAGCGTCCAGGTGCGCACGAAGTCCTCGTTGACAAGCTGAGGGTTGGCTTCGTTCATGTGGCTGTACCCCGTGTCCAGAAGCCCAGAGAAATCGAAAACACCAAACCCACCCGGCAAAGGTGAGTTGATCGGCTGTGACAGATCGAAGTTGAAAGTTGTGATACTTTCAGAAAGCGGTTTCGTCGAAACAAGAGTGGCAGTGATTGGGGTTGCAGTCTCGTGCGCAACGAGTGCATGCCCCATCTGTTCCAGTTCCTGACGCAAGGGCTTTACCGGCGGATTATAGGGCGAGAAATGCTCTTCCGACATGAGCCTGAGGTTCAGGCCGTCTTTCACAAAAACCGCCCCTGTAACTTTGATGCGCGTAAGCAGGCTGACCCGCGGCATGAGCGCTGGCGCTTCATCATCCATCAGGTTTTTGGCCTTACCCGTGACATAAAGGACATGACCCGTGGTGAAGTCTGGAAAGACAAGGCCGACCTCTGGGTCAGTCTCAATGTTGCCCAAGGACTGATAGAAGCGATTGCCGGAATAGTCGGGCAAAACCAGATAGGTAGTGATATCGTCGCCATCGGTTTCTTCGTAAATGCGGGTAAAACCCGGTGCACCGCCACGATGATTTACCCCCATATCCGTCTTCGTGCCAGTAGCGGTTTCATCTCCACTGTGCTTTGTCGCCAGAAAGACCGTGCTGGCCTGATCCACGACCGCCTTGGCCGCATCCGGCAAAGCAGTTGTGTGGCTGTCAAAGGAATCATGCACCAGTTCAGCGGCGCGCTGTTCATGCGCCAATGCCCGCACGGTGATGTACTTGGGGCAGTTCCCAAGGTGTTGATCAGACTCCAGTTGCAGGCTGATTTTTCCAGTCTCTTCAACAGATGCAGAGCGAATTCCCCCTGCGATTTTGTTCCGTCGACGGTTGCGGAAGTCGACCCCTACTCCAGCAAAGAGCCGTTGTTGCCGCCCAGACATTGGGTCCTGCTTCAAAGAGCGGGCAAAGGGATCGAAAGCGTTGCTTTCGGCGAAGACGTCCATCGCATTGTGGCCCGAAATCTTGATGCCGATCAACGGATCGCTCTCTGACTGTGTGACCAGCAGGCTGACCCACGGTCGCCCGTCGCGATCCAGCGTCGCCAGCGGCAAGTAAGACAGGCCCGCAAAGAAATCCGCGTGCTGCTGCGGCATGTCACTGTCGATGTACCGAGGAATGGAGTCGATCAGCTCTTTTGGTGTCTTGCGCCGCTTTTGAAGCAACAGCTCACCCTTGTGAGATTTATGTATCCGAACCATCCCGTGCTCCGTTCATCCGTTTGACAATCAGTTGTATTGCAATGCTTCCGCTGACGCCTTCCATTGGATCTGTGGATCTGTGGATCTGTGGGTCTGTGGGTCTGGAAGGCGTTAGCGACTTTTCGTGCTACGGCGTCAGAGCTATAGCCCCAGATCGCTTAGACCCGGATGATCATCAGGGCGGCGACCAAGCGGTCAATGAATCTTTCGGTCTGCCTCTTGAATGGGGTGTTCGTTGATGCTGGCAAAACGATGCGCCATGAACCCATCTTTGTCGAACTCCCAGTTTTCATTACCATAGGCCCGAACCCAGTTTCCGCTGTCGTCGTGATACTCATAGGCGTATCGCACGGCGATGCGATTGCCGCCGTATGCCCACAATTTCTTGATCAACCGATAGTCCAGTTCCTTGGCCCACTTGCGGGTCAGAAACTCTTCAATCTGCTCACGGCCTTCGGGAAACTCGGCCCGATTGCGCCATTTGCTGTCGGGTGTGTACGCAAGTGCGACTTTCGCAGGGTTTCGACCGTTCCAACCGTCTTCTGCAAGACGCACCTTTTCGATCGCGGAGTCTTTCGCAAACGGCGGTACCGGATGGCGCGGGGCTGCGGATGTCATATCAGCGCCCCCCAAATTCAGCCACAAGGCCGACAGCCGTCGCTGGCATGGCCTGGAAACCTGGCAAGGCTTCGAAACGGGCGAGCCATGCCCGGACATTCGGGTAAGGATCAAGCGAGACATTCCCCTCAGGCGCATGGGCGGTATAGGAATAATTCGCGACATCAGCGATCGTCGGACGATCGCCAACCAGCCAATCACGACCTTCCAGCCCATGTTCCAGCTTTTGCATCGCCTTGGTCGCTGTGGAATCAGCAAAGACTGGGTCCAGCGGGGCGTCAAAAACGGTGATCAGACGTGCGGCACAAGACCCGAATGCAATTTCACCAGCCGCAAGGGTCAGCCAGCGCTGAACATTGGCTTCGTCGACCGGGGTGCTTGGCATCCAGTCAGGCGCATATGTCCGCGCGAGATAGACCAGAATTGCGTTTGAATCCGATACGATTACATCGCCATCTTCCATAACGGGCACCTGCCCGTTTGGGTTCATGGCCAAAAACTCCGGTGATTTGTGCGCACCACTTGCCAAATCCACGGGAACTTCTTCATGAGCGATCCCGGCAAGCTTCGCAAAAACCAAGGCACGATGGGCGTGACCTGACTTTGCGAAGTGGTGAATGCGAACGGCGTTTGACATCAGTGTCTCCAGTTATGTTTCAAGGTATGCGCTAGCCCTACCAGTTGCACATTCCAGCGATAATTGTCTAAATTGGCGTATGTTTAAGCCCTGAGAAGGCGCAATAAGATGGACAAAATTGACCGAATGCGGGCGTTTGCGCTTGTCGCCAAGAACGCCTCTTTCACTATTGCCGCGCAACGCATGGGGCGATCAGCGCGTTTGGTCAGCAAATACGTCGCTGACTTGGAAAACGCGCTTGGTGTGCAGCTGCTCAATCGCACCACACGTAGTGTCTCTTTGACAGACGCCGGCGCGACATACCTAACGCTGTGTGAACCGCTTCTTGATGGCTTTGATGAGTTGGAAGAAAGGGTCAGACACGATCAGGCGTCGCTACGTGGTGCGATACACATTTCGGCCCCCACCGGGTTCGGTGCATTGCGGCTAACGCCGTCGCTTGCAAAGTTTGCGGCGAAACACCCCAAAGTGGAACTTAATCTGCAATTCTCTGACCGCCGCGTGTCGATCATTGAAGAAGGCTTCGACCTCGCCATCAGGATTGGCCCCATGCGAGACAGCTCACTCAAGGTACGGCAACTGGGCCGCATGCCCTTGGTGGTCTGCGCATCAACTGCCTATCTGGAGCAAGCCGGAACGCCAAACCACCCGCGCGCGCTGGCCACCCATGAGTGTATTCTCGACGGGAACATGACCGAGCCCACCGTCTGGAGGTTCAATATCAATGGCCAGGAAGAGGCTGTCTCAGTCAGCGGACGCTTTCGCATGAACGCGCCCGCAGCCGCAGCCCGGCTCGCCGCAACAGGGGCTGCAATAGCACGTTGCCCCGCCTACACGGTGGCGGACGCCTTCAGGTCCGGTGACTTGGTTGAACTTTTCGCTGAGCACCGGGTCTCGCCATATACTGTTGCCGCGCTCTTCCCGCAGAACAGGCGCCTTACAACGCGGGTGCGCGCGCTTATTGATCATCTCTCAGGCGACGCGGCCTTGTGTTCTGACAGCGTCGCGACACTGCCAGGCTGACCCGGAAAATCGCCCCAACCCTGCGCTACGCCGCCTTGCCAGACGCTTTTGCCATATCGACAAACGCTCTGAGCCGTCGTGTCATATTACGCTTACTGCGGTAATTCAAAGAATAGCGCGGAAGCTGTCCCACTTGGCCGCTAAGAACTTCGGTCAGACCACCCTCTTCCAAATGAGGCACAGCTATTTCTCTGTAAAGATATGCAAGACCAAGCCCTTGCTTTGCATAGGCAAGAAGCGACCGCATATCGTTTGCCACCATATGCGGTTTTGGCTGTATCGTGTAAATACCCTCTGGCCCGTTGAACCCCCACGCGGCCAGATTATCACCTGAGCCAAAAGCATAGCAGATTGCATCGTGATTTAGGATATCCCGCGGATGGTCGGGTGTCCCCTTCTGCGCAAGGTACTCAGCCAAAGCGACGATTGTCATCTCCAGCTCTGGCCCAACAGAAACAGCATGAGTATCTGGCCCGAGTAGCGTGCTTGAACGGATGGCGGCATCGACGCCTGACGTCAGAAGATCGACCTTCTGATCATCATAGATCACTTCGACATCGACCGTTGGAAATGTAGCCGCGAAACGCGCGACCAGATCATCCAGAAAGAAGGGGCCAGCGCTGTAAGGGGCCGAAAGCCTCAAGGTGCCTGCGACCTCATCTTTCTGCGCGTGGATGTCATCCAGCGCGCCTTCCAGATCAAGTATGGCGGGCAGGCTTTTTACATAGAACTGTTCGCCTACCGGTGTCAGCACGACGGACCGTGATGAACGTTCAAACAGCCGCACGCCCAGACGGTCTTCAAAACGTTGGATTGCCTCACTAACCGACGCCGGAGCTTGCTGAAGATGCTCGGCCGCCGCGCGGAAACCACCACGGCGCGCGACTTCGACAAATACACGAATGTCACCAAAGCTACTACGGGCCATTGTTCGCTTTTCCGATCGCGCTGTCAGGATGAAGTGGGGTTATCCTTACGTTAGCAGCGCCATACATACTCAGCAAGACGCAAAAATGTGGCAACGAAGATCAGGTCGATAGCCGGTTCTTCAATCAACAACCCAAGGAGCA
Organism: Ruegeria sp. CDSC085; assembly: GCF_059610465.1. Taxonomy (NCBI): domain Bacteria; kingdom Pseudomonadati; phylum Pseudomonadota; class Alphaproteobacteria; order Rhodobacterales; family Roseobacteraceae; genus Ruegeria; species Ruegeria sp. CDSC085. The sequence continues at coordinate 12,936 of NZ_JBXWNR010000014.1, read as the reverse complement.
AGACAATGACCGAACGTGAAGAAATCCAAGCCGCCATCGACGAATGGAACAATGGCCTCGACAGTGGTGACATCGAACGGATGGTGGCTTCATGCCATCCTGATGTGATGACGGTGAACGAACGCAACCCCGTAACAATCGGCACGCAAGCGATCCGCGACAAATACAACCCACGTATTGCCGCCGCAGAAATCATCTCTGGTTATGACATCGAAGATCTGCAGGTCTACGGTGACACAGCCATCGTGTCCGGCCGTTTCTACGGCACGATGAAGATGCGCGACACAGGCGAGGTCAAGAAGCCTGAGGGCCGCTTGGTGCTTGGGTACAAGCGCGACGAAAACGGAGCGTGGAAGATGTTCCTCGACATCGACAACAACGGCCCGGCCTAGGCCGTCGCCGCCGCGCCTGATCTGGCGCGACCGGACCTCTTTCAGGAAAAACCAAGACCCCAGGAGTTCGAGATGAAAACACTTCAGATTGTCACAAAGGAAATCGTCGATTTGCACGACTTCTTTACCGAGTGGTTCAACGGAACCGTAGAGCGCGACCAACTGGAGCCACGGTTCTTGTCACGCTTGGATGAAAATGTCGTCTTCATCCCGCCCGAAGGACACATCATGACAGGCGACATGCTCAAGGGCGGGTTCGACCGCGGGTATGGCTCGAACAAGGACTTCCGCATCAAAATCCGCGACGTCACCATCCGGCATGAAATCGGTGATCTGGTGATGGTAACATATACCGAGTGGCAGATAGGTGCCGCGTTGTCAGTCGAAAAGAAAAACGCGCGTGTGTCCAGCGTCTTAATGAAAATGACCGACCCGGTGACTTGGCTGCACATTCAGGAAACATGGCTTCCCGATGCTCTACGCGCGGCAGGCCCATTCGATTTCTGATCACCTCTAATCTGAAAGCAACGACATGACACAACGTATCGCCCATCACCCCGGTGAAATCGCTGATTGCGTCAGCGCCTATTTGCAAGAAGGTGATCTGGATGGCATCACCTCAATGTTCCATCCAGATTGCCGGATCTTCTTTCCACCCGACCAGCCGCCCCTGACAGGGTTGGAAGGGGCTCGCAAAGCCTTTGAAGGATTCTTGGACATCCGCCCTCAAATCAAGAGCGAGGTGTTCAGCGAGGTCATTAATGGCGATGTCGCTCTGCTGCGCGCAAACTGGCGCGTTATTGCCCCGGACGGTAATGTGATGGCCGAAGGCCAATCCACCGAAGTCGCCAAAAAGCTGAAAAACGGCGGTTGGGGGTATCTGATCGACTGCCCTAACGGTCCTCCAAGCCTTGCTTGATCGCACGAGCATTTGAGGGCGTCCCACGGCTACCGGACGCTCTCATGATCGCTGGGTGGGATTGCAAAACAGATCGGGATTCGGGCAAAGGTCGACGTGACGCCCGCGCATTACATGTGGGATTTCGCGCCGGATAGACCGGCGCTCCTTTGACATGTGTTCGAGAAGGCGAAAGAGCGAATTCAAATCGGCGCAAATCGATATCATCAAACAAAAGCATTGCTAACTCACTTTGCGAGGCAATAGTAGCAAAGCTGCGACCGCGAAATGATGCGGCGTCAGCGAAGTTCAAAGTTTCCACGTCGCCTAGATCCGCGTCTCGAAAACTGCTCAACCAAACAGCGAAAGAGCCAAAGAGCAGTTTGGATTTGACGGCTTAGACCAGTTTACAATGGCCGCTCTAGTGACCGCGGCTGCAGTGCAAAGATGACCGTGCTGCAAGTGCGAGCAAATGCTGCGTCAGCAATATTCGCGGAAGCAAACGGCAGCAATGTCCTGCTGACCACCAATCCCGCCTAGGAAATACAATGTCCGGTTTCTGCGGTTCTCGACGTGCTGCGCTGGCAAAATCAGTCGTGCTAGCGGTGGTCTGCAAAGGGCTCAATCTGCGTGTCCAAACTCGCCGTAGAGAAAGTCGGCAACGAGACCAAAGCTACCTCTCAGGCTCCTTGCTGATCACGGTCGTCACAGTTTGAATTGACCGACTTTGAGTGAGAGCTATCGCACCCAAAACCAGCGCGCAGGCCAGTGCCTGTGCACCCGTGATTACTTCACCGAATGCAAGAACGCCAACACCAAACATCGTGGGTAGTTCAATACTTCCAACTACAGCAGTGCGCGCTGCCCCAATAATAGGCGAGCAGATCGTGTAAATCAGTTGTGGAATAAGCGCCGTCACAAGGCCAAATCCGACAACTAGAAACCAGTCGTCCCCACTTTCTGGTCGGATTTCGCCGACCTCGGATGAAAGAATGAGAGGGGCAAGGCCAATGACTGACCCAAGCGAGACTGACGCCATTCTGGCTAAAGGCGCAATACGTGACAGGCGGTGCACGAGAACACATATGCCGAAGCCAAAACCGAAAGGTGCCGCTAATGAGACGAGCAGGATTGGAATTTGGTCTGGAGGCACAGATGCCGGAGAACCTGCGAATATCGCAGCAACAACGATCAATCCAGCCGCAATAAGGCTACGCCGTGTTGGTCGATCACCAAAAAGCGCCCATGCGATAGCAATCGTAAACACCGGATAGGTCATGTAGAGAACACCAACCGTCGATGCAGGAACAGTCTCAAGAGCGGTAACATAGCCGACCCAGCCAAGACCCATCACTGCGCCTGCAACCATGCCCCAGACGATTTCCCGCCACTTCGAGCGATGCATTACAAGTGCGGGCAAAAGGACAACCGCTGCCAAGATGTACCGATAAAAGGCAACCGCATAGGGAGCGAGGCCCTGATCGGTGAGCCCACGGCTAAAGTAAGGTACAAGGCCAAAACAGATGGATGCAAAAAGCACACCAACGACCGCAAGGGCATAGGGTATGGCGTTCCGCTTGGCTGAGGCTAGTTAGTTCATTGCTGACAACTAACACGCTATATTGCGGGTGATCTCGTCAAGACAAATGTACGGCAACTTTGCCCGCTTACAGGACGCATGCACCCGCAGAGGTCAAGTAGCTTGGAAAAGGCAGGTAAGGGCTCTTACCGCCAATCGACGCCCACCGCAGAGAATGCCGACAGTGAGCCCATTTCAGTCATATTAGTTTCATGCTGCGCGCGCAAAGTGCGACAGATGTTGCTGGCGCAGAAAATCAAACTCCGTAACGCGGCTGAAAACTGGCCGTTCAATCACAAGGCAGCAGTGTCTTACGCTCACGCCCAGCGTGTGGGATAGACTATCCCAAGCTACTATGATCCTATCTTATGGGATCAAAGGGTGCTTAATGCGGTCATCGTCACATATTGCGATCCTGGTTACTGCAGTTGTCGCCAGCACCGGCCTTTACCTGTCATCTTACAGGTATTTCCTTTCGGAAGAGCTTTCGAAAGCACAGGGACGGCTTTCTCTTTATCAAAGTTCGGTCACCGCTGAGCTGGAGCGCTTTTCGCACCTCACATACGTAATGGCGCAAGACCCATTCGTAATCGGAACTGCGCAAGGTGACAGTACCGGAATTCTCAATCAGAGATTCGAGGATTTTGCAGCGCAAGCGGGCCTGGACGCGATTTATCTGATGGACCGGAATGGTATAACGATATCGGCTTCCAACTACCGTGAGGCCGGAAGTTTTGTAGGACAGAATTACGCGTTCCGCCCATATTTCCAAATGGCTCTCTCCGGCGACCAGGGGCGGTTTTACGCGATCGGGACAACAACAGGATTGCCGGGTTATTTCATTGCCAATGCGGTGCGTGGCGAAGCAGGAAAACCAGCTGGCGTCGTTGCTATTAAGATTGATTTTTCCAACCTTCAAGAAAGCTGGAAAAACTCGGGCGAGCAGGTTCTTTTGGCTAATGAAGACGGCGTCGTTTTGCTTTCTTCGAACTCGGATTGGCAATACCGCGCGTTGACGCCATTGTCAGAAACTCAGCAAGAACGGATTCGAGATGCCAGGCAGTTTCCGGGGCAAGACTTAGATGTGTTGGATTGGGTTGAGTTGCCGGGAGATCAGGCCAGAATTGCTGGTACGAAGCGCCTGCACCTTGCAGCTACGGATTTACCCCATGGCTGGTCGCTTCACTATTTTGCAAGTGACGATCAGGCCGTAGCACGTAGTTGGCTTGTAACTGCAGTCTTTGTCCTTTTGGCGGGGCTCGCATTTATCTTTTTCCAGATACAACGCGCAAGGCGCGTAAGCGCGGCCTTGGAGCGGTCGGAAGAGGAAGAAGCAAAGCTGCGGGAGGCGAATGAAAGGCTTGCAATCGAAATCGACGACCGCAAGACAGCCGAGCGGAGCCTCAAACGCACCCAAGGCGAGTTGGAGCGCGCAAGCCGATTGGCGGCTCTGGGGCAATTATCCGCGTCGGTCACGCATGAACTGGGCCAGCCCATCGCTGCGATGCGCAATCACCTGGTGGCAGAAGAGATCTCATCTTCCGGTGAGTCCAAGCTGCCGCAAAAAATTGGAAGTCTAGTCGACAGGATGGAAGGGATCACGCGCCAATTGCGGTTCTTCGCGCGCTCAGAGAGTGAGGCGTTTGACGACGTAGACTTATGCACTTCGGTCAATGCCGCTTTGGCTCTGGTTGCGCCAAACATCGAGCAGGGCAAAGTGAAAATGTCAGTTGATGCGCCGACCGATCCGGTCTTTATCCGGGGCAGTGCCCTGCGGATCGAACAGGTCATCACCAATCTTTTGCGCAATGCCATAGATGCAACGGATGAAGCGGATGCGCCTGAAATCCAAATCGCTATCATGGCATCTGATGATGAGGCAGTGTTGGAAATTCAGGACAACGGTCACGGGTTGGGCGAGGCAACGCTGGCTGAGTTGCAAGAGCCATTTGTAACCACAAAAGAGAGCGGGCGAGGCATGGGCTTGGGACTGGCCATTTCCACCAGCATTGTCAAAGATCACGATGGCACGATGACGGCCCGAAATCGTGATGGCGGCGGAACAGTTTTTCGGGTCACCTTCCCGCTGGCCTCTATTACTGAAGAAACGAACGAATGACCCAGCGGCAACCATTTAAAGTTCTGGTCGTTGATGATGACAAATCTCTGCGACAATCTCTTGTCGAGTTGCTCGAAGCCGCCGACTGGACTGTCAGCGCCTTGCCACGTGCGACCCAGGTGACGGAACATCTGGCCAACGCCTCGCCCGATGTCATTTTGTCTGATGTGCGTATGCCCGGCATGTCGGGACTTGAATTGCTGGCCACCCTGGACAGGCAAGTGGCACCTCCGGTGGTATTGATTTCGGCACATGGTGACATTCCGATGGCGGTTCAGGCTATACAGGACGGGGCGTATGGGTTCATCGAAAAGCCATATGAGCCACGGCGATTGCTTACGGTGCTGAGGCACGCGGCTGAACAAAACCGAATGCGAAGAATCAATGCCCGCCTCAAAGACCGGCTGTTCAAACTGTCAGGCCTTGACCGCATCCTGCTGGGACAAACAGACGCCATCACAGACTTGCGACAAGATGTACTTGATCTTGCTGATACCTCGGTCGCGGTTTTGTTGCAGGGGGATACGGGCACCGGGAAAGAGCTGGTTGCTCATGCTTTACATGATTTGGGCCGCTCGCCGGAGGCACCGTTTTTAGCGCTGAATTGCGCCGCGTTGTCGGCCGATACGTTTGAAGCGGAAATGTTCGGCGTCGCAGGTGAATCCGACGGAAGGCTTGTGGCGGCATCGGGCGGGACCTTGTTTCTGGATGAAATCTGCTCATGCCCGCCTGCAGCGCAGGCCAAGCTGTTAAGGGTCATCGAAGATCAGCAGGTGCTGCCGGTGGGGGCTGTGTCGCCAGTGCCAGTAAGCTTCAGGGTCGTGTCAGCAACCAACGAAGATGTTGTACAGGCAGCCGAGGAAGGTCGCCTGCGTCAGGACCTTTTGTTTCGATTGAATACCGTTGTCCTGTCTTTACCTCCTTTGCGTCAAAGACGGGATGATCTTGTTCTGTTGGCAACGCATTTCTTCAACGAATACGCGCAAGTTTATGAGATAGACTCGCCAGAACTCGATCAGGACGATTTGGCTGCTCTGCTAGCACATGACTGGCCCGGGAATGTACGTGAATTGCGCCATGTCTGCGAACGGCGCATTTTGGCGGCCCGACGCGGAGGAGGGTCGGTGGTGCAGGCTATCCAAAGCGATCAGAACTTCGACGAAGTGCCGGATACGCTGCGCGAAGCGGTTGCCGCTTTTGAACGCGAGCTCATCGGCAAAGCCATAAAGGCGCATAAAGGCCGTATGGATGCCGCCGCCGAAGCGCTTGGGATTGGCCGCCGGACACTCAACGAAAAGATCGTCAAACTCGGTCTCGATAAAGAGGCGCTGTTGTAGGAGAAATCACTCTGCGGATATCCGCAGGGACTCCAAAACTTCACGCGCATTTTCCTTCATAGGCAGGCTGCTGCGCATCCTGAATACTCTGCCCAAACACATTGCGTGATCTGGGAGGAGCCATTATGCGCAAACATCTTAACCGGGCGGCCATTGCTGCCCTGTCGCTGACCGTTGCATCCGAAGCACTGGCTGTCGAATGGAACGTTTCCCTGTGGGGCAAACGTCGCGCCTTTACCGAACACGTCGAGAAGCTTGCCGAATTGGTGAACGAAAAGACGGGCGGCGAATTCACACTCAACATCAGCTATGGCGGTCTGTCGAAGAACAAAGAAAATCTTGATGGGATTTCGATCGGTGCGTTTGAAATGGCCCAGTTCTGCGCGGGCTATCATCGCGACAAGAACCCCTCGATCACGGTTCTGGAACTGCCGTTTCTGGGTGTGACATCGCTGGACCAAGAGGTTGACCTGTCGATGGCTGTCTACCAACACCCGGCCGTTGTCGAGGATCTGGCCCGCTGGGATGCTACGCTCCTGATGCCGTCGCCGCTGCCGCAGTACAACCTTGTTGGCGTTGGTGAAGCACCCAAATCCCTAACCGATTTCGAAGGTCTGAGCGTTCGGGCGACTGGCGGCATCGGTAAAGCGATGGAGACGGTTGGAGCAGTTCCGACCTCGATGTCTGCATCCGAAGTGCGTCAGGCAATGGACAGCGGCATCGTCAAAGCGGTCAGCTTTGCGCCACACGCGCATATGTCCTTTGGCACCATTGAAAATGGCACGTGGTGGACGACGAACCTCAATCCCGGCACCGTCAACTGCCCTGTCGTGGTGAACACGCTGGCACTGGAAGATCTATCTGACGAACACCGCGAAGCTCTGCTGGGATCGGTGGATGAGGCATTGGATCACTACGTGAGCCACTACCAGACCAAAACGATGGAAGCGTGGGGCCCTGAGTTGGATCAACGCGGCATCGAACGGGTCACTTTCAGCGACGAAGAAATTGCAGCGTTCAGAGAAGCCGCTGCCGCCCCCGCGGCCGAGGCCTGGATTGCAGAAAACACCCAGCGTGGCCTTCCAGCACAAGAACTCTATGACCTTGTGACTGGGAAGATCGCAAACGGCAGCTAATCCACTCACAACCCGGCGTCGGCTTGATTGGCGTCGGGTTCTTTATTTCCTGACAGCGGAGTAAAACGATGGCCGGGTCATCCCTGGTGCTGTCCGACGAAAGCCGTCTCAGCATTCTCGATCAACATCTCTACAAACTGGAAAGCTTTCTGGCCCTGATCAGCGGCCTCGCAGTTTTCTCGCTGATGGTCATGGCCGTAGTCTCCGTTGGTGGTCGGAATTTCGCCAATGCGCCACTTCCCGGTTACGTTGACTGGATCGAGCAGGCCATGCCGTTGATCGCCTTCATGGGGATTTCCTATGCGCAGCGTGATGGCGGTCATATCCGAATGGACATGGTTGTTGGAGCGCTTAGAGGCCGGACGCTCTATATCGTTGAGTTCGTCACAACCACTGTCATTTTGGCGCTGATCGTCTTGCTGATCTGGGGGAGCTGGGCGCATTTCGCACGCAGCTTTGACTTTGGTGCTCCACTCTGGAGCCGCGACAGCTCCATCGACATAGGTATCCCGCTGTGGCCCGCAAAGCTGTTGGCCCCCGTCGCCTTTAGCGTGCTTTGCCTGAGGCTTGCTCTACAGATCTGGGCCTACGGTCGCGCGATCAGGCACCCGGATCAGGCACCTATTGCCGTCCCGCTAATAGCCGATGCAGCCACTCAAGCTGCAATGGAAGCCGAGCACGTCTCGGGCCACGACAACTGAGGTTAAATCTGATGGAACCCATTGATATTGGTCTGATCGTCTCGGGCGGTATGCTTGTTCTTGTGGTGTTGGGGATGCGCGTGGCCTTTGCCGCCGCGACAGCTGGCATGGTTGGTCTGATCTGGATCTTCTGGGCCAAGTTTGGGTACGACCCGGCGCGTTTCGGAAAGGCTGTGACTGTGGCCGTCAAAACAGCGGGGCAAGTGCCGCACTCTAAGATTTCAAGCCAGGCGTTGAGCCTTATCCCGACCTTCATCCTGATTGGCTACCTTGCCTACTACGCGGGCCTGACCAAAGCACTGTTCGAAGCCGCGAAGCGTTGGTTGGCATGGGTCCCGGGTGGGTTGGCGGTTTCGACTGTCTTCGCGACCGCCGGGTTCGCTGCAGTGTCCGGAGCCTCGGTTGCCACATCCGCCGTTTTCGCTCGCATCGCCATCCCCGAGATGCTGAAGATCGGCTATGACAAACGCTTTGCTGCGGGTGTCGTGGCGGCAGGCGGTACGCTGGCCTCGCTCATCCCTCCCTCGGCCATTCTGGTCATCTACGCGATCATTGTGGAACAGGACGTGGGCAAACTGCTGTTAGCCGGTTTCATTCCGGGCATGTTCTCAGCTTTGATCTATGGTTTGCTGATCATTGGCATGGCCGTCGTGATCAAAGACTTTGGTCCCGCAGTCTCAGGCTTTACATGGAAAGAGCGTTTCATGTCTCTTCCGCCCGCGCTGCCTATCTTGTTTGTCGTCGTTACCATCATCTTCTTTGTCTACAACCCATTCGGAGGCGATGCTTGGGGCACGCCAACTGAGGGTGGCGCAATCGGTGCCTTCGTTGTCTTTCTGATGGCGCTATATCAGGGCATGCGCTGGTCCGAACTTAAAGACGCGTTGCTGGAGACGGCCAAGCTGAGCGTCATGATCTTTACCATCATCTGGGGCGTGTTGGTTTACGTTCGGTTCTTGGGTTTTGCAGAGCTGCCCATCGCGTTCTCCGACTGGATCACCTCGCTCGAGATGTCGCCAATGCTGATCCTGATCTGCATCCTTCTGGCTTATGCCGTTCTGGGCATGTTCATGGATGCGATAGGTATGCTGCTTCTGACGTTGCCGGTAGTTTATCCCGCGGTTATGGCGCTGAATGGTGGCGAGGCCGTAAGCGCAGCTGACAGTACCTTCGGTATGTCTGGACCGATGTGTGCCATTTGGTTCGGTATTCTGGTCGTAAAAATGGCCGAGTTCTGTCTGATCACTCCACCTATCGGGCTGAATTGCTTTGTAGTGGCTGGCGTGCGTGATGACCTAAGCGTTCAGGATGTTTTTAAAGGTGTAACACCTTTCTTTCTGGCGGATGCTGCGACCATTGCGATGCTTGTTGCTTTCCCTGCTATCGTTCTGTGGCTTCCCGGACAGGTTTGAAGTGGTTTTCCGATGGGTCCAACGGCGATGGATAGGTTTGAGCTTTCTTGCATCCGAAAATGGCCATGCTAGCAGTTGGCGTTCCGAATACGAACTGGACCAATGACAGCTTACTAAGCCTGGTTTGCGTCGCGGTAAAAGACTCGCTGCAATTGCAAATCGATGCAGCGTCAGCCAAGGTGGAATTGCCAATGCCGGCTCCGTCCGCGAGGCAGCCTTTCGTACTTGTTCCACTGAACGGCCATCACTCAACCAGAGATCGCTTCACATAAATCCGCTTCAGCGACGTTGATAGCTTGTAGCGACGAAGTGAAACACCATGTAGTTGTGTTTCTCCGAGGCCAAAACGAGGTGCGCGCTCGGAACTCTTCAGTCGGATCGCAAAAGTCCGTACCTGAATGTTTAAAACCTTCCATTTGCTCCGCCTCACTTCACGAATCCGGATGCGCAAGATTGTCAATTTTGCCGCTATGCTTTTCCTTTGCAATTGCACCTGCCATGGTCCGTACGGTTGCTCCGCGCAGTGGACCTGATGCGCAAATTGACCAAAGCTCGCGATCCCTGCAAAAACGGTTTTGAGCCTTGATTGTACGTGTGGTCATCATCCCATCGATCCGACCTTGATAATACCCGAATGCGTGAAGTTCTTTCTGTAACACGCGAACCCACGCATTCTTGCTGATCCAAAAGGCCGTGTTTGCCGCCTTGGCGTAGTTTTCTGGTTGAGTGTCTTCAAGAATTTCCTCGACTTCCGACCAGAATTGAGTGGGATTTATTTCCGCGGCAAGCTTAATCAGCTCTGGCGACAACACCCGATCAGAAATGCCTGGAACTTCCGCGAGCATTGTACGTGTTTGAATAGCCTCTTGGCTTCTATCAGGCTGCGAAGACAGATAGACCAGTGCAACTGCGGCGTACCTTGCGTCACCCCCAAGGCCTGCACGCACAACTTGCTCTACAGCTGTATCGGGCGCCGGTCCTCTTAAACGTTTCCAGTTTATGCGCACCATTAAATCGCGAGCCGCATTTTGATCACCGCTCTCCGCCATACGCTCCAAGATCGCTCGTCCTTTTTTGACGTCCGAAGCGGCGCCCAACTTTCGATCAATGTGTGCCGTTGCCAAAAGCCGTTCTGCGCCGGGTTGGTTGTCGCGGGCGCCAGCCCGGAGGAGCTCCAATGCGACGTCACCCCGTCCCATCTCCATTTCAACTCGTGCCAGAGATGCAGTGGACCAAGGATGACCAGCATCGACGGCGCTCGCATACCATTGACGCGCTGCTTTTAGGTCTTTTTGCGAGCCGATCCCATTTCGGAAATAGTATCCGACCCGATCGATTGCTGGAACGTACCCACTTTCTGCCAAAGACGTCATTGCGGCATGTGCCGCGACTGGATCGGCCTGCTCCTGCTTGATAATGGCCTTGAATTGTAAGCGTTGTTCCTGAGCAGCGCCCACATTTGCCAAAGTCAAAGCTAAGGTAGCAGCTAAAGCTATTTGTCTCATTTTACGCTCCTCTACTTAATCCCATAGTTTGTGTCGGCCAATCTTTTGTGGCAGTGAATGAAATGTCGTCATCATGCTACGCGTATGGGCTTGTCGGGAACGATGTCGCGTCGAATTGCGAGCTCAAGGTTTTCGGCACGGATGTCGATCAGAATGCTGAGCATAGATTCGAGAGTGAAATAGGCCCGCAAGACCCGAAAGATCAGGTATTCTGGTAGCGCAAGGATGCCGCGTGGCACGCCATTGAGCAGCGAAGCAACCACAGCGACGATTGCGGGCGCGCCTGTGGTCACAGCGATGATCGACTGCCAAACAATAGGAGTGTTTTCGTTGAACGCGACGCCCCACTCCAAGACACCAAAGATTATCAGGGGCACAAGCATCGCTCGACGTGCTGAGTTTACCAGCATGTAGGGCAGGATCACCTTGCCCCTCAACGTCACATTTGGTCCATAGATCAGGTCCCGACAGCGCGACGAGATGTGGTAGATTGAGCGAAACCAACGCATGCGTTGCTCGCGCATATGACTGTAGGATGACGGCACCTCGGAAATATAGCGGATCTTGGGATCGACAACCGAGTGGAAGCCCAGCTCGCCAATACGCAGCGAAATATCGGTGTCTTCGCCATTCATCCCTTCGACAAAACCGCCCAGGTAGCGTGGATGATGCGTGCGGTAGACAACGAACATGCCCGGTATACCCACAACTCCATTCACTGCCCCCATGGCAACTGAGTAGAAGCCGTGTTTCACGAGAACTTCCAACAGGCGAGCCCGGTCAAAAAGGGCTCCACCTGGTGGTACAGGCACGCCGCCTACAACACCTACGGCGGGATCAGTGAAGTATGGCATAGCTCGCGAAAAGTTGTCTTCGCCCACAAGCGTGTCGGCATCGACACGCACAAGAAACTCGGTTTCGCACGCATCAAGACCTGCGTTGAGAGCGTTTGACTTGCCGGGCTTTGGTACATTGATCACGCGTCCTTTGGCAGCCTTGCAAGACAAGAGTGTTTCGCGCGCGATCTCTTCCGTGTCGTCGGTGGAATTGTTGTTCATAATTAGGATGTTAACTTCACCACCATAGTGGTGGGCGGCGCGGTCCATTGCGTTGATTGTATCTTTGATGATGTAGGATTCATTGTGAGCGGGCACGATGACCGAGACGGGTGGATTGAACTTGGGCGTCTTGGCAGTCACCACATCGTAGATCGCAAGCAGGTAAAGCTGTCCAAAAAGCACCGGCAGGAACAGGAACACACCCGGACCAATGCCTCCCAACAGCGTCAGACTGCGCATCACTTCGACCGCATGTAGATCCATACCACCAACCCACATCGCGACTACTGCCGCGATGCCAATTGTGACGCCTAGGCGCAATAAGGCACGCATCTGACTAACCGGGATATGCTCGACCCGGATGCGGGCAGGCATGAAGCCGCGCTCTAGCAATTTGAACGAATAGACCGCGAAGCCGAACAGCCCAGAGGCAATGGCACTGAAATGCAGGGAGAATGATGATCCGAGGAGGTTTTCTGCCAAGGCGTTTGCCAGATCGAAAACAGCGCAGCCTGCCAGGAAGGTCAGTACCAGATCGAGGCCGAACATCGAACGCCCACGGAAATCGCCGGAGCTGAATGCAGCAAAAGCAACAAAGAACGAGATCAGGAAGATCCGGATCGCAATGGCGTGCCGCCCCGAATGGGCCGAAAACACATAGTCCCGGTTTGGAAATACCTGTGCGACAAAATCAGTGTTCACGATCCAAAGTTGTGTTGTGGCTGTCTGACGTCAGCACCAATGGGACAGTTTAGGTTGATTTGATAAGAGAGGGTTTCTGGCTCATCGTAACCGCCAA
>NZ_JBXWNR010000013.1:0-108983 GCF_059610465.1 Ruegeria sp. CDSC085 | reverse complement strand
TGGCTCCGGCGGTAGGGATCGAACCTACGACCAATTGATTAACAGTCAACTGCTCTACCGCTGAGCTACGCCGGAACTGAGGCGCGTATAGCAACCCCGATTCCAGACGTCCAGTGGTTAAGTAAGAGAACGATCAAAAATTTTTGCTGTTTTAGAGAAACCGTCGAAAAACAGATGCAACCGACAGTGGGCCAATGGGCGCCACTTTGGTTTTCCCAGTCAGATCAACGAGATGAGCGAAAACATTTCGCTCGGCCGCTGGCAACAATGCCGCTGGCGTATCCGTATAGATGCGCTCAGCCAGATGCCGAGCTGTCCCGTCTGCATCTTCCAGTGCGCTCAGGATCTGGGCCTCGCGGGTCTGGCGATGCGCAATCAGCCAGTCCAAACGTTCGGCAGGGCTGGTGATCGGTGCACCATGGCCCGCGTGGAAAACCGACCAGTCGCGCGCGCGCAGCCGATGGCAGGCAGCCATGAAGTCGGTCAGATCACCATCCGGAGGGGACACCAACGAGCTGGCCCAACCCATGACATGATCCGCTGTGAAACAGATGTTCTGCCAGGCCAAGGCAATGTGATTGCCCAGATGGCCCGGAGTGTGAATGACTTCGAGCTGCCATCCGTCACCATTGATGAATTCACCGTCCGCCACTTCGACATCCGGGCGAAACGTGCTGTCGATGCCTTCGCCGCCGCCAGTCAGCCCCTGCGCGGCAAGATCGGTCATGACGGCGCTGCGTCCTGCCTCGGGCCCACCATAGGAATAAATCTCTGCCCCCGTGCGCGCCGCCAGCGGAGCCGCCAGAGGTGAATGGTCCACATGCGTATGTGTGACAATGATATGGCTGATCCTTTGACCCGGCACCAAGGAATCCAGAATCGCGCCCAGATGTGCTTCGCTTGCTGGCCCTGGATCGATGACCGCGATGTCGCGATCACCCAGCAGGTATGTGTTGGTGCCACGATAAGTCATCGGAGAGGGATTCGGGGCCAGAATACGCCGCAAACCCAAGTGCAGTTCCTCGGGTTTTCCAACGGGTGGATTGAAATCATCTGGTGATGGCATTCTGTGCTCTTCCTCTTGTCCGGGCAGCCCGCTAGGTTTAGCGCATGTCTTCGCACTGGCTCAAACCTTATATGCCTCGCAGTCTTTACGCCCGGGCGGCACTGATCCTGGTTTTGCCTGTGATCGTGCTGTTGCTGGTCGTGGGTATCGCTTTCCTTCAAAAGCATCTTGAGGATGTCACCGGCCAGATGACGCGCGCGGCATCCCGTGAGGTGACGTTGATCACGACAATGATCGAGGGCGCGGAAACACAACAACAGGCGCTGGCGTCGATTCGTCCCGATTTGCAGGCCCTTGAGATGAAGGCCAGATTTCTTGGCGTTAACGAAGAACCTGCGATCGGCGCGCGGCGATGGTATGACTTCATCGCACCACAGGTCGAATCTGAACTACATATCTGGCTGCCCGATCTCGTCGCCGTCGCTTTGCCCAGCAGCAAGGAGGCTCGGGTTTACCTGGATACGCATCTGGGCCTGCTGCAATTGACATTTGATCGGCGCAGGTTGTCGCCTGCGGCTCCGCATCAATTGATTGTCACCATGGTGTTCTTTGCGGTCATCATGACGACGATCTCGTTTCTTTACATGCGAAACCAATTGCGTCCCATTACGCGCCTCGCCGATGCGGCGCAGGCATTCGGGCGGGGGCGAATCGTTCCGTATTCACCCGGCGGAGCAATCGAGGTACGCGCGGCGGGTAACGCGTTTCTGGATATGCGATCCCGGATCGAACGCCAGATGGAGCAGCGGACGTTGATGCTGTCTGGTGTCAGTCACGATCTGCGTACTCCGTTGACTCGTCTGAAGCTTGGACTGTCGATGTTGCCCGAAGATGAGGCCGCACCACTGCAAAAGGATGTGACTGAAATGCAGTCCTTGCTGGATGCGTTTCTGGAATTTTCGCGTGGGGCCGCCGAAGGATCGACGGAAGAGGTCCGACCGGATGAATTTCTCCGCCAGATCGTGGATGACGCGAAACGGACCGGTCATCAGGCAGACCTGATTGCGGTCGAAGGGCAGGGGACAGTCATGTTGCGCCCCATGGCTGTGCGCCGGGCGGTCGAAAACCTGATAGGAAACGCCGTTCGCTATGGCAGCCGGGCCGAGGTCAGCCTGTTTCTGAACGCGAAATCGATGCGAATCCGCGTTGAGGATGACGGCCCCGGTATACCGGCGGACCAGCGTACTGAAGCGGTCAAGCCATTCACGCGTCTCGACCCGGCACGCAATCAGAATCAGGGCAGTGGCGTTGGCCTAGGTCTTGCGATTGTGGCCGATGTCGCACGCGCGCACGGCGGTATTTTGCGTCTGGGCAAAAGTGAGCGTCTTGGCGGGCTGTGCGCGGATATAATCATAGGCCGATAAATCCCCATTATGTCTGTGTATTGAATTCAATTTTGCTAATTTGTCTGTCCATGGCATCCTGTTCCCATATTTTTTTCATTTTTGGGGGACGCATGAGATGGTTATCGCAGGATTCGTAAAACTGGCCGAAAAGGGGTTCGTTGGTTGCGCAACAATTGCGGCCTTGCTGCCACTTTGGCAGTGGTATGAAGAAACCGATGAAAGACGGGTCGAACGTCTGATCGGCTTTATCGGTTCAGGCGATACCTGTCTGAAATGGTTGCGGTCCGACCTTGTTGAGTCGCTGGCGTCCGAGTTGTGGTACGCGTCGCAGCAGGAAGTAGTTGATGGCGACGAGGATCTTGCGCCGCTGCCGGTTCAGGTGCGTGCCAATATGGCGATTTTTTGTGCTGAAATGCTGGACTATTTGCAGAATGATTTTGGCAAGTTCGATGAACCTGTTGCCTTCGACTATTACATGATGATCATGGATGCTTCGTTCTGGGTCGATCCTGCGGATTTTGAAACGTATTTGGCTGCGGTGCATCAAGATCCGGACCTGTCCGGCAGTCACGAGAATTACAGCTTTGGTGGGCGCGATGGCTATTCCTTTGAGTGGCAAGTGACACAAGAAAAGTTCGACGCGTATTTCGGAATCGAAGAATCGAGTGAATGAGGCAACGCGTTCGCGTGCAGGCGATAAAAGCAGATCCTGATGTTTCGGCGAAATGGTAGGCCCGGAGGGACTCGAACCCCCAACCAAAGCGTTATGAGCGCTCTGCTCTAACCAATTGAGCTACAGGCCCGCCTAAGCGCCTTGGGTATCACGGTGAACAGCCGCGTCAAGCCTGACCGTTGCAACAAACGCCACAATCGAATAACCCGCCCGCAAAGCTTTCTTGAGGGACCGAACATGACAGCGGGTAAAAACGGAATCACCTATGCCGATGCAGGTGTGGATATCGACGCGGGGAATGCCCTGGTCGATCGGATCAAGCCCGCCGCCAAGCGGACCAACCGACCCGGTGTGATGAGCGGCCTGGGCGGATTCGGCGCACTGTTCGATCTGAGGGCTGCCGGATACCAAGACCCTATCCTGGTAGGTGCGACGGATGGTGTGGGCACCAAGTTGCGGATCGCGATCGATACTGGTGTCGTGGACGGAGTCGGGGTCGATCTGGTGGCCATGTGCGTCAATGACCTGATCTGCCAGGGGGCCGAGCCGCTGTTCTTCCTCGACTATTTCGCAACCGGTAAGCTGGATACCGATACGGCGGCACGGATCATCGAAGGGATTGCCGACGGATGCGCACAGTCCGGCTGTGCCTTGATCGGTGGTGAAACCGCCGAGATGCCGGGCATGTATCCAGATGGAGATTTTGATCTGGCCGGTTTTGCGGTTGGTGCGATGGAACGCGGCGCAGATCTGCCTGCGGGCGTTCAATCCGGGGACGTGTTGTTGGGCCTGGCCTCGAACGGGGTGCATTCCAACGGCTATTCGCTTGTGCGTAAGCTGGTCGAGCTGTCCGGTCTGGGCTGGGATTCGCCGTCGCCCTTTGGTGAGGGGATTCTGGGTGAGGCGCTGCTGACGCCCACACGCCTTTACGTAAAACCGGTTTTGGCTGCGGTTCGTGCGGGTGGTGTACACGCGCTGGCGCATATCACCGGCGGTGGATTGACCGAAAATCTTCCGCGTGTGCTGCCCGAAGGGTTAGGGGCCGAGATCGATCTGGACAGCTGGCGGTTGCCGCCCGTCTTTAACTGGATGGCAGAGACCGGTGGAATCGTAGAGGCGGAAATGCTCAAGACCTTCAATTGCGGCATCGGCCTGATTGTCGTGTGCGCTGCGGACAAGGCTGATGACCTGTCGTCCCTGTTGACGGATGCTGGTGAAACCGTCGCTCGGATCGGTACCGTCACCGAAGCGCCCGGTGTTGCCTATTCAGGCAAACTGCTGTGAGTCACAAGCGCGTCGCGATCCTGATTTCCGGGGGCGGGTCGAACATGTTGTCGCTGGTCGACAGCATGACCGGAGATCATCCGGCGCGGCCTTGTTTGGTGCTCTCCAATGATGCGCAGGCTGGCGGGCTGAAAAAAGCTGCGGACCGTGGCATTCCGACCGCAGTGGTTGATCATCGCCCGTTCAGGGGGGATCGCGCCGCGTTTGAATCCGAGCTTCTGAAGCCCCTGCAAGAGGCGAAGCCTGACATTGTCTGTCTGGCTGGCTTCATGCGGGTTTTGACAGCAGATTTCGTGTCCCGATTTCAAGGTCGGATGCTGAATATTCACCCTTCATTATTGCCCAAATACAAAGGGTTACACACTCATGTGCGCGCGATTGAGGCCGGGGATTCAGAGCACGGCTGCTCGGTGCATGAGGTGACGGCGGCGCTGGATGACGGTCCGATTCTGGGCCAGGCGCGGGTTCCAATTGAAACGGAAGATACACCAGAGTCGCTGGCTGCGCGGGTGTTGGTGTGGGAGCATAAACTGTACCCCGAAGTGTTGCGGCGCTTTGCAGAAGGCAACAGGTCGCCAGTCCTGTTGCCCTGAACACGTTCTGGGTGATTTACACCCGTATAAAAATCGGCCTATGGTCGTCGACAACGCTCGGGACGACGACAATAACGGGCAGTCACAAAAACAAGAGCGATACTAGTACGGCGCATGAAAACCCTGACGACGACGCAAGAGCTGGCCGATTTCTGCAAGGCCGCTGCAGACAATCCCTATATCACAGTTGATACCGAATTCCTGCGCGAGCGGACCTATTACTCCAAATTGTGCCTGGTGCAATTGGCGGTCCCGTCCGAGGATGAAGACAGCGCGGTTCTGGTTGATCCGCTTGCCGATGGCCTGTCGCTTGAACCGCTTTATGACCTGTTCCGGAACGAAGACGTGGTTAAGGTGTTCCATGCTGCCCGTCAGGATCTTGAGATATTCTGGGTCGAAGCCGGCGTCTTTCCCAAGCCGCTGTTTGACACACAGGTCGCAGCGATGGTGTGTGGATTTGGCGAACAGGTTGGCTATGAAACTCTGGTCCGGAAAATCTGCAAGCAGGGCGTTGATAAGACTTCTCGGTTCACCGACTGGTCCCGCCGTCCTCTGACTGATGCTCAAAAAAACTATGCTCTGGCAGACGTGACGCATTTGCGCGGGATCTATGAATACCTGGCCGCAGAACTTGAAAAGACAGAGCGCAGCCATTGGGTTGCCGAAGAACTGCGGACGCTGACACAGCCCGCCACATATGACATCCGTCCCGAAGAGGCCTGGAAACGGGTAAAGACGCGTACGAACTCGGCCAAGTTTCTGGCTATCGTGCGCGAACTGGCGCAGTTTCGCGAAGCCTACGCACAGGAAAACAACGTGCCTCGGAACCGTGTGTTCAAGGACGATGCGTTGGTTGAGTTGGCTTCGACCAAACCCAAAACGAATTCGGATTTGGGCGGATCCCGCCTTTTGCTGCGCGAAGCCCGCAAAGGAGCGATTGCCGAAGGTATTCTGGCCGCAGTCCAGCGTGGCATGAATTGCCCGGCCGACAAATTACCGAAGGTCGACAATTCGCGCGACAAGCTCAAGGTCAACCCGGCACTGTCAGACCTGTTGCGGGTTCTTCTTAAATCCAAAACCGAAAGCTCTGGTGTGGCGGCGAAATTGATCGCCACAAGCTCGGAACTGGATCAGATCGCGGCCGGTGAGCGCGATCTTCCGGCGATGTCCGGTTGGCGGTTCGAGGTCTTCGGCGAGGACGCGCTCAAGCTGTGTGAAGGAAAAATTGCCTTGGCGGCCAAAGGGCAGTCGGTCAAGGTGGTTACGCTTTAACGGCGCTTACCGGCGCCGAGATTCGAGGGCGTTCTGTTGCCCGACCACACGGACCAGACGAATACCTTCCAGTTCCTGTTTCGAGACATTGATGGCGTCTGATACCATCCGTGTACGCTCTGACCCTTGCGGTGTCTCATAGCTGGGGTAGGTCACGCGGAATACGAACTCCAGTGTTCCTTTTTTCTGGTTTTCGTCCGATTCAACAGGAACCAGACGCGCATCGTACGCCCCCTGTCTGACAGCCGTGCCGGACGCATATATGATCGCGCCGGTGGGTGTTGGGTCGATGCGCAACTCGTCAATCTGACCAATTGGAATGCTGGTGTCTTCGGCATCGGGGCGTGAAAACAGACCGGTACCTTCGCTTTGCTGAGGAACGAGTGCGTCGGCGGCATTCGGATCGCGTGGGGTATCGGCATCGACAGATCTGCTGGATCCAAACCAGTTCGACGGGTTTACCCGAGAATCACGCCAGCTGCTGCAGGCAGTCAGGGTCAGCGTGGCGATGATGAGAACGGACAGAGATTTTTGCATGGACCCACAGACTTTCACACGAGTTCAGGCAATGGGTTAGCGCAATTTCTTCGCGTTGAAAAGCCACCGCGGGGGCTGGACAGTAGCTGGTCGTCGGCTTACGTCACAATTATGAATGTAACCGAAGGACCACCGCATCATGGCCACGCCCGCCTTTGAAGAGATTGTCGAGGATTTCGAATTTCTCGAGGATTGGGAAGACCGGTATCGCCATGTCATCGAGCAGGGCAAGGCGATGGAGCCTCTGGACGACGCGTTCAAGGTTCCGGCGACAAAGGTGCATGGATGTGCCAGTCAGGTCTGGCTGCATCCGATGATTGAGTCCGGTGTCTTCAAGTTTGATGGCGACAGCGATGCACTGATCGTGCGCGGGCTGATCGCGGTTCTTCGGTCTTTGTACAATGGGTTGCCGGTAGCCGAAGTTCCCAAAGTCGATGCAGGGGCTGAACTGGCACGCCTTGGGCTGAACGACCACCTGTCCGCTCAGCGCTCAAACGGTCTGCGGTCGATGATCGAACGCATCCGACAGGTCGCACAGGAAAATGCCTGATTCATCTTGGGCGGTTTGCCCAGTCTGATAACGTGTTTTCCAGATCGCCGTAACCGGTGAACCGGCGTTCGAACTCCAGTCCCATTCGGTCTGCACATTCGCGGGCGCGTTGCGTCAGGTCCGGGCTGTCGATCTGGGCCTGATAGATCAGTTTGGTGTAATTCCCGAAATACATGTCACGCAGTTCCGGGTGGCGATCCAATCCAAGGGGCTTCCAGACAAAAGCGTCGAATTGCCGGGCCAGAAAATCTGTAAGATAGAAGGCCGTTGTTTCGTCTTCTCCACGGTCCTGAAAGGCCTGATTCCCTTCGAAGAAGGAATAGCAATGCGGTCCCTTTACCATTTCGACCCCCAGTTTCTCGCAGACCGTTTGCAACAGACCTCCGGTCCCGCAATCGGCGTACACGACGTAGATCTTGTCAAAATTGCCCTGATGCTTGGCCACTGCGTCTTCCACGGCCTGCGTGATCCGTTCCGGGTGAACGTGCAGGATCGCCGGCAGGCAGGTCAGAGCCATGTGATCCCAGCCATTTCGCGTTTTGATGTCCAGTATTTCCCGCGCAAGAGCGCCGCAAGCGATCAATAGGATGCTGCCCTTGCCCACATCGTCATAGCCCTTTGTGGTCAGGCTTGCATCATCTGGCAGAGATTCGTTTGACATCAGTTGGCATCCTTCGGGGTTGTTTCCATAGGAGGATGATTGCGGCCATTGGGCAAGCCCCGATCCGACATCTCATGTCAGGCCGCCGACGCATGCGCCTCGAACGCCGCCAACAGGGGCCGGGCCAGCGGTCCGTACGCAGCGATGCCATTCAGCGACAGGTCCGGAAACAGCGACTGGATCTCTTGCCGTGCGGCAATGTCGAGACTGTTCCAGATTTGCGCGCCGGGGTGAAAGCTCTCGCTCAGGCACCCTTGTGCCCAGAGTAGCTCATGCTGGTCGAACAGCAAATGGATGTAAGTCACCATCCTGCCGGGTCGCAGAACGATGTCAGACCCATTCACGAGATGTTTGGCAGGTGCCAGTGCTTCGCAATGACCGGTATGTAGCTCAAGACGCCAATCCCTGATCAGCATGCGGTGCTGCTGCGACACCAGAAGATCGCGCGTGTTTCCAACCGCACCGGCTTTGAAAAGAACAAGCGCATGCGGACCCGTTGCCTTGACGGATCGCCGCCCCATCCAGCGCAGGGTTTGCAGCCCATGATCATGGGTTTCGATCCTGTCGCCAAAGGACAGGGTTTCAATCGGCCGCTCGTCCAGATCAGTGCGGATCAGCGTACCGGGTGTAAAGCAGGGAACCAGGTCCCAATCCTCGCGACGGGCTGTCAGGCCTGAATACCGGTTTCCGGCAAGACTGTTGAATGTGATCGAGCGGACAGGGCCAGCCTCCAAAGCTGATTGGTCTGAATTGTCCGAGAATTCCGGCATCAGATAGGTGGTGCCATCCACATCCTGCGCCACGACTGCGGTAATCTTGGTTGTTGATCCATCAAAATAGTTGATCGTGGCGTTGTAAATCGAAGTGCCATCGAATGTCTGCGGCGGCCCGCCATCGATCGAAAACCGATCATTGGTTGACATGTTGTTCATGTTGTAGATCGAACCCGGATTGCCGACCGCGCTCCAGGTGGCGCTGTCGTGAGCCAGCGGTTCGCCCGATCCGCCAAAGGTTCGCCCCACGAGCGCCGAGGCGTTCTCGGCTATGGTGTTGCCTTCGGAACTGTCGATATCGGCAAGATTGCCGAGCGAAATGACTGTGAACGTAGTTGCCACGAGACCCCCTTGGATTAGGATGCCTCGTTTTTTTAGACCCGCTTTCGTTTAAAATCGGATAATCCTCATCGTCTGATGAAGAAACGCCCCTGAATCGAAATGGCCGCCCTGGATCGGGCGGCCTTTCAATCAGGATCTTACGGGTCTTACCCAGCCAGTTGATTGTGCTTGCGGCCAACAAATTCCTTGGCGGTTTCCACTGCAACAGCAGCGTCGCGGCAATAGGCGTCTGCGCCGATGGCCTTGCCGAACTCTTCATTCAGCGGTGCGCCGCCGACCAGAACGATGTAGTCGTCGCGAACGCCTTGCTCGACCAACGTGTCGATGACCACTTTCATGTAGGGCATGGTGGTGGTCAGCAGGGCGGACATACCCAGGATATCGGGTTGTTCATTTTCCAGCGCTTCCAGATAGTTTTCGACCGGGTTGTTGATTCCCAGATCGACAACTTCGAAGCCTGCGCCTTCCATCATCATAGACACAAGGTTTTTGCCGATGTCGTGGATGTCGCCCTTTACGGTGCCGATGACCATCTTGCCGACGCGCGGTGCGCCGGTTTCTGCCAACAACGGCTTGAGGATGAACATGCCGCCTTTCATGGCGTTCGCAGCCAGCAGAACCTCGGGCACGAACAGGATGCCGTCGCGGAAGTCATGGCCCACGATGGTCATGCCACCGACCAGAGCCTTGGTCAGAATGTCATAAGGCGTCCATCCCCGTTCCAGCAGGATATTGGTGGCTTCTTCGATCTCTTCCTTCAGGCCGTCATAGAGATCGTCGAACATCTGCTCGACCAGTTCGTCGTCATTCAGTTCGGACAGGACGATGTCTTCTTCGTCGGACATGGGGTATTCCCTGTGCTGGGCGGGCTATCGGCCCGTGGTGGCATTTTTTCCGTTTTGGCCAAAACGTCGCATCCTGACTGTGACGATTGCGACGTCGGTCGTTTCGGGACCGACCTATAAGACAAAAAATGGGGTGGCTCGATAGAAAAGTCTGCAAGATTATCCTGTATTCCCTTCATCTCGTTCTCTTTGGTTGGAAATTTGGGATTGCTTGCGCAAACCCTTTAGTGTGCCTATGTTCGAGGTTGGAACAAATAGCGAACAAGTGAATGTTATGAGTGCAACGCAACCAATCAAGGCAAGAGGCGCAGCGTCGAACGAATCTGGTCGGTTCGAACGCTTCGCCACCGAGGCAATTGATGACGGATGGGATAACACCGAGGCACTGCCATTTCTTCGAACCGAGACGCGTGAAGAGTTTGCCCGCAGCGCTATTACCTACAACAAATCCCCCGATTTGCCCTTCGATCGTTCGATCAACCCGTATCGAGGGTGTGAACATGGCTGCGTTTACTGCTTTGCGCGGCCAAGCCACGCCTATCTGGGCCTGTCTGCCGGTTTGGATTTTGAAACGCGTCT
Organism: Ruegeria sp. CDSC085; assembly: GCF_059610465.1. Classification (NCBI taxonomy): domain Bacteria; kingdom Pseudomonadati; phylum Pseudomonadota; class Alphaproteobacteria; order Rhodobacterales; family Roseobacteraceae; genus Ruegeria; species Ruegeria sp. CDSC085. The sequence goes on along the minus strand of NZ_JBXWNR010000013.1, from coordinate 98,462 downwards.
GATCGCGCGGCCCAACATGAGCAGTGTTCTGCGCAAGGAATTGTCCGCCAAGTCTTACAAAGTGGCACCGCTTGCAATTGGTACAAATACAGACCCGTATCAGCCAATTGAGAAAAAGCATATGATTACAAAAGCATGTCTTGAGGTGCTGCGTGAATTTAACCATCCGGTTGCAATCGTCACCAAGGGAGCTCTGATTGAGCGCGATCTTGAGTTGCTCGCCGACATGGCCGGTCGGGGGCTGGTGCGCGTTGGTATTTCACTGACCACTCTGGACGCTGACCTTTCCCGCCGCATGGAGCCTCGGGCGCCGTCACCGCCTCGTCGTTTGCGTGTGATCAGGGCACTGACCGAAGCCGGTGTTCCGGTGCGTGTGATGACATCACCCATTGTGCCTGGACTGACGGATCATGAACTGGAAAACCTGTTGGAAGCCGGAAAAGAAGCCGGTGCAGATGCTGCCAGCTGGATCATGTTGCGCTTGCCGCGTGAGGTTTCGCAGCTTTGGCAGGACTGGCTTGCCGGCCATGAGCCCTCAAGAGCGGAAAAGATCATGTCCAAACTGCGGGAAATGCATGGTGGGCGGGATTACGATCCGCGTTGGGGTCACAGAATGCGGGGCGAGGGTGAGTACGCGGGAATCATCGCTCAAAGGTTTTCGAAGTCCTGCAAGCGTCTGGGGTTGTCCGTAAAGTCGGCCCCGTTGCGCTGCGACCTGTTTGCGGTGCCACCGCAGCCCGGAGATCAGATGAGCCTGTTCTGAGGTCATGCGCCCCAATTTATTGTGCTGCCTTACGATTGAATACCGTTTTTCGAACTTCCATTGCTCTAACCCAAAAAAAGGCCCCGGTTGTACCGGGGCCTTTGGAATAGATTGCTTACATGCGCCAATCAGCGATTTTCGATATCGACGTAATCGCGCAGTGTTTCGCCTAGATACAGTTGGCGCGGACGCCCGATCTTGTTCTGAGGATCTGCGATCATCTCTTTCCACTGGCTGACCCACCCAACGGTGCGCGACAGGGCAAAGATCGGCGTGAACATCGAGGTCGGGAAACCCATCGCTTCGAGGATGATGCCCGAGTAGAAATCGACATTCGGGAACAGCTTTTTCTCGGCGAAATACGGATCTTCCAGTGCTTCCTTCTCCAGCTCCTTGGCGACCTGAAGTTTCGGGTTGTTCTCAATGCCGAGAAGATCCAGAACCTCGTCTGCCGACTGCTTCATGACCTTGGCGCGTGGATCGAAATTCTTGTAGACACGGTGGCCAAAGCCCATCAGGCGGAACGGATCATCTTTGTCTTTGGCCCGTGCGATATATTCGGGAATGCGATCAACAGTGCCGATCTCTTCCAGCATTTCCAGGCACGCTTGGTTGGCACCACCGTGGGCAGGACCCCAAAGGCAGGCAACACCGGCGGCGATACAGGCAAACGGGTTCGCGCCCGACGACGAGGCCAGACGTACTGTAGATGTCGAAGCATTCTGCTCGTGATCCGCGTGCAGGGTCAAAATCCGGTCCATGGCGCGGCTGAGGATCGGGTTGACCTCATATTCCTCGGCAGGGACGCTGAAGCACATGCGCAGGAAGTTAGACGCATAGTCCAGATCATTGCGCGGATATACGAAGGGCTGACCTGTATGGTACTTATATGCCCACGCAGCAATTGTCGGCATCTTGGCGATCAGACGATGCGATGCAATTTCACGCTGCCGCGGGTCGGCGACATCAGTTGAATCATGATAAAAGGCCGACATCGCGCCGACTACACCAACCATGATGGCCATCGGATGTGCGTCACGACGGAAACCACGATAGAAATACTGCATCTGTTCGTGCAGCATGGTGTGTCGGGTGATCGTCGTTTCGAACTTCTCCAGATCCTTCGCCGCCGGCAGCTCTCCGTACAACAAAAGATAGCAGACCTCGAGGAAGTGCGATTTCTCGGCCAGTTGGTCGATCGGATAACCGCGGTGCAGCAGCTCGCCTTTTTCGCCGTCGATATAGGTGATAGTGCTGTCGCAGCTTGCTGTCGAAGTGAAGCCGGGGTCGTAGGTAAAAACGCCAGCCTGGCTATATAGTTTTCGAATATCAATGACATCCGGACCAGCGGTCGGAGAATGAATAGGCAACTCATACTCTTTGCCGTGAACGGTCAGAGTGGCTGTTTTGTTGCTTTCAGTCATGGTTGTCCCTTCTTCATTCATGCGTACGCCAGAGAAACCTCCGGTGATACGGGCAACGACTGCGCGTGGACGCGCAGTCCGGGTGTTAGCGGAGCAGCGTTACCCGTTTATGAAACTTGGGTTATTTCGCTGCTTCAGAAAGCCGCGCCAGGGTTTCTTCCCGTCCCAGCACAAGCATCATGTCAAAAACCGAAGGCGTAACGGCACGACCCGCCAGAGCGGCCCTCAGCGGACCGGCCAGCTTGCCGAACTTGAGCTCCTTTGACTCGGCAAAGGAATTCAGGGCCTCCTCCAGTTCGTTCCGCGACCAGCTAGCATTTTGCAGCTGCGGCGTCAATTCCGTCAGTATACCATCGGATACAGATGCCAGTGCCTTTGCTGCCTTTTCATCCGGGACGATTGGTCGAATTGTCAATACAAAATGAGCCTTTTCAAGCAGTTCTGGGAAGGTTTTGGCCCGATCCTTGAGGCAATACATCGCACGTTCCAGATCACTGGATTGTGTTTCCGTAAGGGGCTTCAGATCTGCTGCGGTCAGATATGCTTCGATCTCCTGCCGCAGCGCAGCATCATCCGAGATTGCGATGTGCTGTCCACACAGGTTTTCAAGCTTTTTCAGATCGAACCGCGCGGGGCTCTTGCCGATCTCATCCAGATCGAACCATTCCTTTGCCTGTTCATCTGTGAAAAACTCGTCGTCACCATGGCTCCAGCCCAGCCGGGCCAGATAATTTCGCATTCCGGCGGCGGGATAACCCATGGCCTGATATTCCTGCGCCCCAAGTGCACCGTGGCGTTTGGACAGTTTCTTGCCATCAGGCCCGTGAATCAGCGGGATATGTGCCCAGACCGGAACGTCCCAGCCCATTGCTTCGTATATCATCATCTGCCGCGCGGCATTGTTGAGGTGATCGTCACCGCGGATCACGTGGGTAACACCCATATCGTGATCGTCCACAACCACTGCCAGCATGTAGACGGGTGTTCCGTCCGACCGCAGAAGGATCATGTCATCCAACTGATCATTGTGAATGCTCACGTCGCCCTGAACCTGGTCGCGGATCACGGTCGACCCGTCCTGAGGCGCCTTGATGCGAATAGCAAAAGGCGCGTCCGGATGTGTCGAAGGATCGGCGTCTCGCCACGGGCTGCGGAACAGGGTTGATTTCCCTTCAGCCCGTGCTTGTTCACGGAATGCAGCGATTTCATCCTGTGTCGAGAAACATTTGTATGCTTTGCCCTCGGCCAGCAACTGATGCGCGATTTCGGCGTGACGGGCAGCCCCTTCGAATTGGCTGATGACATCGCCATCGTGGTCCAGTCCAAGCCATTCCATGCCCTGAAGGATCGCGGCGGTCGCTTCAGGCGTTGAGCGTTCTCGGTCCGTGTCTTCGATCCGAAGCAGGAACTTGCCGCCACGCCCGCGCGCATAAAGCCAATTGAACAACGCGGTCCGCGCGCCGCCGATATGCAGGAAACCGGTGGGCGAGGGGGCAAAACGAGTGACGACCTGGTCGGACATTGTGGGAATTAACCTTTTGGTAACCGTATCTGGCATAGTTTGACGCCTGTCTAACGAGCCCGAAGGACGGGGGCAACCATGCGTGTTCTTGCACGGGTCGAGGTCGCGCTGCTGCACCAGACAGGGTACCTGTTCCCCTGGACGCCGGTTTTGCTGGCAACGGGGATTGGTCTGTATTTCGGCGTCAGCGTCGAGCCGGATTGGTCAGTTTATTCTGGCCTTGCCTGTCTTGGAATCGCTCTTGTCGCCTTGTGCCGCCGGCTGCCACCGGGGGTGGGAACGTTGGCAATCGGGGGGGCGCTGATCACTGCAGGTTTCATTCTTGCAGGCGTTCGCGCCCAAATGGTGGCAGAGCCGGTTCTGTCGTGGCGATATTATGGCCCTGTCGAGGGGAGGGTCGTCGCCATGGATCGGTCTGCCTCGGATGCGTTGCGGTTGACGCTTGATCAGGTACGTATAGGGGATGAACCTCAGGAGCGCAGGCCGCAGCGCATCCGTCTTTCCGTTCATGGTCCGGCGGGCACTATCGCTCCGGGGCAGCGTATTATGACCACGGGTCATCTTTCGCCGCCGCAAGGCCCGGTAGAGCCCGGAGGGTTCGACTTTCGCCGCCATGCCTGGTTTCAACGATTGGGCGCGGTCGGCTATACCCGCGTCCCGGTCATGACCATCGCAACAGCGACAGAGGGGATCGACGGCATTCGGGTCACTGCGATCCGCATGGCCATTTCGCAGCGGGTAAGGCAGATCCTGCCCAGAGAAATCGGTGGATTTGCCGCGGCCGTCACCACCGGAGATCGCAGTGGGATGGGGCAGGAGACGTTATCATCCTTGCGGGCTTCAAATCTGGCGCATCTGCTGGCCATTTCCGGGCTTCATATGGGGCTTTTGACCGGTTTCGTGTTCGTGGCTTGCCGATTGGGTCTGTCGCTGTGCCCTCCTGTGGCGTTGAGACTTCCAGTTCGGAAAGTGGCCGCTGTGCTCGCGCTTTGTTCCGCAACCCTTTATCTGTTGTTGTCCGGGGGCAACGTTGCGACCGAACGCGCCTTTGTCATGGTCAGTGTGATGCTGGGTGCCGTGTTGATCGACAGACGTGCAATTTCGCTGCGTGCGGTTGCTGTTGCCGCAGTAATCGTGCTGGTTCTTCGACCCGAGTCGCTGCTGAGCCCTGGATTTCAAATGTCGTTCGCCGCAACCACAGCGTTGGTTGCAGTCTTCGGAGCGTTGCGAGAGGCAGGCCCGTTGCCCGGCCCAAACTGGTTGAAACCAGTCGTTGGCGTGGTGATGTCATCTGCAATTGCTGGTCTTGCGACAGCTCCCATTGGTGCGGCGCATTTCAATACGATGTCCCATTACGGTCTGCTGGCAAACCTGCTTTCCGTACCTGTCATGGGCCTTTTTGTCGTGCCCTCTGCCGTCATTGCCGCGCTTCTGGCCCCGTTTGGACTGGAGGCAATTGCCCTGACTGTCATGGGGTGGGCGTTGCATTGGATCATTACGGTTTCCGGCTGGGTGTCGCACCTGGAGGGCGCGCAGAGTTTTGTTGTCAGCCCGCCTTGGTACATCCTGCCCCTGCTCGCATTTGGCGCCTTATGGATGGCCTTATGGCAGGGAAAAGCGCGATGGGCCGGAGCAATGCCTGTTGTCTTGGCATTTCTGCTTTGGAACTCGGGGCACAGACCGGATGTCCTGATTGCGGAAAACGGCGGTTTGGTGGGCGTAATGACCGAAAAGGGCAGGGCCCTCAGCAAAAGCAAAGGAAGCGGGTTTGTCGCCGGTGTCTGGCTTGAAAATGACGGAGACGGCGTTGATCAGATCGAGGCGGCGCTCAGATGGCCGGACAGCAGCATCGTTCAACGATACACGCTGAAGGACTATGAGATCATCCATATCACCGGAAAAAGGGCGGCGCAGGCGTTTGATGAATGTCGGGATAACCAGATCATCATCTCGGCTGTTGCGCTTACCCTGCAAGGTTCGTGCGGGGTATTTGATCCGGAACGGTTGTACAAAACCGGCAGCCTGTCAGTTTCGAACGGAAAGCTGACCTCAAGCGCAGACATGACCGGCCATCGGCTTTGGTCCCCGAAAACTGCCGGGGACCGTCATTCCAAGCAGGCTCAATAGGTGCGGATCAGTCCGACCAACCTGCCTTGAACCTTGACCTTCTCGTCGGGCAGGACGCGCGTTTCATAGGCCGGGTTTGCAGCCTCCAGCGCGATTGCATTGCCGCGGCGGAAGTACCGCTTGAGGGTCGCTTCCTGATCCTCGACCAAGGCAACGACGATGTCACCGTTATCCGCGGTCGAGGTTTCCCGAATGACGACCACATCACCGTCATTGATGCCAGCGTCGATCATCGAGTCGCCGCGAACTTCCAATGCATAGTGTTGACCCTGTCCCGAAACCATGGGGCCAGGGACGGCCACGTGATGCGAAACATGGCTGATCGCTTCGATTGGAACGCCGGCTGCGATCCGGCCCATGACTGGCAACTCCAGCGCGTCCACCGAAACAGGTTCTACATTCGCAGGGCGAGGGCCCTTGGGCCTGTCGCCTTCGATAACGCGGGGCGTGAAGCCGGCCGTCGGCTCGCCGCCAAGGCTTTCGGGCAATTTCACAATCTCAATAGCGCGAGCGCGATGGGCAAGGCGGCGGATAAACCCGCGTTCCTCCAATGCGGTTATCAACCTGTGAATGCCGGATTTCGACCGCAGGTCGAGAGCAGCCTTCATTTCATCAAAACTGGGCGGAACACCGTCCGCCTGCACGCGTTTGTGGATGAATTCCAGCAAATCCAATTGCTTCTTGGTCAGCATCGCTCACACCTCGTCGCTCATGCGTTTTCTTTTGTTCTACGCATGTTCACGTTTTGTGTCAACAAATTTGAGAACATCCTAGATCGGCAGGTATTCAGCCATTTCCCCGATGTCGCGCGCCGGATCGTACGGGGCACGGACCAACAGCGCGTTGGACTGGGCCAGTACACTGAGAAGGGAACTGTCCTGATCTGCGCAAGCTTCGATTCCGGCATCAGTGACCACGGCGCGCATATAGTGTTCGCGCGGCCCGTTCTCCGGCAGGGGACCACTCAGCCGTGCTGTGCGGAAGGGGGGCAGTACCTGTTCAAGCCCCAGCATCCGGCGCACCATCGGAGCCAGAAACAGATAGCCGCAGACCATGGCGCTGACCGGATTACCCGGTAATCCGACCATGGCCGCTTCGCCGATACGACCGGCCATCAGGGGTTTTCCGGGGCGCATTCGGATCTTGTAGAAAGATTGCTCCATCCCCAACCCCCGCGCGACGTCCGACACGAGGTCATAATCGCCAACCGACGCCCCGCCGATCGTCACGACAAGGTCTGCACCCCGCGCAAGTTCGAAGGCGGTTTCAAGCGATGATACTGTGTCGCGTGCAATTGGAAGCACGCGAACCAGAGCGCCCAATCCTTCGAGCATTGCCTGCAGGCCGAATGTGTTCGAGGCAATGATCTGATCCGGGCCGGGTTCTTCCCCGGGCATGACCAACTCGTCACCGGTCGAGATGAGGGCGATCATGGGCCTGCGTGAGACCGGGGCTCGATGGATATTCATCGCGGCCATCAAGGCAACATCTTCAGCGCGGATCAAACGCGGTGCGGATATGGATGTGCCAGCGTTGAAATCCACGCCAGCGGGTCGGATGTTCGTTTTGGTGCCGGGTGTTTCCGTGATTGTCAGAAGATCACCGCGGCGGCCTGTATCCTCTTGAATCACAACGAAATCCGCGCCATCAGGCACGGGGGCGCCAGTATAGATGCGAACTGCCTGTCCGGGGCCTACAGTGCCCTCAAAACGACGTCCGGCTGCTGACTCGCCCACAACTTTGAACATGGCGTGCGGTTCGACCTCGTCAGATTTGACTGCATAGCCATCCATCGAAGACGCGGCAAAAGGCGGTTGGTCCCGCGTGGCCGTGACGTCCCGCGACAAAACACGCCCTGCGGACTGGGCCAGTGGAACCTCTTCTGCCGGCAATGGCCCCACAAGATCGAACAGCAGGGCGCGCGCCTCTTCGACAGTAATCATTTTGCCTCGTAACGCCCTGATTTGCCGCCATCTTTAAGCAGAACGCGAATGCCGCCTATTTCCATCGCCTTATCGACGGCCTTGGTCATGTCGTATACCGTCAAGGCGGCTGTCGATACGGCGGTCAGCGCTTCCATCTCAACCCCGGTCTGGCCCGAGGTCTTGACGGTGGCCTCGATCTGAACACCCGGCAGATCCGGGTCAAGTGTCAGCTCGACCGCCACTTTGGTCACCGGCAGAGGGTGACACAACGGAATAAGGTCCGGCGTTTTCTTGGCGCCCATAATGCCGGCCAAACGGGCAATGCCCAGAACATCGCCTTTCTTGGCGCGGCCTTCCGAAATGAGTTCAAAGGTTTCTGACGCCATCTTGATGTGACCTGCGGCGACGGCGACACGATCTGTCACGTCCTTGGCCGAGACATCGACCATATGCGCCTGACCTTGGGCATCGAAATGGGTCAGCGGCATCACATTACTCCGGGGATCAGCGGTTTAGACAGGATGTGACGCGTTGCCGCTTCGACATCGTCCTGGCGCATCAGACTTTCACCGATCAAAAAGCAGCGGGCCCCATACCGCGCTATGTCCCTCAGATCGTCTGGCGTGCTCAGTCCGCTTTCGCAAACGATGGTGCGATCGGCGGGCACCAGCTTGGACAGGCGACGCGTCGTGTCGAGCGTTGTCTCGAATGTCTTCAGATTGCGGTTGTTGATTCCGATCAGAGGGCTTTTCAGTTGTGCGGCGCGTTCAAGCTCTGCTTCGTCGTGGACTTCGATCAGAACGTCCATCTCCCAATCGAATGCAGTGTTTTCCAGTTCAGCCGCCTGATCATCACTGACCGAGGCCATGATGATCAGAATACAGTCCGCACCCAGGGCGCGTGCTTCGACCACCTGATACGGGTCGTACATGAAATCCTTACGCAAAGCGGGCAGAGATGTCGCCTCGCGTGCTTGCGTCAGGTACTCTTTCCTGCCCTGAAAACTGGGGGTGTCAGTCAGGACGGACAAACACGCCGCGCCACCATCTTCATAAGCCTTTGCAAGAGCGGGTGGATCAAAGTCAGGTCTGATCAGACCCTTGGACGGGCTGGCTTTCTTGATCTCTGCGATCAGGCCATAGCCTTGGCGAGATGCGGATTGCAGAGCCTTCGCAAATCCACGTGTTTCCGAGGCGGCCCGTGCCTCATCTTCCAGTGTTTCCAAAGATTTCTGGGCTTTGTCCGCCCCGACTTCTTCCAGTTTGTAGGTTTTGATTCTGTCTAGAACGGTTTCGGTCATGCGGCTTCCTGTGTCTTGGCGGCCAAGGCCGTGATTTTGTTTTTGGCATTGCCACTGTCGATACTGTCAGCAGCCATGGCCACGCCTTCGCGCAGATCGTTTGCGGCCTCTGCGACGACCAGAGCGGCGGCCGAATTCAGCAGCACGGCGTCACGATACGCTGACGGGTCACCGTCCAGCAAAGCCCGGAACGCAACGGCGTTTTCCTCGGGTGTGCCACCGATGATTTCTTCGAAAGGATGCACGGGAAGACCTGCGTCTTCTGGGTGCAGTTCGACCTCTTTCACGATCCCGTCTTCCAGAGCGGCGACCCAGCTGATGCCGGTGATCGTAAGCTCATCCGTCCCGTCCGAGCCATGCACCAGCCAGGCCCGGTCCGACCCCAGCAGGCCAAGCGTTTCGGCCATCGGGCGGATCAGATCGCGGCTGAAGGCGCCGGTCAATTGTCGTTTGACGCCAGCAGGGTTGGTCAGGGGGCCAAGAATATTGAAAATCGTGCGCGTTCCCAGTTCCTGCCGGGTCGGCATTACGTGGGCGATGGCAGGGTGGTGCATTGGCGCCATCATGAAGCCAATTCCGACGTCTTTCAGCGCGTTCTCAACGACTTGTGGGCCAACCATGACATTGATGCCCATCTGGCCTAATGCGTCCGCCGCGCCGGATTTAGAACTCAGGTTGCGATTGCCGTGTTTCGCGACCGTTACTCCGGCACCGGCCACGACAAAGGCTGTCGCGGTCGAGATATTCAGGGTGCCTTTGCCATCGCCACCGGTGCCTACGATATCCATCGCTCCCTCAGGTGCTTTCACGGCATTGCATTTCGCGCGCATCACGGCCGCGGCCGCAGCATATTCATCGACCGTCTCACCGCGCGTCCGCATGGCCATGAGCAAACCGCCGATCTGGCTGGGCGTGGCTTCGCCATCGAACAATATGGCAAAGGCCTTTTCGGCCTCATCACGAGTCAAAGGGCGATCGGCAGCGGCTCCGATCAGCGGTTTAAGCGCGTCGCTCATGCCGGGACTTTCAGTTCTTGCAGGAAGTTCTTGAGAAGGGCGTGGCCGTGCTCGGATGCGATGGATTCCGGATGGAACTGCACACCGTGGATCGGCAATTCCTTGTGTTGCAGTCCCATGATGGTGCCGTCTTCCAGCTCGGCCGTAATCTCCAGGCAATCGGGCAGGGTCTCGCGCTCGACCACCAGCGAATGATACCGGGTTGCTTCAAAGGGTGAGGGCAGTCCGGCAAACAGGCCTTTGCCGGTGTGCTTCACCGTGCCCATCTTGCCATGAACGATCTCGTGACATCGAACCACCTTGCCGCCAAACACCTGACCTATGGTCTGATGGCCCAGGCAAACCCCCAATAGCGGTGTTTTGGTTTCGGCAGCAGCTTGTGTCAGTGCAAGACAAATCCCCGCCTGATCCGGGTCGCAGGGACCGGGGCTCAGCAGGATGCCGGCAGGGTTCATGGCCATCGCTTCCTGCACATCCAGCGCATCATTTCGACGAATGACCATTTCGGCACCAAGTTCGCCTAAATAATGTACCAAATTGTAGGTAAACGAGTCGTAGTTGTCGATCAGCAGCAGCATATGGGCACTTATCTTCGCTTGGGCATTTCGGGCTGGCGATGCAGCCCCGGGCCACGGTATAATGTCCGCACATACATGCTCAGGCTTGAGCGGCAGCGTCAAGAGGACATACCGTTTCTGACGCGTTCAATTGGCCGAGCGTCACACCAGATGGCGCAGAGCTGGACGAGGCAGATGAAAGAGGCGAAAGGCAGGAAAATGGGCGGATTTTTCGGAGGAATGGTCGCTGGGGCGGTCGTTGTTTTGATCTTGGGTGCGGTCGTGTCTCTCAAGACGCCGATGGTGAATACCCCGGTTGTCGCAACCAAAGCACCGGCGCCGACGATTTCTGAAACACCAGAGGCTCCGGCTGAAGTGGCTGAGGCTGGTTCCGATGCTGACCTCGTGGAACTGGCTCCGCGTGCGCCAGAAGCCGCCGATGACGCCGGCGAGGATCTGGCCGATCTGTCGGGTCTGGAAACATCAGTCGATTCTCAGCCAGTTGTTGGCGCGGCAACGGACGCGCTGAACCAACCGGAAGCAGCAGGTGCAAATGAAGTGTCTTTTGTGACCGAAGCACCTGCCGCCCTGCCAGAGCCAAGTCAGGTTCCGGCGATTCAGCCAGACGATGCGCTGCCTGCCGTAAGTGATGAAACACCGGCCCCGCCAGCAGAGCCCGAGAACACCGAGGTGGCCGTTCTTGCGCCCGAACCAGACCCTCTGCCACAGGCCGTGCCAGAACCGGAGCCAGAGACGACAGAGGCCGAAGAACAGAACCCCTTTGAAAACAGCCCGATTGCTGTGGAAGGGGATGAAGACACCCTGCCACGCGAACTGCCGCGTATTGCTGCGCTGCCCCAGATCGGGGGTGAGCAGGAAGCAAGTGCCAGTTCATTTATCGGAAAACGTGTCGCACCGTTGACGGAACGCGATGATGAGCCCGTCGTGGAACAGGCCTCGGTTGAACAGCCGAAATCGGCCAAACCGATCGAGCGTTTTGCGGCAAAGTTCGAAAACCCCGAAGCCAAGCCGTTGATGTCGATCATTCTGATTGATGACGAGGGCGCTTTCGGGTCCGAGGCGTTGCAGGACTTTCCGTATCCGATCAGCTTCGCCGTGAATCCATCGGATCCTGACGCGGCAGAAAAGATGGCACGTCACCGCGAGGCCGGGTTCGAGGTGCTGGCCCTGGCGGATCTGCCCGAGGCGGCAAGCGCACAGGATGCCGAAGTGTCGCTGTCGGTGTGGCTGGATACCCTGCCGGAAACAGTAGGTATTCTGGAAGGCGTGAACAGCGGGATTCAGGGCAATCGCAAACTGGCCGATCAGGTCGCTGCGATTGCTGCGGGAACTGGCCGGGGGCTGATTACGCAGGACAATGGGCTCAACACTGTGCAGAAGCTGGCAGCCCGAAACGGAATTCCGTCCAGTGTCGTTTTCCGTGATATAGACGGCGCACGGCAGGACCCCAAAATCATGCGCAGGTTCCTGGATCAGGCCGCTTTCCGTGCCGGTCAGGAAGGGACAGTGGTCATGCTGGGCCGCGTGCGTCCCGAGACGATTTCAGCCCTGTTGCTGTGGGGGCTGGAAGATCGGGGCAACCGTGTGGCAATGGCTCCGATCTCGGCTGTCATGATGAAACAGGTGCAGTGAACCGCGCAGAAAGCAACGAAAAGGGGCGGTGATCATCTGATCGGCCGCCCTTGTTTTTTTAGCCGTTTCCGTTCCCGGTGAACCGGGCGGCATCTGCCGCGGCGCGCCGTATGGCGTTGGATTTATGAACGGTTTCCATGAACTCGGCTTCGGGATCGCTGTCATAAACGACGCCACCGCCGGCTTGGATATAGAGTTTCTGGTCTTTCACGATGGCCGTGCGCAGGGCGATACACATGTCCATGTCGCCGCCCGCGCTGAAATAGCCGACGCCGCCGCCATAGACGCCGCGCTTTTCGGGCTCCAGCTCGTCGATGATCTCCATCGCGCGCACTTTGGGCGCGCCCGAGACCGTGCCTGCCGGCATCCCGGCAAAGAAAGCGTCCAGCGCGTCTTTGTCTTCGGCCAGTTCGCCCACCACGTTCGACACAATGTGCATCACGTGGCTGTAGCGTTCGATAATGAACTCTTCGGTCGGACGTACGGTTCCGATCTTTGAAACGCGACCGGTATCGTTGCGACCCAGATCCAGCAGCATCAGATGCTCGGCCAGTTCTTTCTTGTCGGCCAGCAGATCAAGCTCGTTCGCCTTGTCTTCTTCTGGCGTCGCGCCACGGGGGCGGGTGCCAGCGATGGGGCGAATGGTCACTTCATTGCCAAACACACGTACCAGAATCTCGGGGCTTGCGCCCACGACCTGAAAACCGCCGAAGTTGAAATAGAACATGAACGGCGACGGATTCGTGCGCCGCAAGGAACGGTAGAGTGCGAAGGGCGGCAGCGGAAAATCCTGCGTCCAGCGTTGAGCCGGAACAACCTGGAAAATGTCACCCGCGCGGATGTATTCCTTGGCTTTTTCAACCGCCTCCATATAGCCGGACTTGGTAAAGTTCGACACCGGTGCGGCGACTTCGCGCGCGTCACCCAGATCGCGGGTTTCTGCGGGCATCGTGCGTTCCAGATCCCGGACCGCATCCATTACACGCTCAGCCGCCTGCGCATACGCAGCTTTGGCGGATTGACCGTCACTGGCCCAGGCGGGTGAAACCACTGTTACCTCACCCTTGACCCCATCCAGCACCGCGATGACAGACGGGCGCAGCATGATCGCATCGGGCAGACCCAGGGGATCGGGGTTCACATCCGGAAGGTATTCCACCAGCCGAACCATGTCATATCCCAGATACCCGAACAGCCCGGCAGCGGCCTGGGGTAAGTCATCGGGCAATTCCATTCGGCTTTCGGCCAGAAGCGCCCGCAGGTTGTCCATCGGGTTGCCATCTTGAGGCGAGAACGCCTCGGAATCGAAACGGGCCGAGCGGTTCAGCTCAGATGTTTCGCCGCGACAGCGCCAGACCAGATCAGGTTTCATACCAATGATCGAATAGCGGCCACGCACCTCACCGCCCGTCACCGATTCCAGCATGAACGCGTCTTTCTGCGCGCCCGTCAACTTGAGCATCAGTGACACAGGTGTGTCCAGATCGGCGGCCAGACGTGTGTAAACCACCTGGTTTTCGCCCGCTTCATAGGCGCGCGCGAAGGTGTCGAATTCGGGTGTCAGGGCCATATCGGTCTCGTTTAAAAGCTCGCCTGCACGGCGTTCAGAGCCTGCTGATCCACGACGGGGCGCGCCCGGGTCTGGGCATCACGCACGTAGGCGTTGAAAATATTCTGTGCCAGAGCCTGATCCATCTGTGTGCTCAAGGCATCATGCAACTGGCGCAGTTCATCCGTATCTTCCGGAGGCAGGATTTCATCCAGACGTACAATCCAGGCCGCTCCGTTGCCGCCAATAACGCGCAACTCGCCGGGTTCCATGGCGAATACTTCGTTCATGAAATCGGCAGGAACGTCATCCAGAAACGCGGTACGGGTCAGGGCGTTTTCGACGCGGAAGGGCAGACCGGTCGTGGCAAAATCACCGTCAGTGGCCAGTTGGTTCAGAATGGCATCCGCCTTTTCCCGCAGGGCTTTGTTGGCCTCGGTCTGTTGCCAGGCCGCAGTGACACGGTCGCGTGCGCTCTCCAGTGGTTCTGGGCGGCGCGGCAGAACCTCGTCCAGGCGCAGGGCAAAAACTGACCCGTCTTCGAGGAATGCGATTTCTGGGAAATCCCCTTCCTGCACAGCTTCCGCGGCCGCTCGGAACCCGTCATATGCCGCAACGCCTTCAGCGCTGTCGCGGGTCCAGTCGATCTGACCCAGTTCCATTTCGGTTTCTTCAGCCAGTTCTTCCAGAGTGGCACCGCCGGCCAGCATGTCGTTGATATCTTCGGATTGCGCCTCGATAAGACGGCGGGCGCGTTCCGTCGCCAACTCTTCCCGAAGTGCCGGCTCGGCCTCTTCAAATGGAACATTGTTCGCGGCCAGTGATCCGTTGACACGGAACAGGGCCGGACCAAACACCGAAGGCAACGGGCCTACGACTGTGTCAAGCTCGGCCGCAAATACGGCGTCCGCAGCATCGCCCAGATCCTCACGTGTCACGTCGCCCAGATCGATGTCGTTGAGTTCAAGATCGCGATCCCGAACCAACTGTTCAAAGGTCGTGCCACCAACTTCAAGCTGCGCCAAAGCGTCATTGGCGGCCTGTTCGTTCGAGAAGTTCAGGCGTTCAACAAGGCGGCGTTCGGGCTGGTTGTATTCGTCGGACCGTTCTTCATAAAGTTTCCGCAGCGCGTCTTCGTCGATTTCCACCGTGTCAACCAACATTGCAGGCGACAGAATCGTATAGCTAAGTTTCTTGGTGCGGGGCAGCGTAAACTGGTCACCGTTGTCATCATAGAATGTCTGGATCTGCGCATCCGTTGGGTCGGTCACGGGTGTATCCAGCGCTTCGGTTCCAACGGTTGCGACCGTAAAGCTGCGCCGCGCACCGATGTAGTCGACCATCGTGTCCGTCAGCGTTGCCGGCATTTTCACGCCGCCCATGATTGCGCCCTGTACGATCGTTCGGGCGGATTCCTTGCGCAGATCGGATTCGAATTCGGAATCGGTCATGCCGACCTGTTCCAGCTGAAAGCGATAGGATTCACGGTCAAAAGTTCCGTTGACACCCTGAAACGCCGGAATCGAGATGATCTCTTGCTGAAGGTTCTCATCGCCGATGGAAATCCCAAGCTGACCGACCTCGTTATCCAGCGCTGCCAAAGCGGTCAGGCGGGCAAGGGCGTTTCGGTCCAGACCCAGCTCGCGCGCTTGCGACATCTGCAAAGGTTGCCCGGATTGTGCTTCGACCGCTCGGATCTCGCGCTGCAATTCGCGCACATAATCTTCTACCGAGATGCTTTCGTCGCCGACTTGCGCAACTGTGCGGATCGTCCCGCTGAGGTTGACCGCGCCGAATCCCGCAAGGCCCAGCATCAGCAGGCCCATCAGAATCCAGACAAAGGTTTTCGAAAGACTTTTAGCGCCTGCGGCCATGATGCCCTCTTGTTTTTTCGGCAGAGTTCTGCCCTGTCGGTTGCGGCCCTGAATACGACGCACACCGCCGAGGGGCAAGCTTAGAAGGACAGGTCCTGCAACCGGTCGAACAATTGACCCAGCCCGGCCCGATCCAGATTGGCAAAAGCAATGCGAACCTGTCGTTTTCCGGCCGGGTCATGATCCGGCATGAACATGGTGCCGGGTAACAGCAGCACACCTGCTTCGCTGACCAGACGACGGGCAAACTCATCCGACGGCATGTCAAACGGATGTTCGAGATAGGCGAAATAGGCTCCAAGTCCCAAAAGTCGCCACCCCCGGACTTCAAGCGCCGGAATCCCTTCTGCAATGGCTGCGCGGCGGTCCAGAATTTCATCGCGCTCGCCGGCCAGCCATTGCGACAGGTTTTGCATCCCCCATAACGCTGCGAACTGGCCGATCTGGCCCGGGCAAATGGCGACCGTGTCCAGAAATTTCTCCACCTCGGCCAACAGCGCCGGGCTTGTCGCGATGGCGCCAACCCTGTGGCCCGTCAGACGATAAGCCTTGGAAAAAGAGTACAGGTGGACAAGGGTTTCGTCCCAGTCTGGTTGCTGAAACAGATCATGAGGGGGGCCACTGCGACTGTCAAAATCGCGATAGGTTTCATCGACGATCAGGCGAATCCCGGTTTCACGGGCCAGCTTATAGAAGGCCCTGACAAGTTCGGCAGGGTATTCGACACCGCCCGGATTGTTGGGCGTGACCAGTGCAATGGCGCGGGTCTTGTCCGTAATCAAATCGCGCGCACGCTCTGGATCGGGTAGAAGGTCATCGCCGGTCGGCAGGTCCACGGCCTGTACTCCGGCCATGTCCAACCACATTTTATGGTTGAAATACCATGGGGTTGGCAGAATGACCTCATCCGCTTCGCCGGTGATCGCCGATATCACGGCCGAAAACGCCTGATTGCAGCCTGATGTGATGGCGATCCGAGGTGCATCTACCTGTGCGGCATAGTGAGAACTGATCTGCGCCGCCAGTTCAGCGCGCAGATCGTCATTGCCCAAAACCGGGCCATAAAGATGTGCGCTGTCTACGCGAACGGCAAACTCGGCCATGGCCTGCCGCAAGGCCAGCGGCGGCGGATCGATCGGGGCCGCCTGGCTTACGTTGATCAACGGGCGGTCGGATGAGAACGCAACGCCCTCGACCCATCGGCGTGCCTCCATCACCGGAGGTGCGAATGTTGCGGCGGTACGGCTGAGCGTCATGTGCGGTCTACTGTTCTGGAATCAATCGGTGCCGCGATACGGCTCGACATATTGAAGGGCCATATCCCATGGGAAAAAGATCCATGTGTCCTGGCTGACCTCGGTGATGAAGGTATCCACCATCGGGCGGCCCTTGGGTTTGGCGTAAACCGTTGCGAAATGTGCCTTCGGATACATATCCCGCACCAGTTCCAGCGTCTTTCCACTGTCTACAAGGTCGTCGATGATCAGAATACCGGTCCCGTCGCCCATCAGTTCGACGTCCGGAGCTTTCAACACCTCTGCCTCACCCTGTTCCTGATGGTGGTATGAACGTACGCTGATCGTATCGACTGTGCGGATGTCCAGTTCGCGGCTGACGATCATTGCAGGCGCCATGCCCCCGCGCGTGATCGCGACAACACCCCGCCAGTTGCCATCATCGGGCCCTTGCCCGTCAAGACGCCAAGCCAGTGCACGCGAATCGCGATGAATTTGGTCCCAGCTGATGTGAAAGCCTTTTTCGTGGGGCAGGCGGTCTTTGGCGCTCATGTTTTTAACCTTTTTCAACGTCCGGTGCGTCAACGGCCTTCATGCCGACAATATGATACCCGGAATCCACGTGCAGGTTTTCACCGGTTACGCCGCTGGACAGATCCGACAACAGATACAGGGCCGAGTTTCCGACATCGTCAATGGTCACGTTCCGGCGTAGGGGAGAGTTATATTCATTCCACTTCATGATATAGCGGAAGTCACCGATACCACTGGCGGCCAGGGTTTTGATCGGGCCGGCTGAAATAGAGTTCACCCGGATGCCATCCTTGCCCAGATCTTCAGCCAGGTATTTGACCGACGCCTCAAGCGCGGCCTTGGCAACCCCCATCACATTGTAATGCGGCATGACCTGTTCGGCCCCGTAGTACGTAAGCGTCAAGGCACTACCGCCTTCGGACATCATCTTTTCTGCGCGCTGCATCACTGCTGTGAAAGAATAGACCGACACATCCATCGTCAGTTTGAAATTGGCGCGGCTGGTGTCGACATACCGGCCGCGCAGTTCGTTCTTGTCAGAAAAGCCGATGGCGTGAACGACGAAGTCCAGTTTGCCCCATTTCTCTTCCAGTGCCGTAAAAAGCGCATCGATAGATGCCTCGTCACTGACGTCGCAGGGCAGAACGATTTCGCTCGCCAATTGCGCCGCCAGTGGGTCGACGCGCTTTTTCAAAGCGTCGCCTTGATAGGAAAAGGCCAGCTCGGCCCCGGCATTCGACAAGGCGCGGGCGATTCCCCATGCTATTGATTTGTCATTGGCCAGTCCCATGATGAGGCCGCGCTTGCCGGCCATCAACTGATTTGACATGTTCGGTTCTCCGCCTGTCTTCGCGTTATGTTGAGTTGGTTTATGCCATTGGTTGCGTTGCATCAAGGCCGTGCGCTCTTGCCCGCAGCGGGTTCTCGCCTTAGGTTCGTCGTTAATACTTTCCAGGGGATGGAAATGACCGAGCGTGATGGCATCTTTGCTGGCTCCGATCCGTTTGAAATAGCGGCCCGGTGGTTGGCTGAGGCTGAAGAAACCGAACTGAACGATCCGAATGCGATTGCGCTTGCAACCGTTGACCCGGATGGCTTGCCCAATGCACGCATGGTGTTGTTGAAGGAAATCGAAGCGGATTCGTTTGTTTTCTTTACCAACTACGAAAGTGCCAAAGCCAGAGAACTGGACACCGCCGGAAAAGCTGCGTTTGTGATGCATTGGAAATCTTTGCGGCGTCAACTTCGTGTTCGTGGTACAATAAGTCGTGAAAACGGGCCCCAGGCAGATGAGTATTATGCATCAAGGTCATTGAAAAGCCGGCTGGGCGCGTGGGCTTCAAAGCAGTCGCAACCGCTTTCGAGCCGGACAGCTTTGATGGCAGAGGTCGCAAAAGTGACCGCGAAACTTGGGCCGAATCCACCGCGTCCGCCATTTTGGGGCGGGTACAGATTGACGCCTACAGAGATTGAGTTCTGGGCCGATGGAGCATTCCGCTTGCATGATCGGTTCAGATGGCAACGAATTGAGCCGGGATCGGCGTGGCATGTTGAAAGGTTGAATCCATGACGTTCACGTGTCGTGAAATGCAACAAGCAGAAAATAAAGGATTTTTTCAGCTTGAATTTGCCTGCCATTCCCATAAACAACAAACCCTTAACGAACTGTTGATATTCGCGATGGGAAAACCGTGCCAGAAGACCTGAACAACATGTACCGCGTCCGTGGACACGTAAAATGGTTCGACCCTGCCAAGGGGTATGGCTTTGTTGTGTCCGAAGAGGGCGGCCCTGATATCCTGTTGCACGTGAATGTTCTGCGCAATTTCGGCCAGAGCTCGGTTGCGGACGGTGCCAGCATTGAAATCATGACTCACCGCACGGACCGGGGGGTTCAGGCGGTAGAGGTTGTCGCCATTGATCCGCCGGCGCGGACCGACTCGATGATGCTTGCCGACTTCGCCGAGCTGGATCCGGAGGTTATTGCAGAAGCGCCCCTGGAAGCCGCGCGGGTAAAGTGGTTCGACAAAGGCAAAGGTTTCGGATTTGCGAATGTCTTTGGGCGTAACGAAGACGTATTCCTTCACATTGAGGTGTTGCGCCGCTCGGGGCTCGCTGATCTTCAGCCCGGCGAAGCGCTGGCCATGAGAGTGATCGACGGCAAGCGTGGCCGGATGGCCGCGCAGGTTCTGGCCTGGGAAGCAGCATTGGATAGCTGAACCGCATGAAACGGATTCTGGCAGTCTTGACCATATTCTTAACGTTGTGGGCAGGAAGTGCTGTTGCTGCATGCAGGTCGGACCGGGTGGCGCTCAGAAATGACAGTGCGACGGTGCAGTTTAACGTCGAAGTCGCTGTCACGCCGCAGGAGAGAGCCCGCGGATTGATGTTTCGCGAATCGTTGCCGACTCGATCCGGCATGTTGTTCGTGTTTGATCCGCCGCAGCCTGTTGCCTTCTGGATGAAGAACACCCTGATCCCGCTTGATATGATTTTTGTGGATCGCACCGGTTTGGTGACGCGTGTGCATGAAGGGGCGATTCCGGGTGATCTTACGCCGATTGAAGGGGGCGATTCCGTTTTTGCGGTGTTGGAAATTAATGGCGGATTGTCTGCGCGCTACTCCATCGCGCCCGGGACAGAGATGAAGCACGAAATTTTTTCGCAAGGACCCGCAATTTGGCCCTGTTAGGGCTTTTCAAATCAGATCGGCATCGTTAGGAAGGCGCACGGTCCGGGGCGTGGCGCAGTCTGGTAGCGCACCTGTTTTGGGTACAGGGGGTCGTAGGTTCGAATCCTGCCGCCCCGACCATTTCCATCAAGCTAATTCGGCGAGCCTCCCATTGACTGGTAGAGCTCGCTGATGGCTTGGTCCATAACCTTGCTTTCAACTGGAACTTCAACTGCGGTGCCGGATTTTTGCGGCACGTGGAAGAAAACGCGTGCGTCTACTCGATATCCGGCGTTTGTTTTCGTTGATGTAAGGCGCATGACACTTTGAGGAAGATCCTGCGGATGGCCGTCATAGTTCAGAATCAGATAAGCCGTCGCCTTGGGAGGCAGGAATTCACTGCATTCAAAAACTTGATTCCTGGTTTTCTTGAAAGACTCGCCGGGGCCCGAACAACTGGTTTCAAACGTGTCGAACAGGCGCTGAGGGAAGGTTTCAAACTGTGCGCTGCGTGACGCGATGGGCACATCTTGTGGTGCGCACGCCACGATGCAGGCTACCGCCGGGATAGAATGAAACAACTTCATTCGTTTGAGTCTCCTCCCTCTTGGGGGCACCGTTTTGTGCAGGGCGCGGGTCCGTCTGCCCGAACGGTGTTGATTCTCGTTCAGCGTAACCAGCATGCCATTAGTTGATCAAATGCTGATAACTATGCTGGTAAAAACGGGAATTCGTTATGAGACTTCCAAGCGTCGGCGGAAATTTGCCGTGGATGAAGCTGTGGAGGAATCGCAGCCCGCTCGCAGACGGGCTTACACAACTGTCAGGTCAATATAAAAGATTTCAAAAATGACCGAAAAAGGGCGTTGACCTACTATGGGAACATACGTCAAATTGTATGAGCCAACGAGAGTGCCACAATATCTGGTGTTTAAACCGGAAAAGGCAGCGGGCGAGGGTCGGATAAGCACAAGCGATTAACGTGCGGTCGCACTAGCGGCTTTACGCTGTCTCAGGCAGCGAACAGTACCTTTTTGCACGCTTCTCAGGGCGTTGTGGGCGACACCCTGCAACACAAGATTTGGTGTCGGGAATCGAAAATTGAGCTGTATTAACCAGGGCTGCGGACATGAAGATTGAAAGAAAATTCACCAAATCGGATCAGGACGCCTATGCGGAACTGAATTTTGTGTCCGCAACGTCTGAAATCCGAAATCCGGACGGTACAATTGTTTTTCGGCTGGATGACGTCGAAGTCCCTTCCAGCTGGTCGCAGGTCGCAAGCGATGTAATTGCGCAGAAATACTTCCGCAAGGCGGGGGTGCCCACCAAGCTCAAGAAAGTGAAAGAAAAAGATGTTCCCGAATTTCTGTGGCGCTCGGTTCCGGCTGAGGGCGCAGAGTTCGAAGGAGAAACATCGTCGAAGCAAGTGTTCGACCGTCTGGCCGGTGCCTGGGCCTATTGGGGCTGGAAGGGCGGCTATTTCTCGACCGAAGAAGACGCGCGCGCCTATTTTGACGAGATGCGCTATATGCTGGCGACCCAGCGCGCGGCACCGAACTCTCCGCAATGGTTCAACACTGGCCTGCACTGGGCCTATGGCATCGACGGACCGGCGCAGGGGCACCACTATGTCGACTACAAGACCGGCAAGCTGACCAAGTCGAAATCGGCCTATGAACATCCGCAGCCGCATGCCTGCTTCATCCAGTCGGTTGATGACGACCTGGTGAACGAAGGCGGCATCATGGACCTGTGGGTGCGCGAGGCGCGCCTGTTCAAATACGGCTCGGGCACCGGGACCAACTTCAGCCATCTGCGTGCAGAAGGCGAGGCGCTGTCGGGTGGCGGTAAGTCTTCGGGGCTGATGGGCTTTCTCAAGATCGGCGACCGCGCCGCTGGCGCGATCAAATCAGGCGGGACAACCCGTCGGGCAGCAAAGATGGTGATCGTCGATGCAGATCACCCTGACATCGAGAAATTCATCGAATGGAAGGTGATTGAAGAGCAGAAGGTGGCCTCGATCGTTGCCGGATCGAAGATGCACGAGAAGATGCTGAACGGCCTTTTCGAGGCTATCC
Organism: Ruegeria sp. CDSC085; assembly: GCF_059610465.1. NCBI lineage: Bacteria > Pseudomonadati > Pseudomonadota > Alphaproteobacteria > Rhodobacterales > Roseobacteraceae > Ruegeria > Ruegeria sp. CDSC085. Next base: position 76,231 of record NZ_JBXWNR010000013.1, on the reverse strand, counting down.
GCACGTGGGACGGTGCGCAGGAAGATGCCTACGATCCGAAAAAGAACGACGCGTTGAAAACGGCCGTTCGAGAGGCAAAAAAGGTCGCGATCCCGGAAACTTATATCAAACGCGTTCTGGATTACGCCAAGCAGGGCCACGACAGCATCGAGTTCCCGACTTATGATACAGACTGGGATTCGGACGCTTATAGCTCGGTCTCGGGCCAGAACTCGAACAACTCGATCCGCGTGACCAACGCGTTCCTGACTGCTGTCGAGAAAGACGCGGACTGGCAGCTGATCAACCGCACCGATGGCAAAGTCGCAAAGACCGTCAAGGCGCGCGATCTGTGGGAGAAAGTCGGCCATGCGGCATGGGCTTGTGCTGATCCGGGTATCCAGTTTCATGACACCGTTAACGAATGGCACACATGCCCCGAAGATGGTGAGATCCGCGGCTCGAACCCGTGCTCGGAATACATGTTCCTTGACGACACGGCCTGTAATCTGGCGTCGATGAACCTGCTGACCTTCCTCAAGGATGGAGAGTTCCAGGCAGCGGATTATATGCATGCCTCACGCCTGTGGACCCTGACGCTGGAAATCTCGGTGACGATGGCGCAGTTCCCGTCGAAAGAAATTGCGCAACTGTCCTATGACTTCCGCACCTTGGGTCTGGGCTATGCCAATATCGGCGGATTGCTGATGAACATGGGCTACAGCTACGACTCGGACGAGGGTCGGGCGATCTGTGGCGCGCTGACTGCGATCATGACCGGCGTGGCCTATGCGACCTCGGCCGAGATTGCCGGTGAGCTTGGCCCGTTCACAGGCTATGAGCGCAACGCGGACCATATGCTGCGCGTCATCCGCAACCATCGCCGTGCGGCGCAAGGCGTGACAGACGGATACGAGAAACTGGCGGTCAAGCCAGTGCCGCTGGATCATGGCAACTGCCCCGACAAACGTCTGGTCGATTTGGCCATGTCAGCCTGGGATGAGGCGCTGAGCCTTGGTGAGAAGAACGGCTATCGCAACGCGCAGGCCACCGTGATTGCTCCAACCGGCACCATTGGTCTGGTGATGGATTGCGACACCACCGGGATTGAGCCTGACTTTGCACTGGTGAAGTTCAAGAAGCTGGCCGGTGGCGGCTACTTCAAGATCATCAACCGCTCGGTGCCTTCGGCGCTGGAAAAGCTGGGCTATTCCTCGTCGCAGATCGAAGAGATCGTATCCTATGCCGTAGGTCACGGCACCATCGGCAACGCGCCGGGGATCAACCATACCTCGCTGACCGGTCACGGCTTTGGCCCGAATGAACTGGCAAAGGTGGACGCCGCGCTGGAAAGCGCCTTCGACATCCGGTTCGTCTTCAACCAATGGACACTGGGTGAAGATTTCTGCACGGGCGTTCTTGGCATCCCGGCGACCAAACTGAACGATCCGACCTTCGATCTGCTGCGGCATCTGGGCTTTACCCGTGCGGATATCGAGGCAGCCAATGACCACGTTTGCGGAACCATGACACTGGAAGGTGCGCCGCATCTGAAGGAACAGCACTACTCGATCTTCGATTGCGCCAATCCGTGTGGCAAGAAAGGCAAGCGTTTCCTTGGAGTTGACAGTCATATCACCATGATGGCGGCGGCACAGAGCTTCATCTCGGGTGCGATCTCGAAAACGATCAACATGCCGAATGACGCAACCATCGAGGATTGCCAGAAAGCCTATGAACTCAGCTGGTCGTTGGGTGTGAAGGCCAACGCGCTTTATCGTGACGGCTCGAAACTGTCGCAGCCGCTGGCGGCTGCACTGGTCGAGGATGACGACGAGGCGGCAGAAGTGCTGGAAAGCGGTTCGATGCAGGAAAAGGCCGTCGTCCTGGCAGAAAAGGTGATCGAGAAGGTTGTGGTCAAAGAGATCATCCGCAGCCATCGCGAGAAACTGCCGCATCGCCGCAAGGGCTATACCCAGAAGGCAATCGTCGGTGGCCACAAGGTGTACCTGCGCACAGGTGAGTTCGAAGACGGTCAGTTGGGCGAGATTTTCATCGACATGCACAAGGAAGGCGCTGGCTTCCGGGCGATGATGAACAACTTCGCCATCGCCGTGTCGGTTGGCCTGCAATATGGCGTGCCGCTGGAAGAGTTCGTGGATGCGTTCACATTCACCAAGTTCGAACCGGCGGGGATGGTGCAGGGTAACGATTCGATCAAGAATGCGACGTCGATCCTGGATTACATCTTCCGCGAACTGGCCGTGTCCTACCTGGATCGCACCGATCTGGCCCATGTGAAACCCGAGGGCGCTACCTTTGACGATCTGGGTCGCGGTGAAGACGAGGGTGTCTCGAACGTCTCTGAAATCAGCGAAAGTGCCGCGTCCAAGTCATTGGAAGTGCTGAAGCAAATCAGCTCGACTGGGTATCTGCGCAAGCGCTTGCCACAGGATCTGGCTGTGTTCAATGCTGGCCAGGCTGAATTGAATGGCATGGCCGAACCCGCAGCTGGTTTCGAAGAACCGCCAGCCGAAACGGCGGTGGCCACCAGCATGGACGCCCGCACAAAGGCCAAGATGCAGGGTTATGAAGGTGACCCTTGTGGTGAATGCGGAAACTACACGCTGGTGCGCAACGGCACCTGCATGAAGTGCAACACCTGCGGCGCGACAAGCGGGTGTAGCTGAGAACAACGCCCCGGCACCCCGGGGCGTAGGGGTCGGACGCTGTCCTAGGTAACCGACCCCGACGAACACGGAGAAAGGACACATAACTTACCAATTGACCTTTCTCCACTCGGCCGACATGCCAGTGTTGGCCGGGAACAGGGTGGGGCGGAATACTTGCTCCCTCCCACTCTTTCACGGAACGGGTGCGCTCGTTCCATGCGACGTCCAGGCCGCAGGCAAAAAAATACCGGGCGGTCAACGAAATGAGCCTGGATGGCGAAACTGACAGGGGGCTTCGGCCCCCTTTCTTTTTTTGCGCCGAGCTGCTCGGATAAGCGCAGTCTTGCCGGATCAGGCAATGCCTTTCGGGCATGTCCCGCCGAAATGGGTCTGGCGGAGTTTTGCCCGGCGGCGCTTCGCGACTCCGACTCGGTCAAACACGCAAGGATTGGCGCGATTTCCTCCCGATCGCGCAAAACGGGTGACGCGCGTGGCTGTTGCGGTGTTTCTGGGTCCTGTCCGGACGAAGACATAATCAACCTATCCAGGAGGCACCAAAATGAAACCGCAGTATTTGATTGGGATTTCCATCGCTGCTCTGACCCTACCGGGAGTGCTCTCGGCGCAGTCCTCAACCGATGCCAATGGCGATGGCGTTCTGACCATCGAGGAAATCCAGGCCGTGTTGCCCGACGTTGACGCCGACACGTTCTCGGCGATGGACGCAAACGGCGACGGGGCGCTGGACGCTGATGAGGTGGCCGTTGCGCAAGAGGCAGGATTGCTGCCGCCCAGCAACGGGTAAACAAGAAAGGGCGGCCCGACACTCATCGGGCCGCTTTTTCAGATGCTATATCGGCAAGTGAATGTCGAACTTTTCCCGAAGCTCCGCGTCAAGCAGCGGGTCGAACCGGGCCGCTGACGGGGTGGACAGTATCTCTTCCTTGCGGGCAGTTGCCTTTTCAACCAGATCCGGCTTGCCGAGCTCCACCCACTCCTTGGGGGAAGAGCGGTCGCCAAACGTCGGATAGACATAGTCAGCCTGCATCCGGCTGAGGGTTGCATCCGTTCCCAGATAATGACCAGGCCCCCCCATGCATACGGACGCAATCTGATCCAGTGCCAAGGTTTCATCCGTCACTTCGATCCCGCGCACACAGCGCTGTGCCTGACCGATCAGGTCGTCGCTGAGAATGAGGCTTTCAAAGCAGAAACCCAGCAGAGAAGCGTGCATACCAGCGGCCTCATAAACCATGTTCAACCCGGACAACCCCGCCATCACGTTCGAGCACATCTGTTCCCATCCGGCTTGCATGTCAGGCAGCTTCGAATCTGATGCACCGGCTGCTGCGCCTCCTGGCAAATCGTAGAAACGGTGCATCTGGGCACAACCTGCCGTCAACAGGGCTTGTTCACCCGAACCGATGGACATTGCGCCAGTTCGCAGATCAAGGCCAAAAGGCCAGGTGCCAAAAATTGCGGGGGCACCGGGGCTTACGGCATTTACATAAACCAGACCAGCAAGGCATTCCGCTGTCGCCTGGGCGATTGCACCGGCGATTGTCGATGGCGCGGTGGCACCAGCCATCCCGGCTGACAGCAACAGCACCGGCATACCGGCCTTAATGCACTCCTCCATCACTTCACAGCTTTCTGTGGCGAATTTCATCGGCGGGACGACGAAGCAGTTCGAGTTCGAGACAAAAGGGCGCTCGCGATATTTGTCTTCGCCGCCCGCGATCATGTAGATCATCTCCATCGCGGGGGCGACGTGGCTTGGTTCCGTGAAGGACGTGCCGATATGTTTGAACGTTCCCGAGCAACTTGCGTAGATCGTGTTCAGGTCCATTTCCAGGTTGTCGGCGATATCGCGACAGACCATGGGGCGTTGAACAAAGTGAATATTGTCAAGCTGCTGGCAGATGCGTGCGGCATCATGCAGGTCCTGCACGGTTGAATCGCGATATTCACGACCATGAACGTCGACCATGGAAACGGCGGCGCCAGCCGTGCCGTAATGTACTTTGGTACCTGCCAGTTCCAGATCGGTCTTTCCATCGCGGCTGTACAACGTAACCTTGCGGTTCGCTTTTGCGATCGTGTCTTCGACAAGGGCACGGGGAAAGCGGATGCGGCCATCATCACCCAAAATACAGCCTGCACCGACCAAATAGTCGATTCCGCTTTGCGGAGCGTCGGCAAGACCAATAGTCTCAAGTGCTGTCAGGGCGGCCTCGTGGATACGTTCTATCTGGGCCTGTGTCAGGACATTCAGAACGCCGCCTTCCATACCGGGGCGCACGGGGCGCAGATGATCAGGCAATGCAGTGGCACGGGCCGCGCGACGCGCTGCGCGTCCGCCGCTGCGCGAGGTGTTGCGGGATTGGTCGTTCATTTCTTTTTCCGATCGTTGAGAGATGTTTGGGGAACTGGCTAATGGCCGCTTACGGCCGCCCTCTCGCTGCACGCCCCCTGTCCGCACCAATGGTGCGGCTGATCAGGCTGATTTTCCAGTCGTGGTCCGTCATTCCGCCTCTCAACGTTTGGCGCAAGAATTCCAAAACACGGCGACGCATTCTGTTCTGTTTGCGACCTCGACGGAATTTACTTCAGCAAATATCTGCCCAACAAAACTCTGACGGATTTCTGAGACAGATTTTCTCCCGCGATGACTGAAATCTGTTATACTGCATTCACTTACCCTTGAGCTTTACGTGCAGGGAATTGAATTCCGACCAAAGCGATCCCAGTTAATTTTGAACCTAACACATGATCTGAAGCCCGAGCGAAGTTGCGTTGAACCAGACTTTTAAACCTCTTCCTGCCCTGATTGCTGCGGCTCTGATCGTCAGCGCCAGCTCTGGTTTGGCAGAGGATTGGACGGGTGGCTACGTAGGGCTCAGCTTTGGATACGCGGATGCGGATGGACCGGGGGGATCAAGCGGAGATGACACTTCTTTTGGGGCGCATGTAGGCTATGATCAGGACTTCGGGAATTTCGTTCTTGGCGGTGAACTTGAATACAACCGCCTGTCCCTGAACCTAAACCAGTCTCAGGGAAGCCTGGACAGCATGACCCGTTTGAAACTGCGTGGCGGGTACGATTTCGGCAGTGCGCTGGGGTATGTGGTCGTTGGCGCGGCACGGGCCGAAACATCCGTCGATAGCGATACCGCCGCCGTTTACGGAATCGGCATTGCTTATCCGATTGGTGAGAATTTTGTCATCAGCGGTGAAGCGCTGCGGCAAGACTTCGATGATGTTACCCGATCCACCGGTGGCTTGGATTCCAACGTCTTCAATCTGCGTACAACATTCCGTTTCTGACAAACGGTCTATTCTGCTGCGTGCTTCCTCGCAAGTTGTGACGCGAAAGTACAAAGCGTTTTCAGTGCCACTGCAAAGCGTTCATCCTCCACGGTCATGGCAACCCGTATGTGCCCGGTAGCAGCCTTGCCGAAGCTTTCGCCGGGCATGACGGCAATTCTGTGTGCGTTCAGCAGCGCGTTGGCAAACGCGTCCCCCGACAACCCGGTCGCGCGGATATCCAGCATCAGATACATGGCACCCTGCGTAGGTACGAGGCCTACGGTGTTTTGCGAGGCCAGTATATCCATTGCCAGGGCACGTCGACGGCGGAACGGGGCGGCGATCTTTTCTTCCAGTTCAACACCTGCGGTCAGCGCATAACTGGAGGCATCCTGCACGAACCCGGGAACGCCGTAGGTGGTGTGGGTGGCCAGGTTGATCAGATGGCTGATGACCTCCTCGGGGCCGACGACCCATCCACACCGCGACCCGGTCATGGCGTGGGACTTGGACATGGATCCAACCACAAGTGTGCGTTCTGCCATGCCGGGCAGCGTACGCGGAGAAATGTGTTCGCCGTCCCAGACCTGCGTGTCGTAAACCTCATCCGAAATCAGCCAGAGATCGCGCTGCTGGCAGACATCGGCGACCTCCTCCAGCGATTGACGGGAATAGACCACACCGGTCGGATTGTTCGGCGTGTTGATCAACAGCGAAACAGCGCCTTCAGCAGCAGCGTCGATCCACTCGGCTTTGGGCTGGAAAGCGTCTTCAGCGGTGGTTTGAACCGCGCGGGCAACAGCGCCAACGCCCCGAATTGTTCCGGGATAGGTGGCATAGTAAGGGTCGAGGAACAGGCCCACATCACCGGGGTCGCACACGGCCATATGTGACGCGAACAGGGCGGCTTGCCCGCCGGGGGTGATCAGAACGTTCTTCCGCGAGGTCGGAACACCTGTGCGGGTCTGAACCCGTGCGGCAACCGTGTCGCGCAGCAGGTCCGTGCCGGGCACCATCGCGTAACCTGTATGGCCGTTGCGGGCCGAGAGCTCCATCGCCTGAAGAATCGAAGGGTCGGTTCGGGTGTCATGTTCACCGATTGTCAGCTCGGTTACGGCTAGTCCTTCGCTCAGCATCCGGCGGGCGCGGTAAAACACGTCCCAGCCGTCGCTGCCGCCGCCGGTGATCTGCGTGATGCGTTCAGACAATTTCATACCATCGCCCCTGGTTGCCTTGCGCTGAATGGGGCAGAGCAGAAACGGTTTGTCAATCAGCTTCGCGGTGGCAAGGTCGCCTGAAGTTTTTTAGTCAACGACGCGCGAACGAGGTCATATGAAACCGTCAAACGATGGCGCAGCTCGTCTGTTTCGGCATCAAACGGCAGGCGGACCCAGCTACGGTGAAAATAGGGGGCTTTCATTCCGACACCAGCATCGATCACCATCTGCGCCGTTTCAACGTCGGGCGTTTTGACCGACACGCCGTCATTTGCAATTCCGATACAGGCAAACATCTTGCCGCCGATTTTCCAGGCGTCATGCCCGCCGCCCCACAGGTCCGACAGCTCGGCTCCGGGGAGTTCTTTGCAGATGGAATTGACGTAGTTTCGATCCATGACCGGCACTGTGCCGAAGCGTTCGAGTAAACTCAATGCTTGGCTTGAGGGTGACGCCATGATAACCGATGGGACATGAACCCGGTGACCTGCATCATTATCTGCTGCATTACCTGCTGATTTATCAAGCGGGCCGGTTTCTTTCGTTTTCATCCCTGAGACAAGTTGCTAAGCCCGCGCCAACGCGCAAGCCTTTGCTGTTTCCTAGGAGCCCGACCGATGACGACGATCAAGCTGCACAACACGCGGACGCGGACGAAAGAAGACTTCGTACCGATCGATCCTGAAAACGTGCGGATGTATGTCTGTGGTCCGACGGTCTATGACCGCGCGCATCTGGGCAACGCCCGCCCGGTTGTGGTGTTCGACGTTCTTTATCGTCTGTTGCGCCATGTCTACGGCGCAGAACACGTGATCTATGTGCGCAACTTCACCGACGTGGACGATAAAATCAACGCGACCGCCCTCAAGCGCAAGCAGGCCGGGGCCGAAGGAACGCTCGAGCAGTTGGTGCAGGAACGATCTGATGAAACCATCGGCTGGTACCTGCATGATATGGGTGCTTTGGGCACGTTGGAGCCAACCGAAATGCCGCGCGCGACCCAGTACATTGCTCAGATGATCGCAATGATCGAAGATCTGATCGCCAAGGGCCATGCCTATGCCGCCGAAGGCCATGTTCTGTTTGCTGTCGACAGTTGGAAAGAGAGCTACGGAAAACTGTCGGGGCGCTCGGTGGACGACATGATCGCAGGCGCGCGGGTCGAGGTGGCGCCCTACAAGAAGAACCCGATGGATTTTGTTCTGTGGAAACCGTCAACTGATGAACTGCCGGGCTGGGACAGCCCATGGGGGCGGGGACGTCCGGGGTGGCACATCGAATGCTCGGCCATGAGCTATGAGTTGTTGGGCGAGAGTTTTGATATCCACGGTGGCGGAAACGACCTGATGTTCCCGCACCACGAGAACGAGATCGCGCAGAGCAAATGCGCGCATCCGCATGGTGAATTCGCGCGGGTCTGGCTGCACAATGAGATGTTGCAGGTCGAAGGCAAGAAGATGTCCAAATCTCTGGGCAATTTCTTTACCGTGCATGATCTGCTGGAGCAGGGCGTTCCGGGCGAAGTGATCCGGTTCGTTTTTCTGCAGACGCATTATCGCAAGCCGATGGACTGGACCGAGAAGAAGGCCCGTGAGGCAGAGGCGACGCTGCGCAAGTGGCGGGCGCTGACATCAGGCATCGAACCCGCCGCCAGCGCGGCACCTGAAGTGATCGCAGCGCTGAGTGACGACCTGAACTCAGCAGGTGCCATGGCCGAGCTTTACCGTTTGGCTTCAGATGGTAACGCGGCAAGTTTGCTGGCAAGTGCGCAACTGCTAGGTCTGCTATTGCCCGAGATGGGTGATTGGGCGGACACAACGTCTATTGACCTTACCGCCCATGCCGATCGTTTGGCGAACGCGCGCGCCTCTGCGATGCAAAACAAAGACTTCTCGGAAGTTGATCGACTAAAGGCAGCGTATGTTGCAGCGGGGCTTGAGGTCCGGATGAGCAAGGAAGGTGTTGAACTGGTGCCGGGTGCCGGCTTTGATGCCGCCAAGCTGGAGGAGGTCTGATGACCAGAGAACGCCTCTACCTCTATGACACCACCCTGCGTGACGGGCAGCAGACGCAGGGCGTGCAGTTTTCGACCGCTGAAAAAGTACAGATCGCACAGGCGCTGGACGCATTGGGGGTGGATTACATCGAAGGCGGTTGGCCCGGTGCCAACCCCACCGACAGCGCGTTTTTTGACGCCGCCCCAAAGACCGCGGCCCGGTTGACGGCCTTTGGCATGACCAAGCGGGCGGGGCGCTCGGCCGAGAATGACGATGTGCTGGCTGCGGTGATGAATGCGGGAACGCAGGCCGTTTGTCTGGTTGGCAAGTCTCATGACTATCACGTGACCGATGCGCTTGGTATTTCGCTTGAAGAGAACACGGAAAACGTTCGTGCTTCGGTGGCACATATCGTTGCGCAAGGGCGCGAGGCGCTGTTCGATGCGGAACATTTCTTTGACGGGTACAAGGACAACCCGGAATACGCGACCGAAGTTTGCCGTGCGGCACTGGAGGCGGGTGCGAGATGGGTTGTGCTATGCGATACCAACGGTGGCGCGTTGCCGTCCGAGGTCGGGCGGATCGTGTCCGAAGTGATCGCGGCAGGCCTGCCGGGTGAACGGTTGGGTATCCACACCCATAACGACACCGAGAACGCAGTGGCCTGTTCTCTGGCGGCTGTCGAAGCAGGTGCGCGGCAAATTCAGGGAACGCTGAATGGTCTGGGTGAACGTTGTGGCAACGCAAACCTGACGGCGCTGATCCCGACATTGCTGCTGAAAGAACCCTACGCCTCGCAGTTTGCAACAGGCGTCAGCCTTGATGCGTTGGCCGGGCTGACCCGAACCAGCCGCATGTTGGATGATGTTCTGAACCGGGTGCCCAGCAAGCAGGCGGCTTATGTAGGCGCATCGGCCTTCGCGCATAAGGCTGGTTTGCACGCCAGCGCGATCCTCAAGGACCCGTCGACTTATGAACACGTGGACCCGGCGAGCGTTGGCAATGAACGCATCATTCCGATGTCGAACCAGGCTGGCCAGTCGAACCTGCGCAAACGTCTGACCGAAGCAGGGCTGAGCGTTGAATCCGGCGATCCCGCATTGGGCCGCATCCTTGAACGGATCAAGCTCCGTGAAGCTGAAGGGTATTCCTATGACACCGCACAGGCCAGTTTCGAACTGTTGGCGCGGGATGAACTGGGGCAACTGCCAGAATTCTTCGAGGTCAAGCGCTACAAGGTCACTGTTGAGCGTCGGAAGAACAAATACAACAAGATGGTCAGCCTGTCCGAGGCTGTCGTCGTGGTGAAAGTGGACGGTGAAAAGAAACTGTCGGTCAGCGAATCCATGGACGAGTCCGGCAACGACAGGGGGCCTGTGAACGCGCTGGCCAAAGCGTTGGCGAAGGATCTGGGTCAATACTCGCAGGTCCTGTCAGACATGCGCCTTGTCGATTTCAAGGTCCGTATCACCCAGGGCGGGACCGAGGCGGTGACCCGCGTCATCATCGACAGCGAAGACGGTCAGGGGCGGCGCTGGTCGACCGTTGGCGTGAGCGCGAACATAGTTGATGCGTCCTTTGAGGCGCTGCTGGATGCGATCCAGTGGAAACTGGTCCGTGATTGTGATCCGCAAAAGGCAGCGGCCGAGTGAGCGTGGTTTTTGATGACGATGTCAAAGCCTGCGCCGCGCTGGTGCAGCGGGCTGATCCTGACCGGTTCCGCGCGACGATGGCGGCTCCGGTGTCGGCCCGGTCGGTGTTGTTTCCGGTCTATGCGCTGAATGTTGAAGTCGCCCGCGCTCCGTGGGTGACGCAAGAGCCCATGATCGCCGAAATGCGGCTGCAATGGTGGCGCGACGCGTTGCAGGAGATTGCAGAAGGCGCCCCTGTGCGGCGGCATGAGGTGGTGACGCCTCTGTCTCGGGTCCTGTCGCCTCATCTGGCAGGTATTCTGGATGAATTTGTCGCCGTAAGGCGTTGGGATATATATAAGGACCCGTTTGAGGATCAGGAGCATTTTGACGCCTATATCCAACACAGTTCCGGGTCGCTTTTCGTGGCCTCAGCGCAGGCGCTGGGTGCGGCGGAGGAAAGCGTGCTGCGCGACTTCGGGTACGGAGTCGGTGTGGCAAATTGGTTCCGCGCCATTCCCGAACTGGAAAAGCGGGGTCGTGTACCTTTGCTTGATGGCACGACGGGTGGCGTTCAGCAATTGGCACAAACCGCCTTGGATCGATTGCGCAATGCACGATCAAACCGAGGCGAGATAGCGCCTGAGGCGCGTCCCGCGCTGTATGCGGGCTGGCTGGCGGAACGGGTTCTGAAGCAGGCCATCGCCCAGCCCCAGCGGGTGGCGGCAGGAACGCTTGAACCAGGCGAAATGCGTCAGCGCCTGTCCCTGATGTGGACCGTCGGCAGCGGGCGCTGGTGATCAGACGCTTTCGGGATCGGCCGGGCGCAGAACCAGCCACAGCAATGCGCCACCTGCCAGTGTCAGCAAGGGGATCATGGCAAGGTTAACAGCATTCCACCCCTCGATCGCGGATCCGCCCGAGCAGTTCATCAACCCACCCGAGGCCAGCGATGCAAGTGTCACACCGCCAAACACCAGCAGGTCATTGAGGCCCTGCATCCGACCACGCTCTTGCGGTTCATGAGATGCGGCCAGCATCGTGGTCGCGCCGATAAAGCCGAAATTCCAACCAATGCCCAGAAGGACGAGGGCAACAAAAAAGTTTCCCAATTCAACGCCTTGCAGCGCAACCACTCCTGATGCGGCAAGTATGGCCAGGCCCAGAGCGACGATCTTTTCAACGCCAAACCGGGCGATCAGGTGCCCGGTGAAGAAGCTGGGAACATACATTGCCAGCACGTGACTTGTCACGATATCCGCCGCGTCATTGGCCGAAAACCCACATCCGACAACCGCAAGCGGTGTCGAGGTCATGACAAGATTCATCAGCGCATAAGACACCATGGCACAGATGATCGCGACGGCAATGCGGGGCGTTTTCAACAGCTCGATCCGTGACCGCCCCTTGGGTTCATCAGCCGCAGGTTTCGCAGGCGTCGGAATGTCGAGAAAGAAGAACAGCACCGAACCCAGAACGTTGATGCCGATTACGGCCATATATGTACCCAGAAAAGGGATGACGTAAGCTTCAGACGTCAGCTTCACGATCTGAGGCCCAATGATGGCGGCCGCCAATCCGCCCGCCATGACATATGAAATCGCCTTGGGGCGGAAATCGTCTGAAGCGGTGTCTGCTGCTGCAAAGCGATAGAACCCGTGTGCGCTCATATAGATGCCGGTCAGCAGGCTGCCGACCAGAAAGATGGGGAAGGAACCAAGGAACAGGCCATAAGCTCCGATCAATCCGCCCAAAGCGCCGGCGGTTGCCCCGACAAGAAACCCCACGCGGCGGCCCCATTTTTGCATGATGGCCGAGATCGGCGTGGCCGCCAGCATCGATCCCAGAACGATCAGGGATATCGGCAGGGTCGCCAAACAGGGGTTCGAAGCCAGCGACTGACCTGCAAGTCCGCCAACGATGAACATCATGGGCATCTGCGCGCCCAGTATGGCTTGGGCAGCCACCAGCACGGCCACATTGCGTTTGGCCTGCCGGTCGTCCGGAAGGGTTGAAATCATGGTCATGGGCGAATGGTTATCGGCTAAGTGTTTGCGGCACAAGCGGGTTGCATCTGCGTCACATGCGCCTAACGTGCCCGAGATAGCAGAGCAGGGAGGCCGCATGTCCGCAGGCCGCATCATCGAAACACCGGACTGTGTTGCCGAAGGGGCCGAATGGCTGGCCCAATCCTGTCCGCGAATGGCCTACGCGATGGATCAGACCGGCCCGTTGCCGCTGCGCCGCCGCCCTGACGGGTTTGCGCAATTGCTGAGTGCAATTGTCAGCCAGCAGGTGAGTGTGGCTTCGGCCAATGCGATCTGGAAACGGCTTCGGGATGCCAAGCTGACCGGCCCGCGCAAGATCCTGTGGGCGACGGATGATGATCTGCGGGCCGTTGGCCTGAGCCGTCAGAAGATCCGATATGCGCGGGCTCTGGCCGAGGCACGCATCGACTATAAGGCGTTGCGCGATGCAACTGACGCAGATGTCGTCGCTACTTTGACGCAAGTATCGGGAATCGGTGTCTGGACAGCCGAAATCTATGCCATGTTCTCGCTGGGTCGCGCAGATGTCATCGCACCCGGTGATCTGGCCCTGCAAGAGGCGGCGCGCATCCTCTATGACCTGCCTGAACGTCCGACAGACAAGGAACTGCGCAAAATGGCCGAGGCCTGGTCGCCCTGGCGTTCGGTTGCGGCGCGGGTTCTGTGGGCCTATTACCGGGTTGCAAAGCAAAGAGAAGGGATCAGATGACACGGGTTTTGAATGCGCTCCGGAAAGAGCCTGTTTCGGGAGACACGCGCTCGGTCGTGGTGTTCGTGCATGGCTATGGCGCAAACGGTGCCGATCTGCTGGGTTTGGCCGATCCGCTGGGCGAGCATCTGCCTGACACATTGTTCGTGGCCCCGGACGCGCCCGAGCAGATCCCCGGAATGCCCAATGGGTATCAGTGGTTCCCGATCCCTTGGATCGATGGGTCTTCCGAGGATGAGGCCCGCCGTGGTATGGAAATGGCTGTCGAGGACTTCAACGCCTTTCTGGACGCGCTGATGGTGGACGAAGATGTGCTGCCCGAACAGGTTGTTCTGTTTGGTTTCAGCCAGGGCACGATGATGAGCCTGCATGTCGCACCACGCCGGGAAGATCCCGTGGCCGGGGTTGTAGCCTTTTCAGGCCGTTTGCTGGAGCCCGATATGCTGCCGGATGAAACCGTCAGCCAGATGCCTGTCTTGCTGGTGCATGGCGACGCTGATGACGTTGTCCCGCCTCAATCATTGCCGGAAGCGGCCGAAGCCTTGCAAGCTGCTGGTTTCAAAGAGGTCTATGCCCATGTCATGAAAGGCACGGGGCACGGTATCGCGCCGGATGGGCTCAGCGTGGCGCTGGCCTTCATGCGCGACAAACTGAGCTTGTAAAAGTGATCGTCGTGCGACCAATGATGCGGGAGGATGTGGCCGAAGCGTGCCGCATCCTCAATCAGGTCATCGAGATTGGAGGCACAACCGCGTTCGAAGTTCCGTTTTCCGAGCCCTTGTTCGCGCAAAGCTATCTGGAAGGCTTGGATAAGATATGCTGCCACGTTGGCTTGGATGAACAGGGTGACGTGGTTGGCTTTCAGTGGTTGGGTACGCATGACACGTTGCCTGAGGATTGCGCGGACATCGCCACGTTCACACGTCGCAGACCCGCACTTCGTGGTGCTGGACGTGCCCTGTTTCGGGAAACGATCAAAACGGCCGCCGCATTGGGGATTCGTGCAATCAATGCAACAATCCGGGCCGATAATATTTCGGGTCTAAGTTATTATGAAAAAATGGGTTTCCGGGATTACTCGATCGCTTATGGAGTGCCGTTGCGTGATGGCACGCCGGTAAACAGAATCTCGAAACGGTTTGAACAGGTTCAGTCCCACAAGTGACCTTCGGCGAACTCTACCGAGTTTCCGGCCGGATCGCGCACATACAAGGAACTTACGCCTCCGGGCCAGTCAAACTCGGCGTCTACCGGAATATTCCAGTCCAGAAGGTGTTTGCGCATCGCCGCGATGTCCTCACGCGACAGCACAAAACACACATGTCCGGGGCCGCGCGCACCATGAGGCGGAACGGGCATGTCGGGGCTGAGGGGCGGTTGTTCGGTCTTGTCGGGATTAAAAATCAGCAACACCGATCCGCCGATGCGATAGAAAACATGGCGATCAGCAACACGTTGAATACGCTCCAGCCCAAGAACTTCACCGTAAAACTGTTCTGCCGCGTCCAGATCGTCGACGTAGAGCGCCGCTTCAAGAATGGCCGACGGGGCCGGGATGTCAGGCGTTATCTTCATGACCCCAGTTTAGCAGATCAGGGCAGGGTCTGTCACCGGCGCGGGCGACGGTCGCGCTTGCGTTGCGGGGCCGCGTTCAGCGTCGGCATTGGCAGACTGTCCCAGTGCCCAGGTTCAAGATCATCCAGGGTCCAGTCTCCGATGCGGTACCGGATCAGGCGCAGGGTCGGCAGGCCAACTGCCGCCGTCATCCGCCGCACCTGTCGGTTCTTGCCCTCGCGGATGGTCAGTTCAAGCCAACTGTCCGGCACGGTCTTGCGGTCGCGGATCGGTGGGGTTCGGGGCCAGAGCGCCACGGGCTCGTCGATCTGGCAGGCCTTGGCAGGGCGGGTCAGGCCGTCCTTCAATTCGACCCCGTTTCGAAGCGTTTTCAGGGCAGCCTCGTCGGGGATGCCTTCGACCTGAACCCAGTAGGTCTTGGGCATCTTGTGCTTTGGGTCCGAAATCTGTGATTGCAGCCTTCCATGATCCGTTAGCAGCATCAAACCTTCACTGTCACGGTCCAACCTTCCCGCCGGATAGACACCGGGCAGATCGATGAAATCGGACAGCGTGCTGCGTGGGCTATCCGCATTGGCGCGGTCCGTGAACTGCGGCAGCACGTCATATGGTTTGTTGAAGCGAATGAACCAGGACATGACCCGCGCATAGCCCGAAGGGCGCCCCCGGCGCAAGCTGTGGATAACTGTCATGTGCCTGTTACGGATTCGCTTTACCCAGTCTGCGACATATTGTGGAAACTCAGGGCTTGTCAGAGCTTTAACACGATATATAGTTATTAAAAGACCGGGGCGGGTGCTCCCCGCTCTGGTGTCACAAACAGGCAGCTGAGAGCGAGGAGCGATTCTGTGATGGACGGAGACTTCAGGACCGAATTTGTAAGGGAGCCGGGTACGCTCAAACAACACCCAGCCCTGGTTTTGAACGCCGATTATCGCCCCTTGTCCTATTACCCGCTGTCACTGTGGCCCTGGCAAGAAGCGATCAAGGCCGCCTGGTTGGACAGGGTGGATATCGTGGCTGAATATGACGAAGTCGTTCGCAGTCCGAGCACCGAAATCCGAATACCTTCGGTCGTTGTTTTGAAAGACTATGTAAAACCCAGAAAGCGCGTGGCCTTCACGCGCTTTAATTTATTTTTACGGGATGAATTCCGCTGCCAGTACTGCGGCAGCCGGGACAACCTGACCTTCGATCATGTGGTGCCGCGGGCCGCCGGTGGTGTGACCAGTTGGCAGAACGTGGTGGCGGCGTGCAGCCCGTGCAACCTGCGCAAAGGATCAAAATCGCTGCGCCAGGCCCGGATGACCTTACGCAAGCCGCCGCGCCAACCTGATGCCGAAGCGCTGCGCAATATCGGACGGAAATTCCCACCGAACCACCTGCATGAAAGTTGGATCGATTTTCTTTACTGGGATGCAGAGTTGGATCAGTTCTAAACCGCCCGGGATTTCCACGCGGCCAGCCAGATCAGCACCAGTATGGCAGAAGCAACGGCGTTCCAACCTGCCATCGAGATGCCGAACATCTCCCAAGGGATGTCATCGCAACGCACCAAAGGCGCGGACATGATTTGATCGAACAGATCGTCAGTGGACAGGCCGCTGATGCTACCCGATGTGCAGCTGCTTGGACCTTCCCACCAGCCTTGCTCGACTCCGGCGTGAAATGCACCCACAGCCGAAGTCGCCGCCGCAGCTGCCGCGCCCAGCAAAGGCAGGAATCGCAGCCTGGGCAACACCAGCGCCACTGCGCCAATCGCGATGGCCACCGCATGAGGATAGCGCTGCCAGATGCACATTTTACATGGTGCAAGCCCGCCCAGATGCTGAAAGCCAAAAGCGGCCAGAAGAAGGGCCAATGATCCAAGACTTGCCAGTGCGACAAGTTGCGAACGTCTTGTCATAAGTATTTCACCACCAGAAATCCGCCAAACAGGAGGATGATGAACAGAGTGAACATTAGCCCCAGGCGCTTTTCGATGAAATCGCGTATCGGCTCACCGAATCTCCAGAGCAGGCCTGCGACAAGGAAGAACCTCAAGGCGCGGGCCAGAATCGAGGTCGCTATGAAGGTTCCAATCGGCATGCCGGTCCAGCCGGACATAATGGTGATGACCTTGTAGGGAAAGGGGGTCACACCAGCGGCCAGAACGGCCCAGAATCCGAAGTCGTTGAAACGGGTATTGAATTCTTCCATGGCATGGGCTTTCCCCATGGATTCCAGAATGGGCTGCCCGATGCTTTCATAGAAAAACGCACCAATCGCATAACCCAGCATGCCACCCAGAACCGAAGCCACCAGCGCCACAGTTGCGATCAACCATGCCCGGGACGGGCGGGCCAGAATCATCGGAATCATCAACACATCCGGAGGGATCGGAAAAAACGAACTTTCGATGAAAGCCACGATGGCCAGCGCCCACAGCGCGTGAGGGTGTTCGGCCAGACGAATGGTCCAGTCATAAAGCGATCGTAACATAAAGCACTCAAATCCCGTTCTCGGTCTGGAGCTAAGCCAAACCATGCGCCTGACGGACCGTCAACAGCCGAGGTTGAAACAAATGGATTATTGGATGGTTTTTGCCTCTGGACCTTCGCTTGGATGAGCGCTAATTCAGTGTCCGTGGCCCAAGTGGCGGAATGGTAGACGCAGGGGATTCAAAATCCCCCGGTAGTGATACCGTGCCGGTTCGAGTCCGGCCTTGGGTACCAAAGTAAAAACAGAGGGTTAGGGGAACCTACCCTCTGTTTTTTCTTTTCGGGGTTTTGGCTTGCTCACACTTTCGACTTAAACTCTCACGTTCTGACCCCGTTCTGTTCCGGCAGCAAAAAGTGATTGTTCAATCGTGAGTCGTTGATCTCAAGTACGATTATGCGTGGTATGTCCTGCGAATTTGAAGCGAAGTGAAGACAGGCTGGTCATCAAGCTAACCTTCGCTGCAGGTGCTAAGTCAACTTCTTGAGCTCAAGTCGTCAATGAAATCCGAGACCGATGAGCTTTTTCAGCGAGCCCAGGCGCGGACATTCAGAAACGCCAAAGGCATCCGATTGTGATCTACGGTTTTAATGGAGAACAAAGGTTTCGTGGTGTTCTTGTCCCAACCTAATCACTCTCGTAATCAAGAAGATCTTCATAAGAATAGACTGAGGAGATTTCGCCCTCGAGACCCGAAACAAAATTGGGGTCTTTCGGCAAGCATCCGATATCGCAGATTTGTCGTACTTCCATTCGCTCCGTATCAACGTACCACAAGCGTCCGCCAGGCGTTGCTACAAAGCCGTCGATACCTTCATCTTCGTCTGCCTCAATGTCGGCAACGCTCGGAACTTCAGCACTGTATTCTGGGTCAAACCCCCCGTGCGTGTGGTAAGACAAGACAAGTGCCATGCCATCTTCATCTTGATCCCAAACGCAACTTTCATTGTCACCCGGCTGAGCTGCGGTGGCAACGAGTTTTCCGGCTGCATCATATGCAAGGTAGCCACAATATTCTGTGTCATTTTTGAACGAAATGCCCTGCAGGCTGGACAATGTCGCTTTCGCCAAGCTGATTTCTTCCTGTGATTGGGCCATGACGGCCACGGGCGACCAGAGTGTCAAAACCGCAATTACCGTACGAAAACAACACGTGGCATCACGCATATTGCTGGCAAGACCAAAATGATAAGCCGCGAACGGAATGCAAAGAACCAATAAAACAGTAAAAGTAATCTCGATCATATTTCCCCCCTATTTTCAAAACCCTACAATCCGCGCGGTTTGGAACTGCGAAGGCAACCAGCAGGCGTTCCACCTGTACCTGCGTAGGCCGTCAGTTTACATGTTCGACAACCCCACGCCGTCAAGCTTCTGTGGTCACTTGAAGTGTCTCTCTTCCATCGGCAAGCCTTACCCTTACAGGCCCCGTTCTTCGAGCTATGACAAAAAACAATATCGCAATGCAAAAAGTTCCGACCAGTATTGCCGCGATCAGCCTGGCGTCAATCCTGCTTTCCGACAATGTGATCGTCTTCAGGACGCTGCCCCTTATTTGTAGGCATCATTAAACAAAGTTGATAGAGTTTTGATCCCCCGCCTTCACGGGCGTGAGAGTTCGAGTCTCTCCTTGGTACCACACCCAACATATCAACCGCAAAGGCGTCAGCAAACAGCCCAGAAGCCTTGATCAAACTGCTGACCCCGCCTTTGATCTTCATGTCGTATTTGAGGTGTTCTGTAATCTGCTACGAAAGCCACAACTTTCTCGTCCTGCATCAGCAGAAAGGTCATCTCATCTTCGACAGAATAGAACGTGGCTTCGACCTCGATCGAGCTGGTCCCGATGCACCACTTGTCAGATCCGCCAGAACGTTCAAGCGTGACATGCCCTCCGACCACATCCGAGACGCGGTTCGCGCTGTCTCGAGGTGAATTGCGCCGGAGAGAAGGTCAAGTGTTGGATTTGGAGCGTTCGGAGGGACCCACACTGTACCCGATGAAGTGATGGGGAAAGTTAAGGATTTAACCTCAAATATGCGAATTGACGCAGGTCAGGCAAGTGCCGGCCTTGACATTGGGGGTATCTGAATGAAACCTCACAAGGGTTGGGAGAAATTGGAAAATTCAAAGAGTTGTAGCCGTTGCGATGCGGGCCGGTTTGTATTATCGGCACGCTTCTCTGAGCAAGGCGATCAATCTGATTTCCAACTGCCAGACAAAAAAGTGGGAGTTAACAAATGAAAAACAGCAGCAAATTGAGCGTCGGCGCCTTCGTCACGGCAGCCCTTTTGGCTCCGGCGGCATATGCCGAAGAGTTCATTACAATCGGTACCGGCGGTGTAACCGGCGTTTACTATCCGACCGGCGGCGCGATCTGTCGTCTGGTCAACAAGGGCCGGAAAGAGCACGGCGTGCGCTGCTCGGTCGAATCGACCGGTGGTTCAGTTTACAACATCAACACCATTCGCGAAGGCGAGCTGGAGTTTGGTGTGGCCCAGTCTGACTGGCAGTACCACGCCTACAACGGCACCTCGAAATTCGAAGAAGCTGGCCCGTTCGAAGGCCTGCGCGCCGTGTTCTCGGTCCACCCCGAGCCCTTCACCGTCGTGGCCCGTGCCGATTCCGGCATCACCAACTTCGAAGACCTGAAGGGTAAGCGCGTCAACATCGGCAATCCGGGTTCCGGTCAGCGCGGCACCATGGAAGTCCTGCTGGGCGAAATGGGCTGGACCACCGACGATTTCGAACTGGCGACCGAGCTGAAAGCGGCTGAACAGTCGGCAGCCTTGTGCGACAACCAGATCGACGCGATGGTTTACACCGTTGGTCACCCCTCGGGTTCGATCCAGGAAGCCACCACAGCCTGTGACTCGGTTCTGGTGAACGTCAGCGGTGAGGCCGTGAACAAGCTGGTCGGCGACAACTCGTTCTACCGTACCGCAACCATTCCCGGTGGCATGTACCGTGGTTCGGACGGTGACACCGCGACCTTCGGTGTCGGAGCAACTTTCGTGACCTCGGCAGATGTATCGGATGATGCTGTCTATGCGGTCGTCAGCTCGGTCTTTGAAAACTTCGATGATTTCAAAAAGCTGCACCCGGCATTTGCAAACCTGAAGCCCGAAGAGATGATTGCGGACGGCCTGTCGGCTCCGCTGCATCCGGGTGCCGAGAAGTACTACAAAGAAAAAGGCTGGATTCAGTAAACCAGACCTGACGCAGGGCGCCCAAGGGCGCCCTGCACAAAACCCGTAAGAAACGGGGTTTAGATGGCCGTAAAATGGCCGCGACGGGGAGACATTTGATGAATTCCGACACTCAATCCAATCGTCCGCTTTCCGAAGAAGAGCTTCAGGATCTGGTTGCATCTTCTGACGCAGGAGGGCGCAATCCGGTCGGGAACGTGGGCGTTTTCCTGGCGATCGTGGCCGCGATCTGGTCAATATTTCAAGTTGTTCTGGCTTCGCCCCTGGCGAACTATGTCTTGCCCGGAAGCGTCGTGAACAATGCACGGCAATTCCACCTGGCTTTTGCCCTATTTCTGGCTTTTGCGGCCTATCCGGCGCTCAAATCCAGCCCCCGGAACTATATCCCGATTCAGGATTGGATCATGGGATTGGTGGGTGCGTTCGTCGCGCTGTACGGCTATTTCTTTTACGACAAGATCGTCAATGCGGGCGGTTTGGCTGACGACACCGACAAATGGGTTGCGTTGCTTGGCTTGATCCTGCTGTTCGAGGCTGCGCGCCGTGCGCTTGGCCCGGCCATGGCAATCATTGCAACGATATTTTTGGCTTATGTCTTTTTCGGTGCCTCAGAATGGGTGCCTGAAGTTATCCGCTGGAAGGGCGCGAGCCTGAAAAAGGCGATGAGCCACATGTGGATCACTTCAGAGGGCGTGTTTGGTATCGCACTGGGTGTTTCCACGAAATTCGTCTTCCTGTTCGTGCTGTTTGGCGCATTGCTGGATAAAGCGGGGGCAGGGAACTACTTTATCAAGATGGCCTTTGGGGCCCTGGGCCACCTGCGTGGTGGTCCGGCCAAGGCGGCGGTTGTGGGTTCGGCTGCGACCGGCCTGATCTCGGGTTCGTCGATTGCCAATGTTGTCACCACCGGCACATTCACCATCCCGTTGATGAAACGTGTCGGGTTCAGCAGTGAACAAGCGGGCTCGGTCGAGGTTGCCAGCTCGGTCAACGGGCAGATCATGCCGCCGGTGATGGGGGCCGCTGCGTTCCTGATGGTGGAATATGTGGGCATTTCTTACGTCGAGGTGATCACCCACGCCTTCCTGCCAGCCGCGATTTCCTACATCGCGCTGGTCTATATCGTGCACCTTGAGGCGGTGAAACGGAACATGCCCACGCTGGGCGACCGCGATGTGCATCTGGCGCGGACCGTGGTGGGGATGCTTGGATTCTTCCTGGTTTTTGCAGGTCTTTGCTATGGATCACAATTCCCCGTGGATGCCGTGACAAGCTTGGTGCCGTCGGCGGCCGGTCTGGTGCTGAGCCTGATTATCTGCGCGGTATATGTCGCCCTGCTGTATCTGGCTGCCCAGGTGCCTGACTTGGAACCGGACGACCCGAACGCAAAAGAGGTTACGCTGCCGGTTATCGCCGATATCTACAAGGCAGGTCTGCATTACCTGCTGCCGATCATCGTTCTGGTTTATTTCCTGATGATCGAACAGAAGTCACCGGGCCTGTCTGCCTTCTGGGCCACATCGCTGCTGTTTGTCATCCTGCTGACGCAGAAGCCGCTGAAAGCGATGTTCCGAGGGCAGAGCAACCTCTACAACAGCTTTATCGATGGTGTTGCCGACCTGTGGCAAGGACTGATCGACGGGGCACGCAACATGATCGGCATCGCGCTTGCCACGGCAACCGCGGGCGTGATCGTGGGAACCGTCACGTTGACGGGTGTTGGTCAGGTGATGGCCGATCTGGTCGAGTTCCTGTCGGGCGGCAATCTGATCCTGATGCTGGTCATGGTCGGGCTGCTCAGCCTGATCCTGGGCATGGGTTTGCCGACAACGGCGAACTATATCGTTGTCAGCTCGCTGATGGCTGGGGTGGTTGTTGAACTGGGTGCGCAAAGCGGGCTGATCGTTCCCCTGATCGCTGTCCATCTGTTCGTTTTCTACTTCGGGATCATGGCCGACGTGACACCTCCGGTCGGACTGGCCAGCTTTGCCGCTGCGGCTGTGTCGGGCGGCGATGCAATCAAAACCGGTTTCACGGCGTTTTTCTACAGCCTGCGTACCGTGGCGCTGCCCTTTGTCTTCATCTTCAACACAGATCTCCTGCTGATCGATGTAACGTGGGTTGAGGGGATTCTAGTCGCCATTTTCGCGACCATAGCGATCCTGGTGTTTACGGCTGGAACGATGGGGTATTTCCTGACCCGCAGCCGGATCTATGAAAGCATCGCCCTGATTTTCGTGGCATTCGCCCTGTTCAGGCCGGACTTCTTCATGGACCGCATCGCGCCTCCATTCCAAACGGTTGATCCGGCCGCGTTCGAAGAGACAATCGGTCAAACTCCGCCCGGAACGGAGGTACGGTTGGTGGTTTCCGGACCTGATTTCGACACGCTCGAGATGGTGGATACCACCGTCGTCGTCACCGTCGGAGAAGAGGAAGGCGGAGCCGCACGGGTCGAGGCAATGGGCCTGCTGTTGATCCCCGAGGACGGGTTGGTCAAGCTTGAAGAGCCGCTGTTCGGCACACCTGTGGCTGACGATCTGGGAATCTTCGATTACTATGGGGATGAGGCCGTGCGCCTGACTTCGGTCAGTCTGCCGTCGAGCCAGCCGCCGAAGCAATTGGTTTATATCCCGGCGATGATCCTTCTCGGCCTTATCGCTTTCCTGCAACGCGGTCGTGCCGCAAGACAAGGAGTGCCCGCATGACACGTTCTGTTCTGTGTGCCGTTGATATCAGCAACGGCGAGATTGATGCGCCGGTCCTGAAAAAAGCAGCTGCGCTGGCCGATATGGAAGGGGCGCAACTTGACGTCGTGACCGTGTTGCCTGATTTCGGGGAAAGCTGGGTGTCGGGTTTTTTTGAATCCGGTTTTCACGACAAGGCATTGGAGGAAGCGCAAGCCAAGCTGACTGCGCTGTGCGTATCGACTCTGGGTGCTGAGCGAAACAAAAAAATCCGCCATGTCGTAGCGACGGGAACAGCCTATCAGGAGATCCTGAAAACGGCCGAAAGCGCCGGTTCCGACCTGATCGTGATCGGTGCTCACAAACCGGACTTCAAGGATTACCTGCTTGGTCCGAACGCCGCGCGCGTGGTGCGGCATTCCAACGTTTCCGTTTACGTGGTGCGCTGACCGCGAAATCATATCCAGTACGCAACTGTGTCGAAACGCCGACGGCAGCCCGCTGCCGTCGGATAGTTCAGGAAGCATCT
Organism: Ruegeria sp. CDSC085; assembly: GCF_059610465.1. Lineage (NCBI taxonomy): Bacteria > Pseudomonadati > Pseudomonadota > Alphaproteobacteria > Rhodobacterales > Roseobacteraceae > Ruegeria > Ruegeria sp. CDSC085. Next base: position 52,191 of record NZ_JBXWNR010000013.1, on the reverse strand, counting down.
GTGCAGCAGCTGTTTCAGTAGCCTGTCATTTCCAGATAACCAACGCCTTCGTGGCTGCCTGTGACTGTAACCGGGCCTTCCCAGTATTCGAAACGCGTACCCATCCACGCGTCTGGCGTCAGGGCAGTTACCGCGACGTCTATGCCTCGACTTGAAAGCAGGACGCGCCACTGCGTCGGGACTTCGCGCCCGGCGACCTGATCGGTCGCAAGCGGCTCAAGCCTGACGGATCCGTTGGGGATCGCCTCGGTACTGCCGTCTGAATTGATCCATGTGGCCGAAGTAAAATCGCCACGACTGCCGCGCAGGCGAAAGGCCATCAGTTTGTCTCCGTCCTCAAAGCTGAGAGAAAACCAATCCCAGCCGGTTTGATCCTCGGCCAGGGGTTGCGAAGACCATTCCCGGTCCAGCCAGCCCTGACCAGTGACGCCCATATCACCGTCCGGCAGATGCAGAACGCCCTCAACTGAGTAGAAGGGCTGCGAATAATAATAGCTGGCCTGCCCGTTGGCTGATTTGACCGAATGGCCGGCGTTGCCGTGAAACACCAACGGGCCTTGTGCCGTCAGCGCAAGATCATACCCGAACTCTGTGCCGTTTGCTGTCAGGGTCAGGGTGTCAAGATCAGGTCCGGCCATGCGCCATTCGTCGATCCAGGCCTCGAACGGTTGCGCCGTAACCCCTGCCTGCCCGATCCCCCCACGCGACAGGCGTTCAGCAAAGTAATGGGCTTTGGGCGTGGTGGCCGCTGCATGGCCCATCCAGATTTGCGGGCTTTGCCAGCCATCAGCTTCAAACGGTTTCAGGGCGGACCGAAAAAGGGTCCATTGAATGCCATAGTCGCGCCCGTCTTCGCCTTTGAGGTTGGCCGTTAGATACCACCACTCGATCCTATAGGCGGGATGAGGTCCATGGTCTTTGGGAAAGTCGAATTCGAACCCCGCCTGTGGTATCTCGAATCCTTCGGCCGATCCTCCAAGACCAGCAAAGCCCTGTGCCCAAAGCGGCGATGGGCACAGAAGCGCAAGAACGACCAAAAGGGCTTTAACGTTCATTGGCGAACACTCTCAGCAGATCGGCAGGGGGCAGACGCAACATACGCAGCGCGGGCAGGGTGGCGGCAATCAGGGCGGCCAGCAAGGTCAGCAGGAACAGCCAGAGCCAATCCCACGGGAAGACGAACATCGGTAGCCGCCAGCCAAAGGCCTGTACATTGATCACTGCCAAAAGAACCCAGGCAAGGATCAGACCCAGCGGCAGTGCCAGACAAGCGGTCAGAGCGGCAAGCAACACGCTGCGCAGCAGCTCCAGCTGTGCCAATTGGGTCCGGTTCAGCCCCAGTGCCCAAACCGGGGCGATTTGCGGCAAACGTTGTGTCCACAAGGTCAGCAAGCTTGTAAGTATGGCAAAACCTGCAACGCCCAAAGTCAGGATATTCAACGCGGAAGTGACGACAAAGGTTTTCTCGAAGATTGCCAGCGATTGAGCCTTCATGGCGGCCTGCTGAACCACGCCCTGACGCGGCAGGGCGAAACGGTCCCGCAAGGTTTGCGCCAATTCACTCGCCTGCTCGGGGTTCAAACGGATGCCAAACCGTCGGGTCTCTGCCCCCGGCGCGATGCGGTCAAGCTGGGCCATCGAAACAATGGCTTGCCCGGTCGGGTTTCCATAATCCGAATACACCCCGGCTATGGTCAACGCGTGATCCGGGGATAGCGTCAGCGTATCTCCGGGCCAGAGGTTCGCGCGCCGTGCCAGTTGTTCGTTGATCAAAACCGCGTCTCCAGCCATGACGTCTTCCCAAACGGTCGCGGTTGCCGAAATCAAGGGCCAGTGCTGCCGATAGGTCGGATCATCTACGACCCCGTACAAGAACAATGGTCCTGTCTCGAGCGACAGTTCCACGTTGCGAATTGGCAGGATGGCGTCGACCTGTGGTCGCAGCCACTCGGTGATCTCGCGCCCTTGTTCTTCGTCACGGACGGTCAGGTAGAGCTCCGAAGTCAGGCGTTGGTCGAGCCAGCCGACAAAGGTCAGCCGGAAACTTGAAACCATTGTGCCCACACCGATATTTGCTGCAAGCGCAAGCAACAGGGCCATCAGAGCAAGCGACAGCCCGGGCAATTGTGCACGCATGTCGGCCCAGACCCACTGCGCCACGGCACCGCGTGCCCTGTGGGAAAAGACAGAAAGCGCGAAGGTCAGAAGCGATGGTAACAAAAGGGCAGCACCGGTCAGCAACCCGGCCAACAGAATGAAGCCGGCCACCAATCCACCGATGCCGAGATAGGCGATAGTACCTCCGGTGATCAGTGCCACGCCAAGTAAACCTGCCAGATGGCGTGCGCCCGCGTTGTCCTGCCAGGCTTGGACACCAGGCCCTGCCAGCAGTGGCATACGAGATAATCGCCACAGCGCATGGCCACTGGCGATCAGGGTGCCGAAGAGTGCCATGGCGATCCCGGCAAATACCCAATGCGGATGCATCGTCAATTCTCCGGTCACAGGGGCACCGTACAGGCCGCGCAGGGTCGCGGCGACATCGGGCAACAACGCTCCGGCCAGAAAGAAACCAAGCAGCAACCCCATGAATCCACCGATCAGGGCCAGAACCGTCAGCTCAGTCAGGATCAAAAAGACCAGCCGCCGCATGGAAACACCCAGCGCGCGCAATGTGCGGATCATGCCGCGGCGTTGGGCAAAGGCCAGCCCGACAGTACCGTTCACGATGAACAGGCCAACGGCAAAGGATAACAGACCAAAGGCAGACAGGTTCAGGTGAAAACTGTCCGTCAATCGTGCGGTATCGACTTGCGAGGAGGGGCCGGAGCGCTCCAGTTCAGGTGCGATCTCGGTCAGGGGGGGGCGATCACGCGGTTGATTGGGCAGGACAATGAGGCGCGAAATCAAACCGGGTTGGTTCAGCAAGGTTTCCGCTACGCCGATATCTGTCAGAATAACATCAGGGGGCAGCGCCGTGGTGAATGAAACTGGAGGAAGGTTGCTTTGGTCGCGGAACAGAGGCGCGAGTTCTTGCGCGATCAGGAGGCGCCCTGGAGCGGTCAGCATGTCAGCGGGCTCGGGCGGCGCGACGCTTTGCTCTGCCTCGGTCATGGCTGGCAAGGCGGGGTAGGCGACCATGTCCACGCCCATCAGACGCAAAGTGCGGCCTGCGATCCGATAGGGGCCTTCCAGAACGGCCGCTACCTGCCAGCCTGAGCGACGCAGATCAACGTAACGAGTGACCGGGATCAAACCAGATGGATCGTGCAGTTCGTCGAACTGCCCAAGGGCGAGTTGCGCGTTGGCCCGGGCATAGCTTACACGTGCTTCGGCATTGATGGCCTGAACCGCGGACCAAAGACCCGTGGCCAACGCGATGCCTGTCAAAAGCGTCGCAAGTTGCAACCAGTGCACCCGCCAATGTGACATCAAAGCCTGAATGATGGCAGTTGTCATTGGATGCGACCACCGCATAGCTGGACGTTTCGATCCAAGCGGGCCGCTATCTGTTGGGAATGGGTGACCAACAGAAGTGCTGCGCCGGTATCGGCCACCAGTGTCAACATCAGATCCAGTACTTTTGCGCTGGCGGTTTCATCCAGATTGCCCGTGGGCTCATCCGCCAGCAGCAGTTTCGGGCGCGCAGCCATCGCACGACCAATCGCCACCCGTTGCTGTTGCCCGCCGGACAGGTTTTCGGGATATCGGTCCAAAAGATCCGACAGACCCAGACGTTCGATCAGCTGTGCGGTCCACCCAGCATCTTCGGCACCGGCAAGGCGGGCATGAAACGAGAGGTTTTGCGCAACGGTCAGGGATGGGATCAGGTTGAACTGCTGAAACACCAGCGAGACCTGCCTGCGCCTCAACTCGGCCCGACCGGCATCGTCCAAAGGGGACAGAGGCGCACCGTTCAGAGTGATTTCACCTCCGTCGAAACAGTCGAGTGCAGCGGCAAGATTTAACAGAGTGCTTTTGCCACTGCCGCTTTCTCCTGTCAGGGCCAGAGTTTGCCCGTGATCTAGGGTCAGCGACACGTCACGCAGAACCGGACGCCCGCCGGGATAGGTTTTCTGAACACGGTCGATGGTCAACAGCATGATCTGGCCTTTTTCTTCCAAGGATGTGCAACGGAATTCCAAACTGTCCAGTGCGGACCCGCACCCGGTTCCATTCGCCGCAGGTTGTCATCACGAGCGCCGGGGTTGTGCCCTGCACCTCAAAGGGTCATTCTGCCCGGACGGTCCACTATCGTAAATCAGGATGAAAAACATGACGTTGCTGCATCAGATCGTTTTGGGCAGTACTTTTCTGGCGCTCTGCTTCGTGGTCGAGATTCTTTTGTTAACCTGGTGTACTGTCACGATCATTAAACGAGATGAGAAATGGTCCGCCAAAGGAGTGTTTTTCGCAACGGCAGCACCGATCGCAGTGTCTTTGGCGTTTATCGTTGCCACGCATACGATTCAGGTCTGGATCTGGGCCATCGTATGGGTGTTGCTTGAGGTTCTGCCGGATTGGAACTCGGCCATCTATTTCTCGTTGGTGACGTTTACCACTCTGGGATACGGCGATATCGTTTTGGGCGAAGGTTTGCGTATCTTCGGATCCTTTGCCTCGGTTGCAGGTCTTTTGGCTTTTGGTCTGTCGACCGCTTATCTGGTGGCGATGATGACGCGCGTCTTTCAGGAGAAATTCTTTTCCTAGAGGATTGGCGCAAACAACCGCGCCAAGGGGGCGCCAAACCGGATATGCGGTGGTTGCTGGGTCAAACTGCGCGTCAATTCATAGCTTGCCTCGAAATCCGCACGCAGCATGTGATCAACAGCCAGCGCTGCGCGAGAATCGAAAAACAGGGCCATCGCCTCAAAGTTCAGCCGGAAGGACCGGTTGTCCAGATTTGTCGTGCCGACCGCGGCCAGCGTGTCGTCAACCACCAACACCTTCTGATGCATGAAGCCGTCCGTATAACGGAACACACGCACGCCGCAGTCGCGGATTTCGTCGAAATAGGCAAAAGCAGCCAGCCAGGGTAGCCGATGGTCAATCACATCCGGGACAAGGATACGAACGTCCACCCCGCGCATCGCTGCATGTTGCAGGGCGGTCATGACGTCGATGTCTGGCACAAAATAGGGCGATGCGATCCACAATCTTTCTTTCGCCTCGGCGATTGCCGAAAAGAACATCATGGCGCCGGTTTCGGTTTCGTCTCCGGGTCCGGTGGCCACCAATAGGGCATTCATGTCTTGCTCGGCCACGCTACCTGCCCAGTCGAGGTCATCAATCAGGTCTTCATCACGGGCCCAATGCCAGTCTTCGGTGAAGATGAGCTGCAATTGCCGGACGATGTGGCCGGTCATTTTGATATGCGTGTCGCGCCAATGGCCGAAATGCGGGTCTTCTCCCAGATATTCAACGCCCACGTTGTGACCGCCGATAAAACCTGTTTCACCGTCGATAATGACGGTTTTGCGGTGATTTCGGTAATTCAGCTGAAACCGGAAATTCGGGCCGCGTTGACGGCGAGGGTCGGCCACGTCAATTCCCGCATCGCGCATCGTGTCCAGGTAGGTGCTTGGCAACCCATAGCTGCCGACAGCATCGATCATGAAACGGACATGCACCCCACGTTTCGCGGCCTCGATCAGCTTGGTCTGAAGCTTGCGGCCCAGCGCGTCGTCTCGGACGATGTAGAACTGGATCAGGATATAGTTCTTGGCCTCGTCTATCGCCTCGAAAATGGCGTCAAACGTTGCCTGACCATCGATCAGGAGCTGTGCTCCATTGCCACTGGATACCGGAAGGTGGGCCAGAAACTCGAATGGTCGTGGATTGATCGGCATCGTGGACGGATCAGGTCGGGAATAGTCGGCAAAGGTCTTGATCCCTTCGACGACCCGTTCGCTTTGCTGGCGCGAGATGCGATAGCCGCGAAACCTGTGGTGCCCCAGAAACAGGTACATCGGCACCGCAAAGACTGGCGCCGATACCAAAAAGACCACCCAGCCAACGGCTCCTTGTGGGGTGCGCGCGGTTTGTGCAGCGCGCACCGAAAACACAAATGCAGTTGCATATAGCGAAAAAACAAAGATGGATACAAGCAATGTCCACATGGGCGGTAAGTCTTTCGGGCCGTTCAGTTTCCTCCAGTGTAGACCCGCGACCAGTCTTTCGCCATATCGACGATGACCCAGCCTTTGTCTGGCCCCTGATCCAGACCGTCAACCAACCGCCCGATCGGGCTTTCCCGATCATAGGCCCATTCCCGCTCGGCATCCGTATGGTGGATCAGAACCCCCAGACGTGGTCCGTCGCCTGAGGTTGTCCAGTCCAGCATGGCGAAATCTCCATCTGAATTTCCGCCGGCCAGAATGGGGCGTTTGCCGATTGTGCGTTCGATGTTGATGGGTTTGCCTTCCTTGTCGTCGATGAAGGCAATCCCGGGGGCCTTGACGACAGTCGGGACGCCATCGACATCTTCGAAGGTCGAATTTCCATAGGTGCCCAGAATCTGTTCCGGCGGGATGCCATAGGCCTGTTCCGCAAAGACCCGCATGAAGTGAATGCCGCCGCCCGAGACAATATAGGTCTTGAACCCTTCGTCCCGCAGATAGCGCAACAGCTCGACCATGGGCTGATAGGTCATCTGGTCATAAGGCAATCCGGTGTCCGGGTGACTGGCTTCGGCCAGCCATTGCGCGACTGCTGCCTGAAACGCCTCGACAGTGGTTCCGGAATGCGATGCGTTGACGACTTCGATCAAAGCATCGTGACCGCCTTGAAGAACGGTCGCAAGATCACCTTCGGCAGCGGCTTTCAAAGCAGGTGTGGACAGGATCGAAGGATCCTGTTCCGCCAGCTCAGAAAGCCTGTCCATGGCGAAAATGAACTGGAAATACACCGGCTGTTCAGCCCAGAGTGTTCCGTCATTGTCGAATACTGCGATCCGGGCTGCCGGGGTTACATAGCTTGCGTTTTCAGGGTCCGTCACCGCCTCGACAAATTCAACGATACGGTCCCGCGTTTCCGAGTCCGCCCATGAGGGCAGCGGATCTGCGGATGCCGTGACGCTTGCAAATCCATTCAGTACGACTGCAACAGCCAATGCTAGGGGCGCTCTTGTCATGGCTTGTTTCCTTCGACGCATGTTTTGGTAAAAATACCGTTGTTAAAACAAGAAACCCGCAGCGCCGTTCAGGTGCTGCGGGTTCAGGTGTCGCGAATTTACTTGGAGCCGACCTGACTGAAGATCTTGTCCTTGGCGTCGCCAATCGTAAAGCTGCCCGGCTTCTGACGCGGAGGGAACTCTTCGAATGTTTCCAGGAACTTGCCCACATATTCTGCCGCAGGCAGCAGCAAATAAACACGGTCTATATACCAATCCCAATAGGTGTTGGAAGTGATATTGGCCCGCTCGTACGGATCGCGGCGAAGGTTGAAGAGCAACGGAATACGCAGTTCGGTCCAGGGCTCAGCCCAGGCTTGCAAAGTCTGCGGATAGCGGTGCTCAAGAAACACTGCTTTCCAGTCATCATACCGCAACGCAGTCAGGTCACCATCGTCAGAGAAGTAGAAAATCTCGTGACGCGGGCCTTCATCTGTTTCACCGGTCAAGTAAGGCAGGAAGTTGTATCCATCCAAATGCACTTTGTAGTCTCGTCCGCCGCCAACTTCGGCTACGGTGATCCCTTCAAGCAGCTGTTCCTTGATGTCTGGATTTCCCGCAACCGCCAAATAGGTCGGCAACCAGTCCATGTGATGCATGATCTCGTTGCTGACCGAGCCGGCGTCGATTTTGCCGGGCCAGCGTACCATTGACGGAACACGCCAACCGCCTTCGTAGTTGGTGTTCTTTTCACCACGGAACGGTGTCATTGCCGCATCCGGCCAGGTGTTCATGTGCGGGCCGTTGTCGGTGGAATAATGTACGATCGTGTTATCCGCGATCCCAAGTTCATCCAGCAGGGCAAGGAACTGGCCGATATGCATGTCATGCTCGATCATACCTGCTTGGTATTCATCCATATGCTTGCCGGCGATTTCGTCGGCTTTCGTGCGCATTTCGTCTTTGACATGAGTACGGAAGTGCATTCTGGTGCCCGACCACCAAACAAACCACGGAACACCTTCTTCCGTTTTGCGCGTAATGAAGTCGAGCGCGGCCGCAACCGTTTCGTCATCCACCGTTTCCATGCGCTTTTTGGTCAACGGGCCGGTGTCTTCGATCATCCCGTCAGCACTGGATTTTATGACCCCGCGCGGACCGAACCGTTCGCGGAATTCCGGGTTTTGGGGGTAGTCTTCGTTTTCAGGCTCTTCCTCGGCGTTCAGGTGGTAGAGATTTCCGAAAAATTCATCAAACCCATGATTGGTCGGCAACATCTCGTCCCGATCGCCCAAGTGGTTCTTACCAAACTGACCGGTTGCATAGCCTTGAGCTTTTAGTAGGCCGGCAATCGTTGGATCTTCAACCTGCATGCCCTCTTTTGCGCCTGGCAAACCAACTTTGGACAATCCGGTACGGAACACAGACTGGCCCATGATGAACGAGGACCGACCAGCCGTGCAGGATTGTTCACCGTAATAATCGGTAAAGATCATGCCTTCTTTGGCAACCCTGTCGATATTGGGTGTCTGATATCCCATCAGACCCATGGTATAAGCCGAGATGTTGGATTGACCGATATCGTCGCCCCATATCACAAGAATATTGGGCTTTTGATCCTGCGCCCAGGCGGGCACGGCAAGGGCAACAGTTACGGTCGCCACTGCGAACCGGCGCAGTGTTCTGCGCCAATTATCTGCAATCATTCGTGGAGATGACATGAAGTGCTCCTGATTAATCGAGTCTTAACGACCCTGAAACGTGAAGTTTACTTGAAGCCGCTAGCTTATACTTTGCAGCTGCAAGCAAGTTGTTGATTGCCCGAATAAAAAACAGATACTTGTTCGAGCAGCGAACACAGCTATTTTATGCGATGAAACGTATCGAAAACTTATCATATGATCATTTTGAAAGATACAAATGTTTGATTCTGATGGGGATATGCGGATTCTGACCCAAACCGACTGGTTTGGCGCGCGCGATTCAAAGTTTCAGAATGATCTTATGACCGTCGCAATTCACAGAGCCTTCGATTCCGGAGAAACCCTTTACCACCACGGCGACCGGGCCAATGGTATTTTCGCGGTGCTTTCAGGCGCGCTTCAGATCACCGCACCTGCCGATGACGGACAGGAATTTGTCTTGCATCAGGATGGATCGGGTTTCTGGATCGGGGATCTTGCGCTTTTCGCCGAGGCGAAACGACTGGTGAGCGTCGTGACAACGCAAAAGACCCGCACGTTGTTTTTTCCCAGTTTCCGCGTGGAAAGATTGGTTCAGAAAAATCCGGAATACATTCGTGATTTCTATGCGTTGACCCATGAAAACATGAAGACGGCACTGCGCATCATGGCCAATCTTGCGGTTACGGGGTCTGAAAAGCGTCTGGTGCTGCGTCTGTTGCATCTTGACGAAGGCACTTTGAAATCAGATGGGTGGATTGTCGTGTCTCAGGAAGAACTTGCTGAAATGGTTGCGGTATCTCAGCCGACGTTGCACCGACATCTGCATCACCTGGCGAATCTGGGCCTCGTGGAATTGGGCTATGGCCGACTGAGGTTGATCGACAGGCGCAAACTGATCAGCAGCTGTCAAAGTTGAAACCTAGGGGTTGAGTGGCGGCAAGGATTTGCTCTTTCGTTCTTTTGAGCTGTTCAACGCACTTAGGTTTTGCATGGCAGCGTCCCAGTCTTCCGGGCCGTTTGTGGTGGTCGATGAATACCGCACTGCACCGATCTGCATCAGATTGCGTTCAAGATCCAGGGAACGCTCAGGGTGAGCGCTACGTGACTTCCAGAGATCCAATGCCTGATAAACCGCTGGCAAGTTTCGCGATTGCAAAGCTGCTCGCAGGGAATCGACGGCATATTTTTCCGAGGCAAGGTACTTGCGCTGCCGTTCAATTTTCCAGGTTTCATAGCGAGGGCGCAGAAATCGCCCAAAAGCCCAAAGCGCACATACAACAACGGTTAGATAAAGAGCGGACTTGAGGACGGCCCGCGCGTCAGGCGGCTGTCGTTTGGGTGGAGCCAGTGTAAGCTGGGTCGGGGTAAGTGATGCCGTTTCGATCTGACCGGTGTCCAGATTGAACCAGTCGAACGAAACCGCCGACAATTGTATGTGGCCGCCATCTTGGGCGATGTACACGGTTTCTTCGACACGTTGCCCGGACAGGACGCCTCGGTTTTCTGTTTCTGAAAACCGGGGCTCTTTGGGATAGGCACGAAGCAGTGGGCTTTGATCTTGCGGCGTCAACGCTGGGATTGTCAGAGCTGTGGTGCCAGAGATCTGCGCGCTTATCACACGCGTGATGGAATCGCCTGCCTGCATATCGGTCGGGCCGTCCAGCTTCTGATCAAGAGAGAAACCGGTTGCGATGATCAGCGGGTCAAGCCCTTGAGCGCCATCTGGGATTTCTGCATTGAGCTGTATGGGAGGAAGCGTCACCGAAACCTGGACCGGTTCATTGGACTGCGGATCGGCAAATGTCACGACAACCTCATGCGCTTCGAACGCGACCGGTCCTGGTGCCAACGGAAACAGGCGATAACTGCGCTGCACCCCAGACCACGTCTCTCCGTCCACCGTTTCGCTTACCGGACCAGAAGCCCTTTCAGGCAGGCGAGCCAGGATGTTTTGCTGCTCCAATGATGGAAAGGTGGGCGGTTGCGGCATGAAGGTCGGAACCAGAACCTTGATGCGAACAATTGCGGGTTGGCCTACGATGACGGCTTCGTTCGGGACGTCTACTGAAACCCGAGGTTGATAAGTTGAGCTGTCCTGAGCAGACACGGAAAGCGGCAGAAACAGAATGAAGACAACAAGGTATCTCATTCTGTTTGATCCTGGTTTTCCAATAGGAAGCGGTTTTTCAGAAAGTCCTGCATATCCGTGTCGATCATACTGATCCATTGGTCGGCTGACAGTGACTGCGGCCCGTCTTTGGCGGCTTGAACCGTGGTGTCACTGCCGCGTGCTGCGTCGTTGTCAAACACCGTATCATCTGCACCGATGCCAGCCTCTTCCCCTGTATCGGACTGTTCGCGCGTCGTTTCGACATAGTCCAGGATGGCTTTGGATACATCGAGATTATGCTGGGCTTCAGGCCAGTTGGGACGACGTTCCAAAGCTGCCTCGAACGCCGATATGGCTGGGCGATATTCGCGGTTTCTTATTCGGGCCATACCTTCGGCAAACGCAGCTTCCGGTGTGTCCAGCTTGGAAAAAACGGACGATGCCTCGGCGTATAGACCATCCCTGAGATAGGCATACCCCCTGCGATATGGGTCTTCGAACACCTCAGCCGCTTCACCAAACCGTTTTTGGTTCATCGCAATCTGGCCTTGTTGGTCGGGGGTGAAAAACCAGTCTCTCCATCCTTCTGCGCGCGCTCCGGATGTGGGCAACACAATCAAAGCCAGAATTGCCCATCGGACCACCCAGCCTTTTCGGAACCACAGCAGAGACAGCAGTGCAGCAGGCCAGGCCAGAATCCAGCCCTTATCCTGCCAGTCCAGGCGATCATCGTCATCCAGGGCGGCAGTATAGGCTGATTGAATACGGCGCGTCAGCTGAGTGACGTCCCGGTCGTCGTTCGAAAACGCCACCACCGATGCATTTTGGATGTTGTCCAACTGAGCAATTCGACCACCGACAGGCAGCATAGTGAGAAAGAAAATTTCAGTATTCGAGGAGCTTAACCCAGATACCTGAGATGGATCGAGGTCATCGAGCACGAACAACACAGCGCCCGGGCTATCGCTGTCATTCAGAATGGACTGAGCCAACTCAAGCGCATCGGCTGCGGCATCGCCATCCTTCGGCATTACCGCGGGCGTCAACCCCTCAAGCAACGGACGGAGTATATTCGCGTCTTCTGTCAACGGGGCAACTCGGTGCGGCGTTCCTGCATATGCGATCAGGGCGGTTCGAGCACCGGCGCGTTCGTTGATCAGATCGGAAATCTTGAACCGTGCCCGATCCAGCCGGGATGGCGCAAGGTCCGAGCTTTCCATACTATCGGTGACTTTGAGAGCGATCACCAACGGGGCAGTGTCCGCGATCAGCGGGTTGGGTGCGCGTGACCACGTTGGACCTGAGGCCGCAAATATGACAAGCGTTGCAATGATCATCGCAGCATCAATGGGCTGCGTGCACCGGGTGTCTTCTTTGCCCAGCAACAAGGCTTCTGCAAGATGCGGGGCGATCCCTGTCGGCAGTTTGGTTTCTGCCAGCGGTTTGGATCTGATCCTCCACCACAGCGCAAGGATGGGGATGAGAAGCAGCAGGTAATAGCCTCGGATAAAATGGAAATCAGCCAGATCCATTGTCAGACGACCCCGCGGTGCCGCTGGGTGAAATGGAACCTGGCCATGCTGACCATAATGACGATCGACGCAAATAGTAACGGAATATGGGCAAGGCTATGTTTGGGCCGATAGCTTTGTGTTTCCACAATTCTGGGGTTTAGTTCATCAATGCGTTCATAGGTCTGTTCGAGAGCCGAGGCGTCGTCGGCAAAGAAATACTCTCCGCCCGTACGCGCGGCTATGTCCTTCAAAGCCTCCAAATCCACACGATCTTCACCCGTTGCATTCGGGTCTCCGACACCAATCGTATAGACAACCACGTTCTTTTCCGCAGCAATTGCCGAGGCATTGACCGGTGTCATGCGACTGGATGTATCGGCGCCATCGCTGAGTACGATCATCAGGCGTTGCTCAACCTCGCTGGACTCAAAGGTTCGAATGCCAAGTCCGATGGCATCGCCTAAAGCTGTGTTCGGACCCGCCATGCCAACTTGAGTTTGGTCCAGGAACCCATTCAAACTGTTCAGATCTTCCGTGAAGGGCGCTTGAATGAACGCGCGTGTTCCGAAGATGATCAACGCCATCCTGTCGCCATCTCTTTCAGAGATGAACTGTTTCAGAACTTCTTTGACCGCCTCCAGCCTTTGCATCGGTGTACCGGACCCGGACTCGAAGTCCCGCTGATCCATCGAGCCAGAGATATCCAGCGCCAAAACCACATCTCGGGCAGATTTCTCTATAACGATGGGGTCGCCCAATCGTTCCGGACGGGCCAGCGCCAGAACCAGCAGAAGCCAAATCAATACCACGTTGGCGGTTTGAAGCCAGGCACGGCCGCGGATCATTGACCCGGATTTCGGCTCGGCGCCTGCTGCTTGCGCAACGCGGCGGAAAAACGGAATGCGAATAGACGCGGTTGTTTCCCGCCGGGGTGGAGCAATGGCGTAGACCAGCACCGGCAGCGGCAGCAGCAAAAACACCCACGGTGCAGAAAAGGAAACCATCACGTTCCCCGATGCAGTTTATGGGATTTGATCCAATGCCGAGCAAGTTGTGTCAAGGCGCGGTTTGGCGGAAGGTCCTTGTACGGCGCTTCGATCAATGATTGCCCAATGTCAGATAAAAAGTTCGTATCATCAGATGTTTGCGAAAGGAAATTCAACCAATCATCCCCATGAATTCCTGCGACTTGCCTGCGCGGATATGCGACCAACGCGGTGCGGCGAAGGATTTCGGCAACTTTTGCCGACGTGATATCCGGGTTTGCAAGCTCTGCCAGCGCATGGTGTCGATACGCGTTTGCCTGTCTTCGTCGGACGAAAACAACACTGACTAGTACAACAAAGCCAAGCAGAATAACAGCCAGCGCTAACCACCCCCATGTCTGCGGAAGCATCGAAACAGTCGCAGGTTCTGGTGTCGGCTCGAGCATATTCAGCAGATCAACCAGAGATTTCCCTGTCGTGTCGATGCTCATTTCTGCCCCCCGCGATGCCCGAACAGATACAGCAACTGATCCAGAGCAGGTTCCGCCGTTGTCAAAGGAACAACCGGAAAACCGTATCGCCGGGACCAAGTATGCAGTTGGTTCAACCTGTCTTCCATGGATTTGCGAATTTTCCCGGACAATTCGGGGTCGGCACTGTCGATTTCGATCTGGTCTTTCCCGTCCGAGACCGTGAGTTTCAGATTGGGCGCCAGTACCTTGGCTGTTCTGTCAGCAATATTGAACACGATCAGATCGTTCGAGAACGCAATACGGCGCAGCAAGGATTCCGATCTTTCATCAAGCCCGTCACAGTCGGAAAACAGGCAAACCAGCCCGTTGGTTTGGGACATACGCGCGGCTTCGGACAACATGTTATTCAAAGCCACGGTTGGTTGCGGGTTCAAGGCAGCGTGCAAGGCCGAATTGGCAGCCCCGATTGATGACAAAAACCGCATAAGCGCCGCAGCGCGGCGCTGTGGCCTGTGTTCTGCAACGCTCGTGTCGCTGAAGACCAGGCCTCCAACACGATCGCCCTGATCGAGAACGCGATGCGCAGTGATTGCGGCAGCTTCGGCAGCGATGACCGACTTCATGTACACTTCTGTTCCAAAGAACATCGAAACGCGCTGGTCGACCAGCAGCAGGGCAGGGCGGTCTCGTTCCTCGGTATAGACCCTAACATGGGGCTCCCCGGTTCGCGCCGTGACTTTCCAGTCAATTGTGCGGATATCGTCGCCCGGTTGGTAGTTTCGCAATTCTTCGAAGTTCAGGCCGCGTCCGCGCAGGCGTGATGCGTGTGTTCCATTCAGGATCGACCGGGCGGGCTGACGTGGCAAAAAGCTCAGAGCACGAGAATGCGGTTCCAGACGCAAGAGGTGATCCGCACTGACGTGAATGCGGGGATCATCGGGATATGTTGTGGATTGATGCACCCGGCCAACCCGAACCGTCAGGGCAGCGCGACGAGACGCAGGATTTCCGCGATCACGTCATCTGCCGTTTTGGCGTTCCCCTGCGCCTCAAAACTCAGCGTGATGCGGTGACGGAACACGTCATGTGCTATGGCTCGAATATCCGCAGGGTCCACATAATCGCGCTGGTTCATCCACGCATGCGCTCGACCGCATTTGTCCAATGCCAATGAGGCACGCGGGCTGGCGCCGATTTCGATCCAGCTGGCCAGTTCTTCGCTGAGCGCCGCAGGCGTCCGGGTCGCCTGAACCAGATCGGCCATATAGCGGTCCATTGCATCCGAAACATGGATCTGCCCAATTTCCGAACGCGCTGCAAAAACGGCGTCCTGCGGGATCGTCGGTGGTGGCTCGCTTGACGCGCCTTTCCCGGCCGCGATCTCCTCGCCCCGTACCAGTCGGATCACTTCAACCTCATCCTCGACCGGCGAATAGGTGATCTGAACATGCATCAGGAACCGGTCCATCTGCGCTTCGGGCAGGGGATAGGTGCCTTCTTGTTCAATGGGGTTCTGGGTTGCCATCACGATGAACAATGGTTCCATTTTGTGGGTGGTTCCGGATACCGTGACCTGCCGTTCTTCCATCGCTTCCAGCAATGCGGCCTGTACCTTTGCCGGTGCCCTGTTGATCTCGTCAGCGAGGACGATGTTGGCAAAGATCGGACCGGGTTCAAAGCGAAAGGTGCCGCCCTCATCACTCTGTTGAAACACCTCGGTTCCCGTCACGTCTGAAGGCAGCAGATCAGGCGTGAACTGGATCCTGCTGAAATCCGCATCCAGATTGCGTGCCATCGCCTTGACTGCACGTGTTTTGGCCAATCCGGGCAGACCTTCGATCAGAAGGTTTCCGTTGGCCAGCATCCCGATCACCAGTCGGTCGATGACCTCGGTTTGCCCGATGATGGACTGGCCCATGCGGGCCTTGAGATCAAGTATCTGATTAAGTGCATTCATGGGTGGTGGTCCAATCGGTGCCAAACTGGAAGAATTGAAGTGATAACGGAACAGGGGTTAAGCCGGTCAGGAATATCCCGAAATGTCGGAATGTTAGCAGGCTTTGACGGACCGATCTACTGTGAATGCCTGGGGGTGAGGTGGCGCAAATCGTTCCTCAGTTCCTGTCGTATGGGCCCGATGTTTGGCGCGTCTCGCAAACTGTCCAGCCAGTGGGGTTGAGGCGCCTGTCCTGCGGCCCTGCTCCAGGTCAGATCCCGCAGGGTTTTCTGTGCACCGACGTCAAGTGTGTCAGGAACTTCGAAATCATTCAGGGTGGCCCAAACGCCGCTCCACAAGCGTCCCACGGACCAGGGATTGTATCCACCGCCACCCAGAACCAGAAAACGAGGCGAAAGAGACTTCAGCGCCGCGACCGTTCGCCAATGCGCGTTGTTGGACAGGGTCAAACGCGAAAGCGGGTCTTCGGCCACGGCGTCGGCTCCGCATTGCAGGACAATCGCTTGCGGTTTGAACGCTTCGGTCGCTGGCAGGATCAATTGATCCAGAATGGCGGCAAATTCGTCGTCGTTCAGATGTCTTGGAACGGGCAGGTTGAAGGCCGCGCCACCGGCGTCTTCCTCAAGTTGGCCCGTGAATGGCCATCGCCGCGCCTCATGGACCGAGATCATCCGGACTCTGTCCGACCCGTGAAACGCAAGTTCAACCCCGTCGCAATGATGGGCGTCGATGTCGACATAGACCACGCGCTCTATGCCAGTGTTCAAAAGGGACTGTATCGCCAGAACCGGATCATTCAGATAGCAAAACCCGTTCGCCCGGTCCGCAAGGCCGTGGTGTGTACCGCCCGCAGGGTTGAAAACGATCCCGCCGTCCCGGATCAGTTCGGCGGCCAACATGGAACCACCGGCAGCGGTTGCAGGTCGGCGGTACATCTCGGCGAAGACCGGGTTCGACAGAGTCCCCAAACCGTATCTTTTCCGTGTTTCGTCCGTGACATGCTGGTCCGCTTCCGCCTTTTGCAGGGCGGCGATATAGTCCGGCGTATGAAACGTTTCCAATACACCGGGTTTTGCGCAGGGGCTGACGCGGTAGTTCTCGGACGTCAACCAACCCAGTTCGCGACACAGATCGATGACGGTTGAAACCCGCGGGATGGCCAGCGGGTGCTTTGAACCGTAGGTCGAGTTGCGGTAGATATCCGATCCGATGAAAAGGGGGCGCTTCATGACCTAGCTTGTTGTGGCCTGACTGTTATCCTCGCCCAACCTGCCATCCAGAGACATCAGAATGGCGACCGGCCGAAGTGCCGGGATGTGGCTGAAAACGATCAGGATGCATACTGTCAGAGGCACACTCAGAAACGCACCGATCAGGCCCCAGACCGTTGTCCAGAAGGTCAGTGCCAGAATGACAAGAAAGGTCGACATGTTCAGGGATCGACCAAGCATGGCCGGATCAAGGAAATTGCCGATCAGGAATTGGATCGTTCCACATCCCAGCACGATGACCAGGAAGGGGATGATCGTTTCGAATTGAACAAGTGCGATCATGGCCGGAAAAAACACGGCTATGATCGAACCGATCGAGGGGATGAAGTTCAGGGCAAAGGTCAGTACGGCCCAGGTTTCCGCGTATTCCAGACCAAGCGAGCGGAAAACCGTGTAGCTGATGGTTGCCGTTATCAGGCTGATCAGGGTTTTGACGCCGACATAACGCTGCAAGCTGACCGAAATCGCATCGAGCATGGTGGAAAACTCGGCTGCGGCGACGGGATCTCCGGCCGCCAGTTGGATCTTTTTCCGAAACGCCAGTCGTTCGGCCATAAGAAAGGCGACATACAGGCTGATCAGGAAAAACTGGTTCAACAATGAGGTGGCGCTGCCCAGCAATACGCGTGCGACATAGGACATGTCGATACTGACCAGATTGTCACGAATGAAGGTGGTCACGTCGTTGCCGACCAGTCCCGTTACACGCTCGACCGCACCATCAAACTGATTTTCATAGGTGCTGACGGAGCGAGCAAATTGCGTTGCCTGACTGCCCAGCACGTACATGATCATGAACAAACCCGCCAGTACGACGGTCA
This sequence comes from Ruegeria sp. CDSC085, assembly GCF_059610465.1. Taxonomy (NCBI): domain Bacteria; kingdom Pseudomonadati; phylum Pseudomonadota; class Alphaproteobacteria; order Rhodobacterales; family Roseobacteraceae; genus Ruegeria; species Ruegeria sp. CDSC085. The sequence continues at coordinate 34,263 of NZ_JBXWNR010000013.1, read as the reverse complement.
CACCGGCGACATTGGCCAGCCAGACCGGAGCGCGGGTCACGGCTACGACGCGATCGCTCAGCGCTATGATCAGAACATTGACCAGTAGCGCCATGGCAAGCGGGATCAGGAAGTTCGCACCGGCATAGAGGCCCAGCACGATCAGTGTCGCGATGATGCATGTATCCCGGACAACGGACAGTCGAAGCCTGGGTCTTACCGTGATGTCTTCTTGATCCGGGGTCATTCGGTATCCTGTGTCTGGCAAAAGCAGTGCCCATTTCCCATCCTGCGTGACCCAATCCTGCACGCGAGGTCTTGTTTATGCAATGCGTTCAGGCGTTTGTTGGCCCTCATTCGCCAAATAGATATTGATGACGGGTTCTGTGTTCCATTTCGGCAGGTTAGGGTTGCAGCATGACCACTGCCGCGAATCCCCTGTTTGGCCGACCTGTTCAGGCGCTTTGGCTGTCGATCCGCCGGTTCAGCAGAAAGAACGGCTTTGTCATGAGCAGCCATGTCGCCATGTCGCTGATGATGGCGCTGTTTCCTTTTGTGCTGTTCACCGTGGCGCTGGCAGGGGCGTTGTCGCAAGGCTATGTCACGGATGAGTTGATTGACCTGATTTTCGGAGCGTGGCCCAATGATGTCGCCGATCCCATCGTGGCCGAACTGCGGGCCGTTCTGGCCGGATCCGGCTCGGGTGTTATCACCTTGGGTGGTCTGCTGGCGATTTATTTTGCCTCCAACGGCGTGGCCGCCGTGCGTGCAGCCATGAACCAGGCCTACCACGACGAGGACAGTTGGCCATTCTGGAAAACCCGGCTGCTCTGCCTGGTGCTGGTCATTCTGGGCGGGGCGGCCATTTTGATCATCGCCGCGGTCGAGGTGGTTTTGCCAGTCTATACGAAACTGGTGGCCGAACACACAGAAGGTGCCGTGGCCAACTGGTTTTCAGTGGATCGCCTGCGCTGGACGTTTACCGTGGCGGTTCCAGCGGGCACGGTTCTTCTGGCACATCTTGTGCTGCCAACCCGCAGGCACAGCCTGATGCAAATTCTGCCCGGCGTCCTGCTGACTTTGGCCTTGTGGGCGGCCGGTGGATGGGCTTTTTCAATTTATATCAGCCAGTTCGCCACCTACAGCGCCACCTATGCTGGATTGGCGGGGGCTATGGCGGCATTGATTTTCCTGTATCTCTATTCCGCGATCCTGATTTTGGGGGCCGAATACAATGGTGCATTGATTGATCTGCAAAAAGCCTCTGAAGGAGATATGGCATGAGATTTGCCCTGATACTGGCCTGCCTTGCAATCGCTGGCGAAATTCAGGCGCAGACGCCAGAGTATGTAGGTTCAGATCAGTGTACCGACTGTCATCAACAAGAAGCCGAAGCCTGGGCTGGGTCACACCATGCGCTGGCGTGGACAGATACCACTGACGGCGCTCTTGCGGCCGATTTTGACGGAACCCGGTTCGATCATGACGGTATGGCCGTGCAGTTCAAACGTGAGGCAGGCAGGTTCTCGGCCAGTGTAACGGAAACGGACGGTGTAACGACGGAGTATGACGTTCATTCCGTCGTTGGAATCGAACCCTTGCAGCAATACCTTTTTGAGACTGAACCGGGCCGGTTGCAAAGTTTTGACGTGGTTTGGGATACCGAGCAAAAGCGCTGGTATCACCTGTATCCTGATCAGGACCTGCCGCCTGATGACGGGTTGCATTGGACGGGCCCCTACAAGAGCTGGAACGCGCGCTGCGCCGAGTGTCACGCCACGGGATTTGAAAAAAACTACGATCCTCAAACCAGAACCTACACCTCTCAACAGGTCGAGATCGGGGTTGGGTGCGAGGCCTGCCATGGGCCGGGGTCTGCACATATCGATTGGGTCCAAGAACAGGGGTCTTCAGATGGCCTGGGCGACGCCGGCTTTCTGATGAGTTGGGGCAAAGGGCGGGCCGAAGAAGAAATACAGCAATGCGCCGGATGCCATTCCCGGCGCGAGGCGCATGGCAATGGAAACCCGGTTCCGGGAACCCCGTATCATGATGCGTATAATCTGGCTGTGCTGCGCCCCGGTTCGTATCATCCTGACGGGCAGATACTGGATGAGGTTTACGTCTATGGATCGTTCCTGCAATCCAAGATGTACGCGCAGGGCGTGGGATGCATGAACTGTCACGAACCGCACAGCGCAGAGTTGAAGGCCGAAGGAAATGGAGTTTGCACGCAGTGCCATTCATCCGCCGGAAACCCGGAGTTCCCGACCCTTGACCTCAAGGAGTACGACACCCCCGAGCATCACAAACATCCGGCAGACAGCGAAGGGGCGCAGTGCAAAAGCTGCCATATGATCGAGCGGACCTACATGGGTGTCGACGGTCGACGCGATCACAGCTTTCGCATACCGCGACCGGATCTGGGGCTGGGCGTTGATGCCTGCACAGACTGCCATCAGGGCGAAGATCAAGCTTGGGCTGCCGACCAGATAAAGGATTGGTTCCCAGGCTCGCCAAATCGGAGCGCGCATTACGGGACGGTTTTCAAGGCTGCGACCGAAGGGCAGCTCGACACGCCCGAGGGTTTGCTTTCCGTTGCAATGGATGCGTCGCAGCCGGGGATTGTGAGAGCGACCGCCGCATATCTTATGCAGCCGTTTGGCTCGCCAGAGATGGCCGCTGTCACGGCGCCGCTTTTGCAAGAAGATGACCCGCTGATACGAGCGAATGCAGTGGCGCTACAGCGTCAGGCCAGCGCGACAGATCAGGTGCAAAGACTTGAGCCCTTATTGTCTGATCCTTTGCGAAACGTGCGCATCGCTGCCGCCAAAGAGTTCCTGAGTATTCCTCCGCAGGCTTTGACACCTCAGCAACGGGCTTTAACCGGGAAGGGCATGTCAGAATGGCAGGAGTCGATTTCGAATAGGCTGGATGCCCCGGAAACCCACCTTGTACTGGGGGGCATGGCGTTGACGCTTCGCAACGCTCCTGCGGCGGAACAGGCCTTTCGCGAAGTTGTGACGCTGGACCCGCAGCGGGCCGAGGCGTGGCCTATGCTCGTGCAATTGGTGCAGATCAATCGCGGTCCGGAAGCTGCGCGAGCCGCCTTGCAAGAGGCATTGGACAAGTTGCCCGATGATCCGGCACTGCGGCAATTGTCGCAACAACTCAGCCCTTGAACCGGCATATACGTGCCCGATTTGCTCCATCTTCACGGCAAGATTCCCCGCTAACAACATTTCAGGTGTGCTGTTCAGAGGTGATGGATGTCTATTGAAGTGTCAAAGCAGAGAAAAACGGATGTACGATCTATTTCGTTGGCGCAACGTATTGAAGAGTTGCGCAGCCGCGAACCTGTATACCTGACCCATGGTGACACATTGATGTTGCAGGGCATGGCGGCCACGTCGTTGCGCGAACAACGCCTGAGCGGAAATCGCATTCGGTTGGATGATTAAGAATCGCCGCGAAACCCTGTTGCAACAACGAATTTTTCCGAACTGTCCGAGCGTGACGCAGGCGGTTTGACGTTGGCAACTTTCTGAAACTTCTGCTTTAGCAGTTTTTGCAGATCGCCTTCGGCACCACCGGCGAGAACCTTGGCTACGAAGGTTCCGCCTTCTTCCAGAACGTCAAACGCGAAATAAGCTGCCGCTTCACACAGCGCCATGATTCGCAGGTGATCGGTCTGTTTGTGACCAGATGATGCCGCAGCCATATCCGACATCACTACGTCTGCCTTGCCGTCCAGCCAGTCTTTAACCTTCTGGTCGGCGTCATCTTCCATGAAGTCCAGAACATGGATTTCGGCGCCAGCGACCGGTTCGACCTCTTGCAGGTCAATGCCCAGCACCGATCCGACCCGTTTGCCTGATTTCTCGCCAAGCGCGTTCACCCGCTTGACGGCGACCTGACACCAGCCACCAGGCGCGCAACCCAAATCCACCACGCGCGCGCCGGGCACCAGAAAGCGGAATTTGTCGTCCAGTTCCAGAATTTTATATGCCGCTCGCCCACGATATCCATCGGCCTGAGCGCGTTTTACATAAGGATCGTTCAACTGCCGTTCGAGCCAACGGGTCGAGCTGAGCTTTCGCCCACGTGCTGTTTTGACCTTCACCTTCAGGTCGCGCTGCCCGCGGCCCGAGTTGTTTTTTCCACTTGGTGTCTTCGCCATCAGAACGGTCCGTCTTCCAATACACCGTCCGCGCTCATCTGCGCATACAGCAAACCCTCGCGCAGCCCCCGGTCCGCCACCGAAAGGCGGTCAGTGGGCCAGCAACGGAGCAAAGCCTGCAATATGGCCGAACCGGACATGATCAGGGCTTGCCGGTCTTCACCAATTCGAGGGTCCCGGCGCCGCCCATGAGGGCCGAGTTCTAAATACCCGCGTATGACCTTGTCAATCTGATCGCTGGTCATGCGCAGCCCGTCCACTTTGGTCCGGTCATATCGCTTGAGGCCCAGATGAGAGGCCGCAACAGTAGTGACTGTGCCGCTGGTGCCGACGATCTGAAACCCTACGCGCGCCTGTTCGTCCTTATAGGGTGCAAAATCGGCAAGGTTTTCCTCGAAAAACCAACTCATCAACGCAAAACGGGCGGCGTCATTCTCGACATCATTGAACTGGTCCCTCAGCGTGGCAACTCCCAGCGGCACACTGATCCAATCAACGACCTTTGCCGCCGGAAAGGGGCTGTCGGCAGGGTGAAACCCGTGGTGCAGCCGCATGATTGCTGCTGGCCGGTCGCGACGCGGAACGGACGAGATGTCTATCCAGACCAATTCGGTCGAGCCACCTCCTATATCGACGACCAGCAACTGCTCGGTCTTGGTTGAAACCAGCGGGGCACAGGAAATCACTGCCAGACGGGCTTCTTCCTCGGGCTGAATTATTTCAAGCGTAAGGCCGGTTTCGCGCTTCACCTGCCGGATGAATTCGCGCGAGTTCTTGGCGCGGCGGCACGCCTCGGTCGCGATCAGACGCATCCGTCTGACCTTGTTGCGTTTCAGCTTTTGCTGACAGATTCGCAAAGCCTGAACGGTACGCGACATGGACGCCCGCGACAGCCGCCCGGTGCGTTCCAGACCCGCGCCCAATTGCACGGATTTGGAGAAGCTGTCTACCACATGGAACCCACTGCCCTTGGGCTGGGCGATCAACATGCGGCAACTATTTGTACCCAAATCCAGTGCCGCATAAAGAGCATCCGGATCGGGTCTTGCCGGCGCGGGGCTTTCGACCGCTTTCGGGAACGCGCCCGCACCTTTGGGACGCTTGGGCGCCATCGTTACGCCCTCCGATTTTCGAGTTACCCCGACCCTAGGCGGGGGATTGCCGACGTGCAAGTGATTTCAATTTTGAAATTAACGTGCGTGTCACATGCCGTTCATACTCAGGTGCGATGGGCATTCATGGAACCCTCAGCAGGATTCTTTTCGAGCTTACAGCCAGATATGGACAGATATGGAGATTAACATGAAAGACGATCACACCCTTTCCTTTGATGAATACGATGAAATCATAAGCCCGCGACCTGAAGAATGTGACTTTGACCGCGTTGTCGAGCGCGCGTTGTCGCGTCGCGGATTCATGGGTGGCGTCCTGGCGATGGGCAGTTTCGCTGCCGTTGGCGGCTCGATTCTGCCGACTACTGCGCGCGCTGCGGCAGATCGTTTCTCGTTCGAGGCGATTCCGGTTTCGACGGCCGACGAAGTGATTGTTCCTTCGGGTTATAAAGCCGATGTCATAGTGCGCTGGGGTGATCCGCTGTGGTCGGATGTGCCTGAATTCAATCATGCCACCCGAGGCACGGCAGCCAGTCAGGAACGCGCATTTGGTGACAACACGGATGGCCAGGATGTGTTTTACCACGACGGTCATGTTCTGCTGGTGGTGAACAACGAGTATACCAACCGCGACATTCTTTGGGGCAACAATCCGGACGCCAAGGCAGCATCCGATGACGACGTTGCCAAAGGCATGATGGCCCATGGCGTTACCATTGTGGAAATTGCCAACAGAGATGGAAAATGGGGTATCGTAAAGGACAGCCCGTATAACCGCCGTGTTACACCGCAGACCGAAATGACCATCACCGGTCCGGCCGCGGGTCACGACCTTATGAAGACCGCCGCCGATCCGTCCGGCATGACGTGCAAGGGAACATGGAACAATTGCGGAAATGGCATGACACCTTGGGGCACGTATCTGGCCTGTGAAGAGAACTTCAATGGTTACTTCTCGGCTGAGGATGAAAACCACGAAACCAGCCCTGAACTTAAACGCTATGGAGTATCGGCAAGCGATTGGGGCTACGGCTGGGCCAAGATCGACGACCGTTTCGACGTTTCCAAAAACCCCAATGAACCAAACCGTGCCGGATATGTCGTCGAAATTGACCCGACCGACCCGACATCGACACCGCGCAAGCTGACAGCGCTTGGGCGCTTCAAGCACGAGAACGCGGAAACCGTGGTCAACAACGATGGTCGCGTCGTGGTCTACATGGGCGATGATGAACGCGGAGAATTCCTGTACCGCTTCGTTTCCGATGGCGTTTACGCAGCCGGGGTGGACACGAATGCGCTGCTTGAGAATGGAACGCTTTCGGTCGCCAAGTTCAACGATGACGGCACCGGTGAGTGGATCGATCTGACACCTGAAACCAGCGGGCTTGCATCGCAGGCCGAGGTTTGCATCCACACGCGTCAAGCCGCTTCGGCCGTTGGTGGCACGACAATGGACCGCCCGGAATGGGTGGCATCAAACCCGAATGCACCCGAAGTCTATTGCTGTCTGACCAACAACAAGAACCGTGGTGTCAAACCGAATGCAGGGGGCGACGATACCTCGGCCAACGGCCCGAACCCGCGGGACAAGAACAATTACGGTCAGATCGTGCGTTGGCGACCGGACGGTGGTGATCATACCGCTGCCGGCTTCGGCTGGGATCTGTACGTGCTGGCAGGCAATCCCACCGTGCATGAAAATGCCTATGCCGGATCCGAGAACGTGAACGCCGACAACATGTTCAATTCACCCGACGGATTGAAATTCGACACCAATGGTTTGCTCTGGATTCAAACCGACGGAAACTATGGAAACGAAGGGGATTTCGCCGGTCAGGGCAATAACCAGATGCTGGCAGGTGACCCTGTCACGGGCGAAATTCGCCGCTTTCTGGTTGGCCCGAATGAGTGCGAGGTCACCGGTCTCAGCTGGTCTCCAGATCGCCGCACAATGTTTGTCGGCATTCAGCACCCGGGCGAAGACGGCAACAGCCACTGGCCTGAAGGCGCTGACTCGGTGCCGCGTTCGGCCATTATCGCCATTACTCGCGAGGATGGCGGTCTAGTCGGTTAAAGCCATTTGGCCCATCAATTCATGCCTCGGACGGTTTCTTCCGTCCGGGGTTTTTCTTTTTCATGCAGCACTTTCATAGTGACGATGAGAATTATGATATGCGCGTTTTCCGGAAAACTGGGTAAAAGCCACGTACCCTACAGTAGGCGCAAAACGTCGTTTGGAAAGCGCCGTGTGTCGAAAATCGACCGACCCAAGCCTACATTGAAGTTTAGAACCGGCCCATCGGGTTAGGAGGAATCACAGCAATGCCTGACGTCACCATCGTGTATTGGCGCGACATTCCCGCTCAGGTCATCGTCGGCAAAGGCCGTCGTGGCGCAAAGCGGCAGTTGGAAGAACGGTTTGAACAAGCCATCGACCGTGCCGCGATGAAGGTGAACGCCAAGGACAGTGATGCCTATCTGGCCGAATGGCGCAAAGCCGAACCTTTCGCGGTCGAAGGCGATCCTGCCGAGATTGCCGAAGCCGAAGCTGTGCGTCTGGAAACGGAATACGATCAGGACCGCGTCAAAGCGTTGATCGCCAATGACGGTTGGGCATGAGCCCCAGACTTTATGGGAGGCCGAAATGGCTTTGCTGAACTTCAAGAAACGTGATGTGGTCGAAAACGGCCCAGTAAATCCGACCGTCGAAGCCTTTTTGCAGGGCTATTCGATCGAGGTGATGCCGCGCACCGCCGAAAAGGTCGAGGATTTCCGCCCGCTGCTGCCCGAGGGAACACGCGTGTACATCGCCCATATCGAGGGCACTCCGATCGAGGATATGGTCAAGACCGCCAAGCGGATCGCGGCCGAGGGTTATCCGGTGATGCCGCACTTTCCGGCGCGGATCATCAAAGACGCGGCCACCCTGGAAAACTGGATCGCCATGTACCAGGGCGAAGCAGGTGTCGAACAGGCGTTGTTGCTGGCCGGTGGTGTTGCCAATCCGCACGGCGATTTCGACAGTTCGATGCAGTTGCTGGAAACCGGTCTGTTCGACAAGGCGGGATTCAAGCGCCTGCACGTGGCCGGTCATCCCGAAGGCAACAAGGACATTGACCCGGACGGCTCGACCAGAAACGTCGATGACGCGTTGCGCTGGAAACAGAAGTTCAACGAGACCACGGACGCCGAAATGGCGCTGGCCACCCAGTTCGCATTTGACGCCAAGCCGATCATCGCCTGGGCCGACAGCCTGAAAGAATCCGGAATTGATCTGCCGATCCATATCGGTATCGCCGGTCCGGCCAAGCTGCAGACTCTGATCAAGTTCGCCATCGCGTGCGGTGTTGGCCCGTCTCTGAAGGTGCTGCAAAAGCGTGCCATGGACGTGTCGAAGCTGTTGTTGCCCTACGAGCCGACCGATGTTGTGACCGAACTTGCCAACCACAAAGCGGCCAACCCGGATTTCAACATCACCAACGTACACTTCTTCCCACTTGGCGGCATCAAGACCAACGCCAACTGGGCCATCAATAACGGCGGTGCCTCTGCACAGCCTGTAAACTCCTAAGGAACGGACATGACGCGTACAGTCGTAGAATCAAAAACAAAAACAGCCGTCCTGGGCTTTGACGAACCGTTCTGCGTGATCGGTGAGCGGATCAACCCGACTGGCCGCAAGAAACTGGCCGCCGAGCTGGAAGCGGGCGATTTCTCGACCGTCGAGAAAGACGCGCTGGCGCAGGTAGCTGCGGGAGCAACCGTTCTGGATATCAATGCGGGCGTTGTCTATAACTCGAACCCCAATCCGAACGAGACCGAGCCGCCGCTGATGCGCAAGATTGTCGAACTGGTTCAGGGGCTGGTCGAAGTACCGCTGTGCATCGACTCGTCGGTTCCAGGTGCGCTGGAAGCGGGTCTGGCGGCGGCCGAGGGCCGTCCGCTGCTGAACTCGGTCACCGGCGAAGAAGAGCGTCTGGAGCTGGTTCTGCCGCTGGTCAAGAAATACAACGTCCCGGTTGTTGCGATCTCGAACGATGACACCGGTATCTCGGAAGATCCCGATGTGCGTTTCGAAGTGGCCAAGAAGATTGTCGAGCGCGCGGCTGATTTCGGCATACCTGCGCATGACATCGTGGTCGACCCGCTGGTCATGCCCATCGGTGCGATGGCAACTGCTGGTCTGCAGGTGTTCGCGCTGGTCCGTCGCTTGCGCGAAGAGCTGGGCGTAAACACCACCTGTGGTGCGTCCAACGTGTCGTTCGGCCTGCCAAATCGCCACGGCATCAATAACGCTTTCCTTCCAATGGCGATGGGCGCTGGTATGACCTCGGCAATCATGAACCCTGTTGCCTTGCCTGTAGGGCCCAAGAAGATCGCTGAGAAAAAGGCCGAGATTGAAGCCAAGGGTGTCATTCTGCCTGCGGACATGGATGATGAAACCTTCTGTCAGTTGTTCGGCCTGGGTTCGACCAAGCCGCGCGCGGGTAAGGAAATGGAGGCCATTCGCGCCGCCAACCTGCTGACCAATAATGACCCCCATGGCGGTGAGTGGATCAAGTTCAACAAAGCGCCGGACGAGGCGGGTGCCGCAGGCCCCGCAGGTGGTCGTCGCGGCGGTGGCCGCCGCCGCCGCGCCTGATTGAGGCGGAACAGACTGCAAAGGCCGGGCCCTGTGCCCGGCCTTTTGCATTTGACCCTGATCAATGCCGATTTGCCCCAAGGTTTCAGAATACCCTGATCCAGGATGCAACGATCAGGTGCCAGCATGAGGAAACATCATCCCCCAAAGCTCTCAGATGCAGATTTGAACAAAAGGCTGAATAAAAGGAACTATTTCGATCAGCTGGTCGAATTGCAGACAAGGTTGGCCAGAATTCAGCAAGCCTATCTGTTTCACGGGATTAAGGGCGTGTTGGTGTTCGAAGGCTGGGACGCTGCCGGAAAAGGGGGAACCATTCGCCGGATCAGTCAGGCTTTGGACCCGCGCAGCTTCAAGGTTTGGCCCATCGGCGCGCCCCGAAACTACTACCTTAACCGGCATTATCTGCTGCGGTTCTGGGAACGCCTGCCGCCGTCCGGTGCGATTTCCGCTTTCGACCGCAGCTGGTATGGTCGGGTTCTGGTGGAGCGAATTGAAAAACTGACCCCGGAAACGCGCTGGCGGGCCGCGTATCAGGAAATCAATGATTTCGAACGAATGCTGGTTGATGACGGGACCAGGATTGTAAAACTGTTCTTCCACATTTCACAAGAAGAGCAGATGCGCCGTTTTACCGAGCGTCTGACAAACCCGATGAAACGTTGGAAGCTGACTTACGAAGATTTCAGAAACCGTGAAAAATGGGATGTCGCGGAAGTGGCCGTTGACGAAATGCTGGCACGGACGTCGACAGAAATAGCCCCTTGGCACGTGATCCCATCCAACAACAAGAAATATGCGCGGATCACAGCCATGAAGGCCATTGTTGAAGCGTTTTCACAAGGGGTTGATCTGAACCCCCAGCATCTCGATCGCCGAACTTTGGAGGCGGCGGGCGCCGCCTTGGATGTCGACCAGTCCCTGATCGACAGCCTGCGGGCGCGAACCGAGTAAAACCCTTGATGAAGGTGGACGACGATCTGACTTGATCGTTCGGATGCTCTGATGTTATTTCAGTTGGCGCGGCGGGTATGATGTAATGGTAGCCTGTCAGCTTCCCAAGCTGAACGCGCGGGTTCGATTCCCGCTACCCGCTCCAGAAACAATCTGTAAGACGTTGTTAATTAGTCAAAAAAAAGACGCATTGCGGCCTCATCGCCGCCTTCCCGGATCTCAGTATCTTTAAGATGGCGCGTATTTCGATGGTCCTGTTCAACGGAATGACTAAGCCGGCGTTACCTGTTGAGGCCAAGCAGAGACTCTCTGCCTACGATGTGGGTTGGCAGTTCGACGGATGTGCCGGGTGAGTTGGATTCGATCATCTGTATCAACGCCAAAGCAGCCTTGCGTCCCATTTCACGATGAGGGACATGAACAGTTGTCAGTGCAGGGGCGACGATGCGCGCAAGCTCGATATCATCAAATCCGGTGATGGAGACATCTTCGGGCACCCGAAGTCCCATCTGCTGAGCTTGCCGTACCGCGCCGACTGCCAGAACGTCGTTGCCGCACAAAACCGCGGATGGCGGGCTGTCGCTCGACATGAGGTGCTTGAATGCCTCGGCACCATTTTCAATCTCGTAGGAGGTTTCGGTCACGACCAGATCGTTTTGCGACAGGCCATGTTGGGACATCGCGTCTTTTATACCTTGGATCCGCAAGCGCGCACGATCATTTCCCTTGCTGATGCCGGAAATCGTCGCCAGACGCGTGTGGCCCAATTCAATGATCCTGCTCGCTAAAGCCTCCATTGCCCGTCTGTTGTCAAATCCAATCGAAGGTATGGGTTTGTCCGGCAGGAAGGACCACGCAACCAGGGCCGGCACTTTCTGCCGTTCGAGATAGTCGTAGATTTGCTGGTCACGGTCGTGCCCGATCAGCAGAAGCCCGTCAGCACCCCGGGCAACCAGTGTTCGGATCTGATCTTCTTCTGCGGCCGGCTGGTAGGCTGAGCTGGAGACCAGCAAGGTGTAGCCCTGTTTGTGGATTTCCTCTTGAAACGCCTGCAAACCCCTTGCAAAGATTGCGTTTTCCATTGTCGGGATGATAGCGCCAATAGTGAAAGAACGCCGAGCGGCCATCACACGCGCTGCAAAGTTCGGCGTGTAGCCCAGGGAATCTACGGCAGATAAAACACGCTTTCGCGTTGCCTCGACAACCTGTTGCGGGGTGTTCAGGCACCGCGACACGGTGGCAGTTGAAACGCCTGCTGCCTTGGCAACGTCATCCAGCGTCGGTGCGGACCGATGTTTTGACATTCTCGAACTCTCAATTTCGGTTCGCCTAAGTTAGTCGCATTTTTCCAAGGATGAAAGCGTTTATGTAAGCGCTTGCATTTTCGATGTAAGCGCTTACAAAGACAATTGAGCCGATTCTGAAGGGGGTCCCGGAAATGTATCTCGCTGCATCAGTCATTGTTTTTGCGATCTATTTCGCAAATGTCGCTTTGGGTGCTTTTGCGAACAGTGCGTTTCTTGGTGACGTTGGAGAGATGTTGGTTCTGTTCGCGGCCTCGATCTTGTTCGTTGTCGCAATTCTGAAAAAGGAAGCTGACCGGAACGCAAAAGACGGCAGCTGAACTTTTGCTTGGGAGGGCAATTGATGAAAACCGACAAGACCGAACTTGCATCGGCCGAGCGCCGCAATTTTCTAAAACTGAGCGCCAGTGGCGCATTCACGGCCGCATTAGTCGCCGGGGCAGGGGGCGTTTTGTGGTCTTCTGAGGCTGCCGCGCAGACCGCGAAGGAAGAGAGCGAGCGAGAGAAGGCCGCAGACCACGTGATGACGGTGGCCACGGCCTATGTGCTTGGCGCGTCGCGCAGCTACCCGATCATGCAGCTGGATCTGAAGGAGAACATTCAGAACGCCACAAACGGAAAGGTCTATGTCAAACTGGCCCCCGGCGGTCAGCTTGGTGCGGGTGGCGCACTGGTCCAGAAGGTGCAGGGCGGCACCATTCAAGCAGCGCAACATTCGCTGTCAAACTTTGCGCCATTCGCGTCGACAGTCGACCTGATCAACATGCCGTACCTGTGCGGCTCGAACCAGCGTTTTACCAACCTTGTCCATTCTGACACGTGGAAAAATGAGGTTCACCCCAAGGTCGAGGCCGCAGGATTCAAGGCTCTGTTCTATGTAAACATCGACCCGCGCGTCGTTGCGGTTCGTCAGGGCGGCAATGCAGTGCTCACCCCCGGTGATATGAGCGGGATCAAGTTCCGCGTGCCGGGATCGAAGATGCTGCAACAGTACTATCGCATGGTCGGTGCCAACCCGACGCCCGTAGCCTGGGGCGAGACCCCGTCGGCCATCAAGCAGGGCGTTGCGGACGCGCTCGATCCATCGGTTGGCGCGCTCTATGTCTTTGGTTTCAAGGATATCCTCAGCCATGTCACCTTCACGCAGGCGGTCCCGGACAGCCAAGTTTATTCCTGTAACCTGGAATGGTTCAACTCGATGCCCGCCGATGTACAGGAAGGCATCATGTGGGGGTCGGAAATGACCAGCCATCAGAACCTGTCCAAGGTTCCGTCGGCTCGGGCTTATGCGATGGCCGAGCTGAACAAGGCAGGGGTGCAGTTCCACTCGCTGAGTGACGATCAACTGGCGGAATGGCAGGATGCAGGCGGGTATCAGAACGCCGACTGGGACCCGTTCAAGACGGAATTGGCCGGATCGATGGACAACTTCGAGAAACTTGTCGAAGCAGCCGGCACTCAGGGCAAATACTACGTCCACGACGCCTAAAGCCAAACCGGTGGACGCCTGACGGGCGTCCACGACCTTTTCTTGCAGTCAGCCCGACAACAACCCGCCACGACAGGCGCGGGCGTGGCTGTCCTTTCGCCGGAGGATCAGATGACCATTCTTCAAAACATAGACCGGAACGCAGAGCGCTGGTTGCTGCTGGTGTTCTACGTGATGCTGGTTATCACCATGGCCATCGAGGTGCTGCGGCGCGAGATTTTTGCCTATTCGTCGATCTGGGGCGAGGAAATTGTTCGGTATTCCTTCATCTACCTCGCCTGGATTGGTGCCGCGGCTGCGGTGAAAGAACGGGCCCATATCCGGATCGATGTGATCATGCACTACATCGGGCCGCGCCCCAAAGCGCTGCTCTATATATTCGGCGATCTCGTGATGTTCGGCGTGGCCATCATCGCGCTGTACTGGTCGTATGAGGCGGTTCATGTTTCGGCCAAATTCGGTTCGGTCACGGATGGGCTTCGGGTATCGAAAGTTTGGTTCCTTATGGCTGTGCCCACTGGGTTTGCCCTGATGATATGGCGGCTGATCCAATCCTTCCTGCGTGACCTGAAATCTCTTCGTGACGGCACCCCCGTCTTCGAAGGCGACAAGCTGTTTGACTGAGGAGAACACGGATGCTTTGGAACTCCCTCAATCAAACCGTTGAACTGGGCTGGGATTTTTACCTGCCAGTCATCCTGTTCGTTGGTCTGATCGCCTTGGCCGTGCCGGTTTGGGCCGCCATTGGAACAGCCGCGATCGTGATGCTGGTCATGTCCGGGGACCTGCCGCTCAGCCTGGTCGGAGAAAGCCTGTTCACAGGTATCGACGCATTTGCCCTTACGGCTGTGCCATTGTTCATCCTGACCGGGGACGTTTTGGTGCGGACCGGTCTGTCGCGCAAATTCCTTGATGTTGCCGAGGCGCTGACGTGCTTCGCCAAAGGCGGGTTCGGTTCGGCAACGGTTCTGGTCTGTGGTATGTTTGCCGCGATTTCAGGGTCGGATGCTGCCGGGGCGGCGGCGGTTGGTCGGATGACAATCAACCGATTGGTGGAAAGCGGGTATCCGCGCCCCTACGCCTGTGCTCTGGTCGCGGCGGGGGCCTGTACCGGCATCCTGATCCCACCATCGATCGCCTATATCATCATCGGGCTTGTGCTGGGTATATCTGCCTCGACCCTCTTTCTGGCGGCATTGATCCCGGGTCTGGCCATCTTGGTGTCTATCTTGATCACCAACATCATCATGAACCGCCTCTATGCCTACGAGGGCGGCGGCGTGATGACGATGGGTGAATGGCTGTCCAATCTGGGCAAGGCGCTAAAGTCGGGCTGGTACGCATTCATCGTGCCGGGGATCATCTTCTACGGCATTTTTTCGGGTCGCCTGACGCCGACCGAGGCGGGCGCAACGGCCGTTGTTGTCACCATAGTCATGGGCTTCATCCTGCGCACGCTGTCACTGGCAGACTTTCCTTCGATGCTGGTCAGTTCGGCCAAGGTGAACGGGGTAATCCTGCCCATCATCGCCTTTTCGGCCCCACTGGCCGAGGCTCTGGCGATTATGGGTGTTCCTCAAGGGTTCGTGGCATCTGTGACATCAATGACTGACGATCCGTATCTTCTGATCCTGTTGATGATCGGTATCCTGATCGCAGCGGGCTGTGTGATGGAGACAACGCCAAACATCGTGATCCTGGCACCGATTCTGAAACCGCTGGCCGACAATATCGGCATGAATGAAATCCAGTTCTGCATCATGATGATCACCGCGCTGGGAGTGGGCTTTATCACGCCGCCATTGGGTCTGAACCTGTTCGTCGTATCTGGCATTACCGGTGAGTCCATTCTGAAGATTGCCGCGCGGGCCGTTCCTTTCGTATTGACCATGCTCATCGTGGTGATCCTGATCGCCTACGTGCCTGCTGTGTCGACTACCTTGCTTCCTGAAATCTACCAATAGGACCTGCTGAACATGCCTCGTGAATATTTGAAAAAGGCGACTTTAACCGCTCAATCACATGCCTCGGAGGTGCATGATACGGTCAAGACCATCCTTGCCGATATCGAGGCCGGTGGCGATGCCAAAGCGCTGGAATATGCAGTCAAGTTCGACAAGTTCGAAGGAAATGTCCTGATGACGCAGGACGAGATTGATGCAGCCATCGCGCTGGTGCCCGAAAAGCTGAAGGCCGATATCCGGTTTGCCCATGACAATGTTCGGCGCTTTGCGGAAACGCAGAAGGCAACCGTGTCGGACGTACAGATGGAGATCGTTCCCGGTTTCGTTGCGGGGCAAAAGGCGATCCCAGTGGATGCGGCAGGATGCTACGTTCCCGGTGGGCGATACAGCCATATCGCCAGCGCGATTATGACAGTGACAACGGCCAAGGTCGCCGGGTGCCGTCATATCACCGCCTGTTCTCCTCCGCGACCGGGCGAGGGTGTTGCGCCTGCAATTGTCTATGCCGCGCATATTTGCGGAGCCGACAGCATTCTGGCCATGGGTGGTGTACAGGGCGTGGCCGCCATGACCTATGGCCTTTTCGGACTGCCGCGCGCCAATATCCTCGTGGGGCCGGGCAACCAGTTCGTGGCTGAGGCCAAACGCATTCTCTACGGCAAGGTTGGTATCGACATGATCGCGGGTCCGACCGACAGCCTGATCCTAGCCGACAGTTCCGCGGACGCCCATGTGGTGGCAACCGATTTGGTCAGTCAGGCCGAACACGGGTACAACTCGCCCGTCTGGCTGGTGACGGACGATCGCGACCTTGCACAGAAAGTGATGGAGTTGGTTCCGGTTTTGATCAACGATCTGCCAGAACTGAACCGGGAAAATGCCTCGGCCGCGTGGCGCGACTATGCCGAAGTCATTGTCTGTTCCGACCGTGAAGAGATGGCCGCCTGTTCCGATGAATATGCACCAGAGCACCTGACGGTTCAGGCCGAGGATCTGGATTGGTGGCTGGATCGCTTGACGTGTTATGGCTCGCTGTTTTTGGGCGAAGAGACAACAGTTTCATACGGAGACAAGGCAACCGGGACGAACCATGTTCTGCCAACGTCAGGTGCGGCCAGCTATACCGGTGGTTTGAGCGTTCACAAATACATGAAGATCGTCACCTGGCAGCGGGCCACGCGTGAAGGATCGAAATCCATCGCCGAAGCCACCGCACGGATTTCCCGACTGGAAGGTATGGAAGGTCATGCCCGTGCGGCGGATGTGCGTCTGGCCAAGTATTTCCCGGATGAAACGTTTGACCTGACCGCCGATGGATGACCCGCACGCATTGTTTGACCTGACGGGCCGGGTGGCTTGTATTACCGGCGCCAGTTCGGGGCTGGGGCGGCAGGTCGCGCGGACGCTTGCCGCAGCCGGCGCGAATGTTGTCGGCGTGGCCCGGCGCGGCGACGCCCTGGCGCAGATGCAGGCCGAGATCGGCGACAGCGCAGAAGCGGTGATCGCCGATGTTTCGGATCGTGACGGAATGGGCGAGCTGGTGCAGACGATCAACTCGAAGTTTGGAGCAACGGACATCATTGTACATGCGGCTGGGGTCAACACACGCGAGGCTGCCGACGATGTTACTCCTGAAGGATGGGATACCACGCTTTCCCTGAACCTCAGCGCGCCGTTTTTCCTCAGTCAGGCCATGGTGCCCGAGATGAAAAAGAAGGGATGGGGGCGTATCGTCAATTTTGCCTCGCTGCAAACAACGCGCGCGTTTCCGGGCGGAATTGCATATGGGGCCACCAAGGCCGGGATCGGACAACTGACCCGGGCGATGGCCGAGGCATGGTCGCCCTTCGGCATTACCGCCAATGCGATTGGTCCGGGTTTCTTTCCCACCGAACTAACGCAGGCCGTATTCGACGACCCCGAACGCGCAGAGCGGAACGCCGCACAAACCTGCATTGGGCGCAATGGACAGATGCAGGACATCAATGGACCGATTCTGTTTTTGTGCTCAAAAGCGTCCGACTATGTCACTGGGCAGGTTCTTATGGTTGATGGAGGGTTCACGGCCAAATGAAGGCGCTGGTTTATCAAGGTGTGGAACAGATGGTGTTCGGTGATGTGCCGGATGCCCAACCGGGGGCTTCGGAACACCTTATCCGGGTCGAGGCGGTCGGCATCTGCGGGTCGGACATGCACGCCTATCTGGGCCATGATGCGCGTCGTCCGGCGCCCCTGATCCTTGGGCACGAGGCAGCTGGTGTGATTGTTGACGGGAAACGCGCCGGTGATCGTGTGACAATCAACCCGCTGGTCAGCTGCGGTCAATGCGCGGCCTGCCTAGCTGGTCGTGAAAACCTGTGCCCGGATCGCCAGATCATCTCGATGCCGCCGCGTGAAGGGGCGTTTGCTCAATATGTCACCATGCCTGCCAGCAATCTTGTCGAAGTACCGCAAGGTATTTCGTTTGCCAAAGCTGCGCTAGCTGAACCTTTGGCGGTAAGCTGGCATACTGCCCGGCTAGGGATCGCGGCTCTGCATCCAGCGATGGACCGTCGCGCATTGGTGATCGGCGGTGGGGCCATCGGCCTTGCGGCGGCCTTGGCCTTGCGAGCAATGGGCGTCGACGATGTTACCATCGCGGAACCAAATGAGCTACGTCGGAACTACTTGGCGAAAATCGAAAGCTTCGCGCTGGAGGGTTCAGCCAAAGGGACTTACCCATTGGTCATAGACGCTGTGGGATATGCCGTGACGCGGTCAGTTGCCTCGGCCCTGGCCGAGCCGGGGGGCGTGATCGCGCATGTGGGTTTGGGTGAAGATGCCGGTGGTCTGGACATTCGTCGGATGACCTTGCAGGAAATCACATTCATCGGGACTTACACATACACCGCCAAAGACTTTCGCCAGACGGCTCAGGCTATCTTTGACGGGCGGCTGGGGGCTCTGGATTGGATTGAAGAACGAGCCCTGGCCGACGGCGCGCAAGCGTTTTGCGATATCCGATCTGGCGCTGTGGCCGCACCCAAGATTATCCTGAGGCCCTGGGTATAGAACTGACAGAACTGGAGACCTTCATGTACACTAAAATACTGGTCCCGTTAGCTTTGGATCACGGCATATCGCAACACACGCTGGAAATCGCGCGGGCCTTGTCAGGTAAGGGCGCGGAAATAATTGCGCTGCACGTCTACGAGATGCCTCAGGGATCGGTCAGCGCCTATCTGGACAAATCCGTTGTCGCTGAAGGCTTCGAACGGGCCCGTTTGCAATTGCTGCAAAAAGTCGAAGGGCTTGATGGGGTGGCGTCCGAGATTGTCAAAGGCCATACCGCGCGCTCCATCATCGACTACGCCAGAAGCAACAATGTCGACTGTATCGTAATCGGCTCGCACAAGCCGGACCTGAGCGACTACTTCCTGGGATCGACCGCCTCGCGCGTCGTCCGCCACGCCCCCTGTGCCGTGCACGTGCACCGAAGGGCCTGAATTCCTCAATCGCGCGTCTAGCGCCCCAAACAGGACCAAAAGCTGGATCATGAACATAGACAAAAAGATCACCGACGATCTGGTGGCGAACGATATCTCGTTTGTCACCACTGTCCCGTGCAAGCAATTGGCAGGTGTCATCGCGGAAATCGATGAGCGTGATGGCATCTATCACATCCCGTCCAACAAGGAAGACGAAGGGATGGGCCTGTGCGCCGGGGCGTGGATGGGCGGCAAGCGACCCGCGATCATCATGCAGAACACCGCGATCGGGGTCACGATCAACACGCTGGCGACGCTGATCCAGTATTACCGGATGCCGCTGCCGATGCTGATCTCGTACCGGGGCGAGCTGCGCGAACCCATTGCCTGCCAGGTCGAGATGGCCGTTCACACCAAGGCGCTGTTGGCTCAGTTGAACATCCCGACCTACCACTTCCACCATCAGGCGGATGTCGAGGAGCTCGACGCGATCCTGAAATACACGTTCATGTGCAACAAGCCGGTCGCCATCCTGACCGACGCCAATTTCTGGGGAGGCTATGGCGACCAATGATCCGTTCTGAAATTCTGAAGGAAATCGCTCCGATCCTGCGGGATCAACTGGTGGTCTGCAATATCGGCATCCCCAGCCAGGAACTGCATGCCATCGACGACCAGCCAACCAACTTCTACATGCTTGGCACCATGGGGCTGGCGTCCTCGATCGGTCTGGGGCTGGCGCTGTCGCAGCCGAAACCGGTGATCGTGATCGACGGGGATGGCTCGATCCTGACCAATTTGGGCACTCTGCCGACCATCGCAAACAACGTGGCTGACAACTATATCCTGCTGATTGTTGACAATGGCTCTTACGGCTCCACCGGGGATCAACCGACCTATGCGGGGCAGAAGACCTCGCTGGCCAAGATGGCCGAGGCCGCCGGGTGTGAGCGCGTGATCGAATGCGCCGCCGAAGACACCGGACGTGTGCTGCAAGAGGCGCTGGATGCCAAACAGATGACCATCATCGTCAGCAAGTGCGAAAGCGGCAATGCCAAGATGCCGCCGATCACGATGGATCCGGTCGTCATCCGCGACCGATTCATGAAGGCCGTTCAGGCCTGATGGGCGAAAGCGCCATCCACAGCGCCGAGGACGCCCGCCGCCTGGCGCGGCGGCGTCTTCCGTGGATGGTGTTCGACTATATTGATGGTGCGGCCGGGGTCGAGGTGGGTGCCGGTCGCAATCGGTCCGCTTTGGATGCAATGACCTTGCACCCGCGTATCTTGCGAGACGTTAGCGAAAGATCTCTTGCAAGTTCCTTGTTCGACCGGCCCGCGAGACGCCCGTTCGGTATCGCTCCGATGGGCATGTGCAATTTGTCCGCGCCGGGTGCCGACTTGATGCTGGCCCGCATCGCCGCACGCCATGAAGTGCCGCTCGGGGTTTCGACTGTCGCCTCGACCGCGATGGAGGATCTGATCGTCGAAGCTGAAGGCCATGCCTGGTTTCAGCTGTACTTCAGCGGCGATGGCAGCGGCACGTTCAAACTTGTCGATCGCGCCAAGGCAGCGGGGTACGAGACACTGGTTCTGACCGTGGATGTGCCCGAGGTTGGCCGACGCCCGCGCGAACTGCGCCATGGGTTCAAGATGCCCTTCAAAATGGGTCCCAAGCAGGTGATGGATTTTGCCTTGCACCCTCGGTGGTCCTTGCCGGTCCTGCTGAAAGGCAAGCCGGAAATGGCGAATTTCCTGATGGATGGCTACGATTTCGACCGGACCGAAAGCCGCGCCAAGGCCACGTGGGAGACATTGGCCCGCCTGCGCGATCAGTGGGCCGGGAAGCTGGTGGTCAAAGGCGTGTTGGATGCAGGCGACGCGCAAAGGCTCAAGTCAGCAGGCGTGGACGCCATTCAGGTCTCAAGCCATGGTGCACGCCAGTTGGAAAGTGCGCCCGCGCCGATCACGGTTCTGCCCGAGATCCGCAAGGCCGTCGGTCCGGATTTCCCGCTTTTCTACGACAGTGGGCTACGTTCTGGTGAAGACGTTCTCAAGGCACTTTCTAGCGGGGCGGACTTTGCCTTTTTCGGTCGCATCCTTCAATTTGCAATAGCGGCCGAAGGCGAAGCGGGCCTTGAACAGCTATGGTCGGTACTCAGCGAAGAAATGAGCATCGCCATGGCCCAACTAGGCGTCACGTCGCTGGACGAGGTCCGACGCAACGCCTGATATGGGTGAGGACAATGACCCGAGGTTTCCCACGGGTCACTGAACTGTCGGTTTAACCGCGGCGCCTGCGACGACGTCCGCCACCTGCTTCGGTCTCGCCGCCGGTGTTGAAGCTTGGATTGGGCAGTGTGACAACCTGGGCCAGTTCCGGGAACGGGTCGGTCTTGTGCGGGATCGCATTGGCGGCCACGAAATGATCCTGAAACTTCGGCTCGATGGCGGTTTCGATCTTGGTGATCTCGCGCACGACGCGTTCGATCTCGGCGCGCGATCCGATATTGCACAGTGCAATCCGCGCGCCGGTACCTGCGGCGTTGCCCGCGCTCGAGACTTTCTCCAGCGGTGCATCTGGTATCATTCCCAGCACCATGGCGTGTTTGGTCGAGATATGCGCGCCGAACGCACCGGCCAGAACCACGCGATCCACCTTTTCGACATTCATTTCGTCCATCAGCAGGCGTGCACCTGCGTACAAGGCAGATTTCGCAAGCTGGATAGCACGGATGTCACCCTGCGTGACCGTGATGCGGGGGCCACCTTCGGCGCTGGC
The DNA here is from genome assembly GCF_059610465.1 of Ruegeria sp. CDSC085. Classification (NCBI taxonomy): domain Bacteria; kingdom Pseudomonadati; phylum Pseudomonadota; class Alphaproteobacteria; order Rhodobacterales; family Roseobacteraceae; genus Ruegeria; species Ruegeria sp. CDSC085. The sequence continues at coordinate 12,388 of NZ_JBXWNR010000013.1, read as the reverse complement.
GTCGTGGATCAGATAGGCGTGTGTGCGACCTTCAGGCACGCAGCGGGCTGTACCGGTCTGTTCCGCCGATCCGATCAGACCACTTTCGTCCAGCAGGCCAGCGATACGCATCTCGGCCACTGCCTCGATGATTCCGGATCCGCAGATGCCCGTGATCCCGGTTGTGGCGATCTCCTGATCAAAGCCATCTTCGTCAGACCACTTCTCGGACCCGATGACGCGGAACCGGGGTTCCTTGGTGACAGGGTCGATCTCGATTCTCTCGATTGCGCCGGGCGCAGCGCGCTGGCCAGAACTGATCTGAGCGCCTTCGAAGGCAGGCCCGGTGGGCGAAGAACAGGCGAGTACGCGGCTGGTATTGCCCAGCAGGATTTCGGCGTTGGTGCCCACGTCGACGATCAGAACCAGATCTTCGGACTTGCCGGGTTCTTCGGACAGGGCAACGGCCGCGCAATCTGCGCCCACATGGCCCGCGATACAGGGCAGGATGTAGACCTGCGCGCGTGGATTCATGGTTGTCAGATCCATCTCGCGCGCGGGCAGCGACATGCTTTCCGACGTTGCCAGCGCAAACGGCGCCTGACCCAGTTCCACCGGGTCCAGCCCCAGCAGCAAGTGATGCATGACCGGGTTGCAGACGAACACCGTTTCCACGATCAGAGAGGTGTCAATGCCTGCCTCTTCGGCAATCGATGTGGCCAGGTCGTTGATCGCCTCGCGCACTGCTTTGGTCATTTCCCGATCGCCGCCGGGGTTCATCATGGAATACGAAACGCGGCTCATCAGGTCTTCACCAAAGCGGATCTGTGGATTCATGAGGCCAGAGGAAGCCTTGACCTCGCCGGTTTCCAGATCGGTCAGATGCGCGGCGATTGTGGTCGAGCCAAGGTCGATGGCCAGACCATACAGCCCGCCTTCATGCAGGCCGGGCCAGATTTCGACGATACGCGCCACGCTGTCCTTGTGACCTTTGTGAACCGCCACGGTGACTTCCCATTTACCCTTGCGCAGAACCGGTTGAAGTTTGGACATCAACGTCAGGTCCGCCGTGACGGCTTCGATGTCCCACTGCTCGCGCAACGCCCGCTCCAGCCGTTCCAGATCGCCGGTGGGCGAGTGCATGTCGGGCTCTTCCACCACAACGAAATAAAGGCGTGTGGCCGGGTCCATCGTGATGGCGCGTGCGGCGGCCGCCTTGCGAACGACCTGACGATGCACCTGGCTTTCCGGCGGTACGTCGATCACCACGTCGCCCTGAACAGAGGCCTGGCAGCCCAGACGGCGGCCCGGTTTCAAACCGCGCTTGTCGTCATAACGCTGTTCAACCGCGTTCCATGCGCTCAGCGCGCCCTCGGACACCGTGACGCCGTGCTTGGGAAATTCGCCATAGCTGGGTGTGATCTGGCACTTTGAACAGATGCCGCGGCCTCCACAGACCGAATCCAGATCCACCCCCAATTGACGGGCTGCCGTCAGAATAGGGGTGCCGACGGGGAAGTGCCCACGTTTTCCGGACGGGGTGAAGACGACAAGAGGGTCGGTGGTCATCAGTGACATACCTTTTTCATATTCGCGCGTGTTCCGGGCAAGATATGGGTTTGAGCGCAAAGGGAAAGGGCTATCAGCGGCACGATCTGCATAACGAGCGTCGTTTTCTTCGACTGCTTCGGCAACCAGAGCCACAGAGTTGCCCCCAAGGGCTTTCCCTTTGGTTCAATCCATGTAATAGGGTCACCGCCAAACGGGCTTTTGCATGGGGTATTCAAATGCAGATTCGTGAGGCACTCACCTTTGACGACGTTCTCCTGGTTCCGGGCGCATCTTCTGTGCTTCCGGCAACGGCAGATACCACTACGCGTGTGACGCGTGAAATCACCATGAACATCCCGCTGCTGAGTTCGGCCATGGACACCGTGACCGAGGCGCGCATGGCCATTGCCATGGCACAGGCGGGGGGTATCGGTGTCGTTCACAAGAACCTTTCGGTGGATGAACAGGCGCGCGAAGTCCGCCGGGTCAAACGGTTTGAATCCGGTATTGTCTATAATCCCGTGACGTTGCGGGTGGACCAGACATTGGCCGACGCCAACGCGCTGGTGCAGCGCTATAACTTCACCGGTTTTCCGGTCGTGGACGAGCAGGGCCGCGTGGTGGGTATTCTGACCAACCGCGACATGCGCTTTGCAAATTCGGACGATACGCCGGTGCACGCGATGATGACTTCGGAAAATCTGGCGATGCTGCAGGAACCTGCCGATCTGGAAGAAGCCAAAAGCCTGATGCGGGCTCGTCGGATCGAAAAGCTGCTGGTTGTGGATGGTGGCGGTAAGCTGACTGGTCTTCTGACGCTGAAGGATACAGAGCAGGCCGTTTTGAACCCAACCGCGTGCAAGGACCGTCTGGGTCGCTTGCGGGTTGCTGCCGCGACGTCGGTCGGCGATGCCGGTTTCGAACGGTCCGAGCAATTGGTGGATTCGGGTGTCGACATCATCGTCGTTGATACCGCTCATGGTCATTCTCAGGGCGTGCTGGACGCTGTGAGGCGGGTTAAAACCCTGTCGAACGAGGTTCAGATCATTGCCGGAAACGTTGCGACCGGCGAGGCAACCAAAGCGTTGATCGATGCGGGCGCCGACGCGATCAAGGTGGGTATTGGTCCGGGCTCGATCTGTACCACTCGGATGGTGGCAGGCGTTGGTGTTCCTCAGCTGACGGCGATTGGCGATTGTGCAGCAGCGGCGGGTGACGTTCCGGTCATTGCTGATGGTGGCATCAAGTTCTCGGGTGACTTTGCAAAGGCGATTGCAGCCGGTGCATCCTGTGCCATGGTCGGGTCGATGATTGCAGGCACCGACGAAAGCCCGGGTGAGGTGATCCTGTATCAGGGTCGTTCGTTCAAATCCTATCGCGGGATGGGCAGTTTGGGCGCAATGGCGCGCGGATCCGCGGATCGCTATTTCCAGAAGGACGCGGCCAATGACAAACTGGTGCCCGAAGGCATCGAAGGGCAGGTGCCCTACAAAGGCTCTGCCAGTGCCGTGATCCACCAGCTTGTTGGCGGCTTGCGTGCTGCGATGGGTTACACGGGCTGCGCAACTGTTGAAGAGATGCGCAAGAACTGCAACTTCGTGAAGATCACGGGCGCGGGTCTAAAAGAAAGCCACGTGCATGATGTACAGATTACACGTGAGAGCCCGAACTACCGGGTAATGTAAATCATTGAACAAGATACACGGCACCCACGACCGGGTGCTGTGCTGCCAATTGGATCGGCCCATCTAGGCCTGTTTCTGCCGAGGTATTTCGCGATGACGCCCGCTGCCCGAGTTCAGGCCTCGATTGAAATTCTAGATGACATCCTGTCTGGCGCACCGGTGGAAAAAGCTCTGACAGGCTGGGCGCGGCGCAGTCGCTTTGCCGGATCCAAGGATCGAGCGGCCATTCGCGATCACGTATTCGACGCGTTGCGACGCCAGCGCTCGTACGCAGCGTTGGGAGGGTCCGATACCGGACGCGGTTTGATGATCGGTGCGACGCGTGCGTCAGGCGGTGATCTGGCCGAGTTGTTCACCGGCAATCGTCACGCTCCGATGCCGGTTCAGGAAACGGAAACGGCGCGGGATTTCGCGTCCGAAGCCGAGAAATATGACATTCCGGAGTGGCTTTGGCCTCGGTTTGCTGCCTCTCTGAACGACGCTTTGGTTCCTTGTGCAATGTCTTTGCAGAACCGGGCACCCGTTCATTTGCGGGTCAACTTCCATAAAACCGATCTGAACGATGCCATCGAAGCCTTGAAGTCCGAGGGTATTGTCGCCCATCCGGTTCAGATTTGCCGCACTGCCCTTGAAGTGACAGAAGGGGGCCGGCGCATTGCCCAAAGCCAGGCTTATGCCCGGGGCCTGATCGAGCTTCAGGACGCCGCAAGTCAGGCTGTTGTGACCTCGCTGGATCTGCGGCCGGGAATGCGTGTTCTGGATTATTGCGCGGGTGGCGGTGGCAAGGCGCTGGCTCTGGCAGCACACGAGGGCGTTGAGGTGTTCGCGCATGATGTGAATCCTGGCCGAATGAAAGACATCCCGACCCGGGCAGAGCGAGCAGGAGCAAAGATAACCACCCTGAACACCGCTGCACTTTCGGGTCTTGATCCGTTTGATGTGGTTTTGGTGGATGCACCGTGCTCTGGCAGCGGATCCTGGCGACGGGCACCAGCCGGGAAATGGGCGTTGACCGAGGAACGGCTGCGGGAACTCACGATCATTCAGGCTCGTGTTTTATCTGACATAGCGCCTTTGGTGCGACCGGGCGGCCTGTTGGCTTACGCAACTTGTTCGGTTCTGATGGACGAAAACGGTTCGATCATAGCCGATTTTCTGGAACGCCATTCCGGGTGGAGAGAAACCTACCGGAAGGCGTGGCACGTAACACACGAATCTGATGGGTTCTTCACGTCGCACTTGACGCGCTAAGTTTTCGGGAAATAACAACCTAGGGTAGACGGCCGCATTTCGAACACCGTTAAGCGGGTATTAACCAATTTTGGCCGTTATAGCCGATAACTTTGCGCCCGAGCCGTTTATGTCTGACACAGCAGAATTTTTCAGTGACCCTTCCCTTGTCCAAACGCCCTCTGCCTCTCGTCTTTGGTCGTTGGTGGGGTTGGCATTATTGATCAGTTTCGCACCTGTGGTCGGGCTGCTGCCACCGGATTGGACCATGGGCATGATGGTCGCGGGAATGTCCGTTCTGTTCGTAACGTTGTGCGTCGTGATCAAGGGTCAGGTTGCTGCCAGGCAAGCGCAACAAGCCACTGCCGTAATGGCCGCCTTTGTAGAACAGGAAGAATCACCTTTCCTGATCGCCAATGCCTATGGCGACATTCTGGCGTCCAACACACCAGCACGAAACCAGTTTGGGGCGGCAAAAGGAGCCAGCCTTGCATGCTGCCTCGGATCAACTTTCCCAAACCCTCAGGTGGTTTTGTTGAGGTTGCAATCTCAGGCCCGATCACTCGGGCGGGCTAAGGAAGACTACTGGATCAGGGGAAACACGAACAGTGTAACTGTGCTTCAATTGGCCCCCGACATTTTTTGCTGGCGGTTTCACCAGTCAGACCATGGAAGCTGGCAGTCGATCAATTTGCCGGTTCTGACAATAGGATGCGCGAATGATGTGGTGTGTCCAAATCCGGCGGCAAAAAGGTTGCTTGGGTCCCGTCCCGGTGGTGTTCGCGACATCTTCTGTGATGCTGACCCACAGATCGGAGCTTCGAACATAATCAAGTCACTGGACGGGATGATTCAGGTTGCTGTGACTGAACTTTCCCGTACCAGCAAAGAGCGAAGCCTTGGTTTGGTGCCGCTCATCCAGACTCCGGCACCTGGGGCCAGTACGTCTTTTGCAGACCTTCCGGTTCCGGTTCTTACTCTTTCTCCCGAGGGGGCCATTCTGAATGCCAACAGGTTGGCGAATAAGCTGCTGGGAAACGAAAACCTCGAAGGCACCAATATCACTTATATCATGAGGGGCCTGGGGCGCCCCATTCTGGACTGGCTTGCGCGCACAGCCTCGGAAGAAGAAGCCCAACGTTCTGAGTTTCTTCAGCTGACCAGAAAAGACAAAGAGATCTTTGTGCAGGTCACGTTGAGCCGTGTTGTTGTTGATGGCAAGATTTCTCTGATTGCGGTTCTGAATGATGCGACCGAGTTGAAAACTCTGGAAGCTCAATTCGTTCAAGGGCAGAAAATGCAAGCTGTGGGCCAGCTGGCTGGCGGGGTTGCACATGATTTCAACAACCTGCTGACGGCCATTTCCGGGCACTGCGATCTGCTATTGTTGCGCCACGATCAGAATGACCCGGACTACGGGGATCTGGTGCAGATCAATCAGAACGCCAACCGGGCCGCTGCGTTGGTCAGCCAGCTTCTCGCATTCTCGCGCAAACAGACCCTCAGGCCCGAAGTTCTGGATTTGCGGGACACGATCTCGGACCTCATTCACTTGTTGAACCGGTTGGTTGGCGAGAAAGTTCAACTGACTCTCAGCCATGATCCAGTATTAAAGCCGGTTCGGGCGGACAAACGGCAGTTGGAACAGGTGCTGATGAACCTGGTCGTCAACGCGCGCGACGCCATGCCGGACGGGGGCGAAATACGTATCGAGACCGAGGTGTTGAACCTGACGCAACCGCTCAGTCGCGACAGGGCAACCGTAAAGCCTGGGGAGTACGTTACGGTCAGGGTCGTGGACAGCGGTGTAGGGATACCTTGCGACAAACTGCAAAAGGTTTTCGAACCCTTCTACACGACAAAGCGCACGGGTGAGGGCACGGGACTCGGGATTTCGACGGCCTACGGCATCGTCAAGCAGACAGGCGGTTTCATCTTTGTAGACAGCGCGGTGGATCGAGGCACCGAATTCACGGTATTCCTGCCGGTTTGTGCCACGGTGGCAGAAGCTGAGCAGGACTCTCCGGCTCAACCCGAAGCACAAAGTGCGCGCCAAGGAGAAGGCGTGGTACTTCTGGTTGAAGACGAAGCTCCGGTCCGCGCCTTCGCGACCCGGGCCTTGCGGCTTAAAGGCTATACCGTGTTGGAGGCGGATTCGGCCGAGGAAGCATTGCGCCATCTGGAGGATTCGACTTTGAACGTTGATGTATTTGTAACGGATGTGGTCATGCCCGGCATGGATGGGCCGACCTGGGTGCGCAAAGCTCGGGAAACACGCCCGGATGCCCGTGTGGTCTTCGTATCGGGTTATACCGAAGGCGCGTTTGGGGATTCAGGGCCCGAAATCGCCAATTCGGCCTTCCTGCCCAAGCCGTTTTCACTTAACCAGTTGACCGAGGCGGTTTTTCAGCAGCTGAATTGATCTTCTTACAAGGCTGCGTCGTGGAGCGCGAATTCCTCTGCGTGCCTTCTTCGAAATCTCTGCAGAGTCTCAGGCGTCAGTGTCAGGTCACCCGATGGTGACACATTCTCATGTGGCAGGTCGATTTGTACATTCAGACGCGCTTGCAAGAAGTCGAGAATTTTGCCCTGATGCTCATATTTGAAGATATGAATGGCGCCTCGACCATTGCTGCGGGTACGGAAAAACTGGCTTTGGCTGCCAACATCGGCAAAATCTGGGCGCGGATTTGTCATATAGGCCTGCACGAACGCGTCAAAATTCATGTCTCCGGTTGAATGGGCGTGGCCGGCCAGGTCTGCGCGACTGCGAAATCGATACCAGCTACCCAGCCAGTCTACGGGTTCGCGAACTACAGCCATGATTTCCATCTCGGTATCGTACATCTTCAGAAAAATATTCTGGAAAAACCGATCATATCTGCGCACCGGAGCGTGCTTTAGCTCTGGCGGGTGCGTGACGACGAGGTCAGCGCGATCGCGCAACGCCTTGTGATACGCCGTGCTGCCGGTTTTAGGAACGGCAAGGAAGGCAAGGCGTTCCTCAAAGAAAACAAGCATTTAATTGCTCCAACTGTCACACGGCCATGCGCGCAGATTGTCGTAAACGACTCTTTAACACAATTGTAGAAGACTAAATCCTGTAAGTTTTTATTGAAATGTTCTCTTTTTGGTCCCATAAGGAACAAGAGGCGAACAAAGCAGCGATTGCCGCCCGATCAAGGGTGTGACAAAAGGGAAGGCGACAGGATAATGGCGGATCTTCTGACAATGAGCGACAAGAAAAACGCAGACAAGCAAAAGGCGCTCGACAGTGCGCTGGCCCAAATCGAACGGCAGTTCGGCAAAGGCTCGATCATGAAGCTGGGCGAAGGTGCCACGCAGGATATCGAAGCGAGCTCGACCGGCTCGCTCGGGTTGGATATTGCGTTGGGAATCGGCGGCCTGCCGATGGGGCGGATTGTCGAGATTTACGGCCCGGAGAGCTCGGGCAAGACGACTCTGACGCTGCATTGTATCGCGGAACAACAAAAACGCGGCGGCGTCTGTGCCTTTGTTGATGCCGAACACGCGCTGGATCCGCAATATGCCCGCAAGCTGGGCGTTGATCTGGACGAACTTCTGATCTCGCAGCCCGATACCGGTGAGCAGGCGCTGGAAATCACCGATACGCTTGTGCGTTCTGGTGCGGTCAACATGGTCGTGGTCGATTCGGTTGCGGCGCTGACGCCGAAATCCGAACTGGAAGGCGACATGGGGGACAGCAGTGTTGGCGTACAGGCCCGTCTGATGAGTCAGGCGATGCGGAAGCTGACGGGTTCGATCAGCCGCTCAAACTGCATGGTCATTTTCATCAACCAGATCAGGATGAAAATCGGCGTGATGTTTGGCAGCCCCGAGACAACGACTGGCGGTAATGCACTGAAGTTCTACAGTTCGGTCCGTCTGGACATCCGGCGCATCGGCGCGATCAAGGACCGGGATGAAGTCGTCGGCAACCAGACCCGCGTCAAGGTTGTGAAGAACAAGGTTGCGCCACCCTTCAAGCAGGTGGAATTCGACATCATGTATGGTGAAGGCATCAGCAAGATGGGCGAACTTCTGGATCTGGGTGTCAAAGCCGGTGTGGTCGAAAAGTCTGGATCGTGGTTCAGCTACGGTGACGAGAGGATCGGGCAGGGTCGTGAGAACGCTAAACAATACCTGCGTGACAACAGCCGCATAGCGTTGGACATCGAAGACAAGATTCGTGCGGCTCATGGGCTGGACTTTGACATGCCGCCGAGTGCCGCCGAGGATGATGACATCCTCGAAGCCTAACAGCCGCTGACCGGAGGCTGAGTTGTTTCCGGTTTTGGATTGAGAAGACGACAAAAGAGGCGGCCCGTCGGGCCAAGGCCCTATAGGTAAATCTTGGAAGAGGCTGAGAGTTCAGCCTCTTTTTTTTGCTCCGATTGAGACGATGGAAAATTGACACCAACTAACAGGCATTGGATTTTGGTGCAGCGAAAGACCTCACAACGCGAGAGCGGCCGACATGGAGGTAGTTGGAAAAAGGCATTACCTTCAAAATTGAGTATTGAAGCCAGCAAAGATCTGCCATTTTGCCTGTCCTGGCCCTTTGCTCGCAACTGAGTACTGCGGTTCGACAAAGACGTTGTAGGTGATGTCCTTCTTTTTGAACACTTGCCCTATACCCAAGCCGATTGGCACATTGTAGCTGTCCGATTCAAAATCGTAGGTCATTATTGGCGCTGACCTTAGGTATGTCCCTCCACCGAGTTGGTAGAACAGAAAAGGTTGAAAAGCTCCGATATTTACATCCTTTGCTTCACTGTCTCCGGCAAAACTGGCTTGCCAAGTCAGAAGGTAACCGTATTGGAATATCGGTGACGACGCGTTGAACAATACGTTCGCGATACCGGCTGACCATTTTTTAGATCCAGACCCATCTGTCGAACCTGTTGGCGCGGTTAATTGAGGACCAACACCAAAGCTAACAGCCGGATTTCCAATATCTATAAGGTAAGCGGCAAAAACGTTGAGGTCACCAACGCCCGTCGTTTTCCCACTTTGTGCCGGGAATGAATTTAAAGGCAAAGAGGCCCGCAGAACCCAATTTGTGTTCCCCAAGCTCATAGGTTGCGCATACCTGAGCCAAAACTGATTGCCAGTTTGGTCCGTTCCGGAAATATCGCCAATATAATAGTTCTGAACGTTGACCGCTTTGAAATTTGCCAGCGGATTATTCGCCTGAGCTGCTGCTGAGGCCGCGTCGTTCTCCTGTGCAACCACAGGATTACCTGTTGCAGTAGATACTCCCAGAAAGACGAAAAGGCTAAAGAAGAACCTGGCAAGGAAATTCCGGGTCGAAGTTACATTTGTACCTGAAACCTTCAGATTGGTCTGCACCTTGCTACTCCTTGACCCATCGACTGCGTCATCGAAGTGTCGAGGCGTCGCATGGCGACGCCCCAACCATTTGCATCAATTCCCGGTTGGAAGGCTCAGCGAGAACCCGTCTTTTTCCAGCTGGTCCCGGATGTTCTGGAAACGCTGGTAACCAGTGAGCGTGATCGGACCTGCGTAGGATTCGCTCTGTACAGGGCGCGGCGGGAATTCGATGTAGGTTTTTACCAGTCGATCAAGCTCACCGGCCAGTGTCGGCAACGTCCAGGTGTTCTCACGCCCGGTAGTCATGAAGATGTCATAGCGCTCCATCGGATCCTCCCACAGGTTGAACACCTGCGGCACAGTTGCGATGTATTTCTCTGCACCACGCCATCCTAGTTCGGCCGCCGGGGATTCGGAGCCGGCCCGCGCGCCGTTGTCGCCACGCATGTTGAAGACAGCCTTCCATTCGTTAACACGTATGGCACCTGGTGTGAGCTCGTTTTCGGTGAAGTACGCCCAAGAGTATCGCTGCGGATCAGCCTCTCCGAACAGAACCGGTGCCATGTCGATGCTGTCAAAGATTGTGGGCTGACCTTCCCGGTCTTCGGTTGGCAGTGGCACTCCAGCAAGGCTCGCAAAAGTGGCCATCAAGTCAGTACCACCGGTAATGTCGCTCGACTTCGAATCCGGCGCAATTTTCCCTGTCCATTTGGCGAAGAACGGTACGCGGTACGCTCCTTCCCGGTCAGTTCCCTTAGTGCCGAGAAACGGTGTCATGCCGGCATCAGGATGCACGTCCTGCCACGCGCCATTATCGACAGTGTAAATGATCAGGGTGTTTTCCCCAATTCCGAGATCTTCCACCTTGTCGAGGATTTGACCAGTGTGAAAGTCAAGCTCGACCACCTTGTCGCCATACTTGTTCTTTACCGCCGACTTGCCCACAAAATCAGGCGACGGCAGGTTAGGCTGGTGGTTCGCAGCCCAGTTGATAGACATGAAGAACGGCTGGTCCAGGCCAGCAAGACGCTCCAGTTCCGCCACCGCCTTTTCTGCACCGATCTTGTCCAGCGCAGCCAGATCAGCGGTTGTCATGTCTTCAATGGTCAGCACTTCTTTGGCGGGTTCTCCAGCTACACCTTCGAAGACGCCAGTGGTGTTCTCTTTGTAAAATGCCCGCTGATCATCGGACATCTGCACATTCCAGTCGTCCAGAGCATATGTGTACGCGTTCAGGTGATAGAGAAATGTGTTCTCCATCTTGTCGTAGCCATGGGCAATTGGCATGGCGTAATCTGCTTCACCGAGATGCCACTTACCCATGAAGTAAGTGTTGTATTCAGCCTGCTTCAAAACAGACGCAATCGTCCATTCTGCCGCCGGCAACCCACCACCTTGCCCCTGAAAAGCGACCGTCGTCATGCCCGAGCGGTTCGGGTAACGCCCAGTCTGCATTGCTGCACGCCCCGGCGTGCAAGAGGATTGAGCGTAGAAGTCCGTGAACATCATCCCCTGCTTGGCCATTTGATCAAGGTTGGGGGTGTCCATGCCACGCGCTGCGCCACCATGATATGCGCCAAGATCCCAATACCCGGTATCATCTGATACGATCAGAATGATGTTGGGCTTGCTGCCGTAGGTCGATAGCGATGTCGGATCGAAATCCTGAGCCGTTGCGGAGATCGCAAAGGTACAAAAGAAAGCAGCCAAAGGCGTGGCAACTTGGTGACGTTTAATTATGTTTGTCTCCTCTTCGGGAAAAGAATCAAAGTTAAGAAATTGCGCCCTTTTAGCGGTCCATATACCGTGCAGGACACAACGCTCCTTGGGCTATTCCGAATAGCTTCCTATTCTTTTGGGTAGATCAGACTTTCGAAGCGCCGTTTAATCACCCAAAAAAACTAGACGATGCTTCGACTGCCTTTAGATGATCCTGGAGATCGTTATCAGGAACTTCTTGCGTCGTTTTAAAGTCCAAACCAAAGATCCACTTATTTGATCGATCTAGCCCACGAATAGGGCTTGTTTTTCCCGCAAATGAGTTTGACCGCCTCATATTCACCGAACGTTGTCAGTGGAAAGCGGCAGAGAACCAATAACTCAAGTTATGATATTTCAATTCTAGAATTTGTCAAAATTTCCTCTTGTACGAACCCGGAAATAGACTTCGTCAAACGTGGAGGAGAAAGAACTGGGCCGACTACTACAGAAAGCGGAGAGAGATATTGGTACGAAAATTTTCGACCGCTCAAATGCTAAAGTAAACAACGGCTTTGCGCTTGACCAAATTAGAAACTGAAGAGATCCCGATTATAGACAAAGCCCTTTGCAATACCGAGCTTCATAGCGGGGCTCTTGTGTTCTTTTACCATGATGTCGGTGTAGTTATGCGCAAACCTCAAGATGTCCACCAGCTTCATAACCATGACCGGATTTTAGTACTGCTTGTAGTACCACAGACTTCTGCGGCCCGAGGTTGCCAAGCCACGCTCAAATCCGATGACCTTAGTTCGTGCCCGAGCGTGATACATGTCCACCGGATGTGTTCCCGCCCGAACTGCGAACTGGGCCATCTGGGCAAAATCTAA